>CAZSXX010000091.1:956-13224 GCA_964611245.1 uncultured Verrucomicrobiota bacterium | reverse complement strand
CGCCCGGGCTGGGCGCCGTGGAAAAAATGAACGGGCGGGCGGAATTAATGAGGTGATCAATCAGCGCGCTCGAACCCGCGATGAATCCTCCCGACGCGCCCGCCGCTTTTCCGAGCGTGCCCATCTGGGCGTCGATGCCCGCAGCGATCGCAGGCCCCTCCTCCTCGTCCAGCGCCTCCGCCAGCCCCCTGCCCCGCCGCCCAAGCGCACCCAGGGCATGCGCCTCGTCCACCATCAGCCACGCGCCGTGCCTCTCCTTCAGCGCCACCAATTCCCGCAGCGGCGCGCAATCGCCATCCATCGAAAAAACGCTTTCCGTCACGATCAGGACGTGGGCGTCCGGCTTCTCCGAACGGGCCCAGCCGAGGATTTTCTCCAGGTCCGCGGGGTCATTGTGCGCGAACACACGGAGCTTCGCCCCGCTCAACCGCGCGCCATCCACCAGCGAGGCGTGGGCCAGCTTGTCGATGACCACCACGTCCCGCGCGGAGACCAGGGCGCCGATGGTTCCCACCGCCGCAGCGTATCCCGTCGAGAAGCTCAACGCCGCCTCCGTGCCCTTGAACGCGGCGATGGCGCGCTCCAGCGCCGCATGGGGCGGCAGCGTGCCACAGATCAAGCGCGACGCCCCCGCGCCGACCCCGAATCGCTCCGTCGCCGCCATCGCCGCCTGCTTGAGCTTGGGATGCCGAGAAAGCCCGAGGTAATCATTGGACGAAAAGTTCACGAGCCGACGCCCCTCCCAGAGGACCTCGGTCCCCTCGACGCCCTCCAGCCACCTCAGCTCCCGCTGCAGGCCGCGCTCGATCCGGCGCTCCCGTTCGCCCCGCAGGAATTCCTTCATTGCGCGCTCAGCCTCACGGACGACTCGGGCCCGACCCGGCCAAATTTGTTCACGGTCCGGAACGCAATCGCGGTTTGGCCCGCGCGCGGTTTCCATGCGAAGCGGTCGCCGCATTCCTCCCACTTGCCCCCATTGACCCGCGCCTCAAACCGCCGCAGGTTCGGCGTCAGCGTCCGCAAAGTGAATACGATCTCCCCATCCGCCGCCGACGTCTCCAAAGCCGCCTGCCCAATCGGAAAATAGGGGTCGGACGCCGGGTTGGCGGGGAGCGCGCGCTCGTGCCATTTCGAGCCCGCGCACAGTCCATCCTTCACAATGAACATCCCGGCGTAGTCATTTCCTGCGTCCATGAAATTGGTGTTTGGGATATAGCCGATGAAGCCGTATTTATCGAGTTCGTCCGGATCGACCGTCAGGTCCCCAAAGCCGGCGAACTTTGCCAGGAAGATCGGCAGGTCGGCTTTGCGGTGACGGGCGCGCTCCTTGCCAACCACGAAGACCAAGTTCGTCCCGCCCCGGTAAAACCATTCCTCGCGGATTTCCCACGCGTTCAGGGGCACGCCGTCTTTCTCCAAATACATGTTGCTGGTGGGGTCGAGCATCACCCATTTCCCGTGCTGGTTGGACCAAATCTCCGTCGTGGTGTGCTCGGTCGAGCCGCCCCGCGCATTGACCCCTTGGTGCCGCCGAAGGGCCAACGCGCGGTTCACCCACCCGAGGCTGGCCGCCGCCGAAACCAGCGTCTCCGCGTACTGCGCGCAGAAAAACGTGTGGCCCGCGTCGACCGCCTCCAGGACCTCCAACGCCCCGCGCGCCTTGGTGGATGGCTGGCCAAACTTGCGGAATTGGCGGTGCGTCCAGTCATTCAACAACACCTGTTTCTCAAACTCATCCCGGCCCGGCGCGATGACCTCGTCGAGGCGGCGGCGCACGCGCAGTTCGGCGATTTCCGCCGACTCCCCCTCCGCCAACGCGGCGTTGGCCATGGCCACGCACAAGGCCAGCCCGAGAAAAATGACCACCCATCGATTCACGGCCCCAATCATAATCCTCCCGCCTCCCTTGGCCAGCCGGTTGTCGACGCCGCCCAAAACGCGACCGATCGAAATTGACTTGTTGGCCGTTTTCACGCACCTATTTCCCTCCCCAGAATGGGGCTTTTGCATATATGTACTGGTCCAGGACGCTGATTCCCACGATGAAAGAAACGCCCTCCGACGCGGAGATCGTTTCCCACCAATTGCTCATGCGCGCGGGGATGATCCGCAAACTGACGGGCGGCCTTTACACCTTCATGCCGATCGGCCTGCGGGTCCTGCGCAAGGTCGAGCGGATTGTGCGCGAGGAAATGGACCGCGCGGGGGCGCTGGAGGTGCTCATGCCCGCCCTGCAGCCGCCGGAGATTTGGCAAAAGACCGGGCGGTATGACGCCATGGCCGACGCGCTGTTCAAAGTGAAGGACCGCGCCAAGAAGGAGTGGGTCCTGGGACCGACGCACGAGGAGGTGATCACCACGCTCGCGGGCGCGGAGCTGGCCTCCTACCGCCAATTCCCAAAGAATTTCTACCAGATCCAAACCAAGTTCCGGGACGAAATCCGCCCGCGCTTTGGCCTGATGCGCGCCAAGGAATTCATCATGAAGGACGCGTACAGCTTCGACATCACGGACGAAGGGGCGCAACTAAGCTACCAGAAAATGTACGACGCCTACGTCCGCATTTTCCGGCGGTGCGGCCTGCGGGCCATGCCGGTGGACGCCGACACCGGCATCATCGGCGGCAAATATTCGCACGAATTCATGGTCCCCGCCGAGACCGGCGAAAACGAGGTCGCGTATTGCGAGACGGGCCATTACGCCGCCAACATCGAGAAGGCGACCAGCCGCCTGACCAAGCAGCCGGAACCGGCCGCCGATCCCTCCGCCCTGCCCGAGAAATTCCCCACCCCGGGCATCGTCTCCATCAACGCGCTTTCCAAGCCGCCCTACGGTGTGGCCCACCACCAGCAAATCAAGACGCTGGTCTTCCTCGTCGAGAGCAAAATCATACTCGTGCTGATGCGCGGGGACCACCAACTGAACGAAGTCAAATTGGCCGCCGCCACCGGCGCGGCCAACCTGCGCCCCGCGACGCCCGACGAAATCAAGGGCGCCCTGGGCGCGCTGCCCGGCAGCCTCGGCGGCGTCGGCGTGGCGGACCTGCCCATTTACGCGGATGAATCCCTGCGCGGCGTCACCGGCATGACCACCGGCGCCAACGAGGACGGTTTCCATTTCCGTAACGTCTCCATCGAACGCGACATCAAGGTGCAAAAATGGGCGGACCTGCGCCTGGTCGCCAAGGGCGAACCGTGCCCCACCTGCGCCGCGCCCCTCAATATCCGCCGCGCCATCGAGGTCGGCCACGTGTTCAAACTCGGGACGAAATACACCGAGTCGCTCGAGGCTCTCTACGTCGAGGAGGGCGGCGCCAAAAAGCCGTCGATCATGGGCTGCTACGGCATCGGCATCACCCGCACCATGCAGGCCATCATCGAGCAGTCCAACGACAAGGACGGCATCATCTGGCCCATCACTGTCGCTCCGTTCGCGGTCTGCATCACTCCGTTGGGCGTCGTCCCGGGCAGCCCCGTGATGGCGTTGGCCGAAAAACTGTACGCGGAGCTGACGGCCCGCGGGGTTGAAGTGATCCTCGACGACCGCGAGGAGCGGCCCGGGGTCAAGTTCAAGGACTCCGAACTGGTCGGCATCCCGATCCGCATTGCCATCGGCGAGAAATCCCTGGCCAAGGGCGAGGTCGAAATCAAGGTCCGCGCCGGGGCCCTTTCCGCCGCCAAGCCGGAGGAGGCCGTCGAGCAGGTCCTCGCCCTCATCGCCGCCGCACAGCCAGCGTGATCACCGACCCGCATGGCTCCCGGCCTTGGACAATGCCGTGACTTGGATTGAATCAAAAGTCGAACGCGAAGCCAATTTTCAACTGGCAAAGGTTGCGCAGGTCCAACTTGGCGGTTTTTGAGCCAGCCGCCACGGAAGCCGTGTCGAAGGAAAGATACTCCGCGCCAAGAAAAAGGGAGCTGTGCACGTCCAAATTGACGTTCGCGAGCAGGCGGCCATAAAACCCCGCGAACCATTCCGCCCGCGAGGCCGATCCGGCGCGCGCGGCTGGAGGCGTCGCGACGCCAGACCCAGCGCGGAACGTCTCGGAATAGGTGAAGTCCAAGTCGCTGTGGGCCAGCGCGCCGCCCGCCCCCAATTCGAGGCGGGTGGAATCGGAAAGCTGGAACTCCGCGAATGGGCCGGCTTTTAGGGCGAGAATGAATCCGTCAACGCGGCTGGTGAAATCGGACCTGAGCGAAGCGGGGACTGACTGGGTCGAGGCCGCCGAGGCGTTCAGCAACGGGCCGGGGCCGGCGAAAGTCCCCTGATACGGGGCGAGCGGAAGGAGCACACCGGCGGGAACGCCAAAGGTGGATTGCTGGCTGGCCACCGTGCCGGTGACGCTGGACCGGTCCGTGGCGTCAATGAAATTCACGGCGGAGGCTCCTTCCAAACCAAGGGTGACGCCGCGCCCGGGCGTCCAAAGCCGCCGCCCGGCGGTGAATTCGAAACCCGGCCGTGGCTCGTCGTTGCGGTCGCGCAACGAACCCTCGCGGGGCGATGGAGTCCGGTGAAGGTTCAGGCTGGAAGCCGTGGCCGGGTCGTTCTGGTAACCAAAATTCCAGGTTTGCCCGCCGGCGTTGCCGCTGATGTCCGTGAGCACGGTCCCATCATCAAAAACGCCCGGGGCATACGCGACGCCGAAATGCCGCACCGACGTTTTGGCGTTCACCAGAACGCTGCCACCGAGGCTCAGACGATTGGGATTTTCGCCATCCGCCAGCACGTTTCCCACCGCGATCGGCGCCAGCAGCGCCACTCCAAGTTGCAAAGGATTCTTCATGATCAATTTGAATTAAGGGCGCGGCCTATTGTTGGAACACGCGATAAATCCGGGTCGGAGCGGCGGAAGGTGGGGAATCAGTCCGCGGCGGACCGCTGTCAATCCATTGCACGCGGCTGCCGGTTCCCGAAACCGCCGGCAAGGAGGTGCGCCATGGCCCTGCGGCGCCCGGGGCGTACTGGATGTAGTAGGCCACGCCGGGGGCGGTCAGGAATTCGACGATTCTCAGGCCGCCCGGCCCGTCGCGCCGCGTGATCGTGACCGGATGGCTCGCGGAAACAGCTGGCGCAAAATCAGAACCAATCTGGACCTCGATGGACGGCGTCGGAACGGTCCGCCGATCGGAGACATAAAACTCCGCGGCGACGACCATCGGAACGCCGGCCCGCACCGGCCCGGCCAGCAGGAACGGCACGCCGTTGGCGGACCCGGCCGCGTTGAACAGGCGGATCGGGTTGCCCAGCGAATCAACGCCCAAGCCACGCACCAAAATGCGCGCGAAAATGTCCGCCGCGCCGGGATTGACCACCGTGATTGCCTGCAAGAAAAGCCCGTTGGCGTTGCTGGGTGTCGGGCTCACCGAGGCGGGGGCGCCGACCGGGAGGACCGCCTGCGTGACCGCCAGGGAATTCCCGTTCGCGTCGGAAATAGACGCCTCGACGGGGCCGCTCGTGATGGCAAGCCGGGCGTCCGCCAGCGAGGCGTTGGGCTCGATGGGCCGGAACACGAGGTTGGCAAGCTCCGAATGGCCGGGAGGCAGCGTCTGGCCCGGGGGCAGCGAGATCGTGACGCCCACAAGCCCGGATGGGAGCTGGTTTGTGTCGACCGCCAATATCGAATCCGCGCGGGCAATCCCGGGATGCACCCCTTTTTTGCCGCCGAGATTCGCCGGATCGGCAAGCAGAAGCTGCACCCCAAAAAACTGGAAGGCCGCCTGGTTGAAGGCAATGCTCAGAGCCACCCGGTTTTCGTTGCCCAACGCGTCGATCCCGAGCGTGGCCGCAAGCCGATCCTCAATGAACTGAATCTCCTCGAGGACCAAGGCGCGCGCGGTGACGGGCTGGACGACCAAGGCCGCATTCCGGCTGGTGGCGCTGCCCGCGGGATTGGACACACGGACGCTGTAGTCGCCCGCGTCCGCAAGCGTCACGGCGGAAAGGATGAGCTGCGGCCCAACTTTGCCGGGCAGGTCGGCCCCGTTCTTACGCCATTGGAATCCAAATGGCTCCGTTCCGGTCGCGGCCGCGCTGAACACCACCGAAGCCCCTTCGCCGACTGTCAGCCCGACAGGATCCTGGGAGACGGTGGGGGGGATGATGACCACGACATTTGCGGCCGCACTCGGGGTCGTTCCGCCCGCGTTGGAAACCTCGACAACATAGGAGCCTGCGTCGGCCGCGGAGGCGGCCGGAATGTCGAACGAGTCAGTGGTGGCCGTGGCGATAACGGAATTGTTCCGTTTCCACACGAAGGTGAACGGGCCGGCCCCGGACACGGCGACAGTGAGGGTCACGCGCTCGCCCGCGTTGACTTGGCGGCCCCGGGGACTGGAGACAATCTGCGGCGCCGCCGTGGGCGACGGATTGACGACCAGTTGGACGGACATGCTGGTTATGTTCCCAAGGGCGTTCGAGATGAACACGGAGTAAACACCCGCGTCCGCCGTGGAGACCGAGCCAAAATGCAGCGTCGGCCCATTGGCTCCATCGACGGCCATCGTTCCTTTGCGCCATTGGTAAACCAACGGCTCGGACCCATTGGCCGCGACCGTGATGTTCACCTCCGCGCCGGCTGTGACGGTCGCGCCCATCGGCTGGGTCGAAATGTTGGGCGCAGTCCCGACAACCACCGGCGTCACGGCCAAGACGGCCGGCTGGCTCGTTTCACTGCCGAGGAGGTTGCGGACGACCACCGTGTAGGAGCCGGCGTGCGATGGCTGCGCGCTGGCGATAAAGTATGTCGAATTGGTCGCGGGCGGAATGTCCTCGTTGTTCTTGCGCCATTGGTAAGTGAGCGGCCCGGTCCCGTCCGCCCCGACGTTGAAGGTCACCGGGGCGCCTTGGTCCACGGTCTTGCCCGTCGGCTGGACGGCGATGTGGGGCGCCGTCCCGGACGGACCGTTGATGGTGATGCGGGCGACACGGCTGGTTGCGCTGCCGGCGGAATTGGAAAGCACGCAATAGTAGTCGCCGGCGTCGGGGGCCTGGACCGCGGGAATCACCAAGATCGCAGTGGTGGCGGACATGACCGCCGCGTTGCCCTTGAACCATTGGAACGAAAGCCCCGGCGCGTTCCCCGCCACATCCAACTGGGCGCGCTCGCCGATGTTCAGCGTCAAGTCGGGCGGCTGTTGCACGATGGATGGAGCCGCCACGGGCGCGGCTTCCGCGGAAACATTGATCAGAAGAATGTCGTAATTGAAACCAAACTGGTTGCGCCCTACGGCCATCCGGCCATTTGAAAAACCGTCGTTCGAGAAACTGAGTTGCCCCGCGAACCCATTGATGGTGTCAGTCTCCGCGATGATCCGCGTGGTGGCGCCCGATTTCGTGTGGTAAATCATCCGCTGGAAAGACTGGTTGAAACCCGAGAAAACAAGTTGGCCGCCATCCATGACCAGCGTGTCAAAGGTGTTGAACTGTCCGCCGCTGTGGGCGGCTTGCCCCTTTTCCGCGATCTTCACAGGACTGGTCCCATCCAACTTGGCCGTCCAAAGAGCCCCCAGATCCGCTCCGCGCACCGTCGTAAACGCCACGGTCGCACCATCGGTGGCGGGGGTCTGGTTGGAAATCCCAAAAAAGCCGGGGGTCAGCCCGGGCAGGGTGTTCGCCTGGTAATCGACGACTTTTGAAAGAACATTATCTTTCCAAGCGAATATCCCGCCGCCGCCGGTGTCCAGCGAGGCCCAGAAAACAAGGGCTCCCGCCGCCATGTCCACGCCGCCAAAATTAAGGAATGCCCTCCCCCCCGGAGCGGCACCACCTTTGGCGGCAATTCTCCGGAGGACGGCGCCATCGTAAAGAAAGACACCGCTCGTGCCGGCCGATCCGGTTCCCTGAAAGGCGAGTTTCCCTCCACTCAAGGAGAACACCGAGACTGACGTGAACGATTCGCGCAGGTCCGGGAGGAGAACCGCCGTGTCAACAATTCGCCTTACTTCCGGCCCCGTCCTAAGGAACAAGCCTGTCGAATTGTCGGCGAGGGTGGCGGTGAATGCGAGATCATCGCCATCGATCTCGACGGCGGCGAAGCTTTTGAATCGGCTCGCCGCCCCGGCGGCCGTCATGGTGTTGTCCACCAGCGTCCGGAAGGCACCGTGTTCGTAAAGGTCGATCGAGCCAAAGCTGTCGTTGTTGTCCCGCGGAACCACGATCCGCCCGCCATTCACCGCAGGCTGGGCGGTTCGAAAGGTGGCGATGGGAAGTTTCGCTCCGGGAATATCCAGCGCCAAGATCGCCTCTTGGCTGACGGCCTGCCCGTAAGGGTTGCTGACGACCACGGAGTACAACCCGGCGTCGGCGGCCGACATCGCGGAGATCGTGTGGCTGGGTCCTGTGGCCAGGCTGAGGTTCGCGGTCCCTTTTTTCCATTGGTAGGTCAGCGGGGCGTCGCCGGAGGCGGCCACGGTGAACGTGAACGAGGCTCCAGTGGCGACCAAGCCGCCGACCGGCTGCCGGCTGATTGTTGGCGGCGCGGCCACGCCCAGCGACGCCGCCGCGCTCGTCTGGCTTCCGGCGGGGTTGCTGACCACCACCGAGTAGTCGCCGAAATCGGACTCTCTTGCCCTATCTATGCGGAGGCTGGACAGGTTGGCGCCGGGGAGCGGTTGGCCGTTGAAACGCCATTGGTAAAACAATGGGCTTCCTGTCGCCGCCACGGAGAAGGTGACCGTCCCACCAACCGCCACGAGGACGGATGCGGGCGGCGTTGAAATCGCCGGAGTCGTGGCGGGCGCGACCGCGAGGGTGGTTTCCACGCTCGCGACTGTCCCCACGGAATTCGAAACCACAACTTTGTATTTCCCGGCGTCGGCCAATGCCACCGCTGGAAACGCCAGAAACGGCCCGGTGGCGCCGTCTATCCGGACGCTATCCTTGCTCCATTGATAGGCCAGAGCCCCGCCGGTGGCCACAATGGTGAGGCGTGAATTGGACCCCTGCAGAAAAGTCCTCGACGCGGGGAGGTCCGTCACAAGCTGCGGCGCCGCGGCTGGCTGTGGGCCTGCCGCCAAGTACACTCCATGGGTCGCGTCGCCAAAGCGGATTCCAACCGCCACATCGTCGCCTTGCCCGCTCACGCCGAAGACAGATTGCACCGTTTTGCCGTCAATGGTGTTTCCGGGGACGACCACCGCCTCAATGTAGCCGTCTGTCCATCGCGAAAGCCCGTTGTTCGCCGTGTAATAAACGGAACGGGCGCCCGCCGCCGAAATCAGCCCGACATTGTTTGCGGCACTCACCGTGGACCCGGCGGGCGTCCGGGAGAATAATCGTTTCTGATTGGATGAGGTGAAAGCCGTGAAAAAGACTGAACCACCGTCCACGTCCGAGTCCGCGAATCCGTTGAACCGACCCGCATCGCCCGGCATGAAATCGGATGAGTCGGCGACTTTCTCGAAGCCCGAGCCCACCGTGTAGGCGATGACCGCGGAAGCGCCGTTCGGGGCGAATCCGGTTTGTGTCCCGAAGACAGCCGTCGCCCCGTCGAAACCAAACACGCCGACCCCGGTGATTCCGCCAAATCCGGTGACCACGCCGGGGAGGTCCGTGTCGCTGTCGGCGATTTTGGTGACCGTCACGCCGTCCAAGAGGAACATTGCAGTGAGGCCACTGGAAGTTTGCCCTGCTCCGACCGCCCTGCCGCCGCGCCGGGCTGTTCCCCCAAAGCCGAGGAAGGTTCCGGAGCCACCAGGAATGGGATCTGTGTTGTCCAGAATCTTGGTGACTACGCCACCGCGCAGTTCGTAAAACCCCTGCTTGGCGCCCTCCTGGCTTGAACCCGAAAAATTGATGGCCCCGTCGCCAAGATCGGTCGGATAGAACGTGTCGGTGAAAGGCGTTCCATCGGGCGCCACGGTGTTCGTGAACACCAGCGTTTTCAGCACGCCTGCTTCGTGGCGGAACAATCCGCGGGCGGGATTAAAATTGACTGTCGCGGCGGGCGCGACCAGGTGGACCGTTTGGTCGCGGAGAGTGAACCTCGGCTCGAATGGGGCGGCAAAGGACTTGAAGGAGTGCCCCTCTCCAGGGACCGTCGTGGCTTCATCCACGAGTTTTATGAATGGCCTGCCCAGCCAGACGGCCTCTGATGCGCTAATTTTGATATTTATATTTACTAATACTACAAGCAATCCAACCCATCCAGTTCGCATATATTTTCCAAAAAAACGAATGAGGACATTCACCCAGTGGAGCCAAAAGACCCGCACTCCGCTCCAGAAATTCTTGCTGAAGCGCAGTGTCAACGGGGGATAAGGAATCAAAACGAGATTCAATTGTCCAAACATTCCTTGCCTTTCTTGAGAAAAAGGGACCCAGAACCAAACTGGCCTGCAGTGTTCCGAGGAGCCGAAAGACTCCATCATGAAGGTCCGCGACCCCAGTCGCCGCCGGGCGCGCTAAGGGAGCCCCGTTTCGAGGGCCGGGGGCGGGGTCCATGAAGGCCCGCTCGGCGTCTCCACCTCCCTTGATTCGGCGGAATCCCGATTCATCGCGGCCCATGGGACGGTAGCATCGGGGCGGATGAAAATTTCAATCGTCACGCCGAGCCGGAACAATTCGGACTGGCTCCGGCTGTGCGTCGCCTCCGTGGCGGACCAAGGCGTGGAGGCGGAGCACGTGGTGCAGGATGGCGGATCCACCGATGGCACCCTGGACTGGCTGCTCGACGACGCGCGGGTCAAGGCCATCAGCGCGCCGGACCGCAGCATGTACGAGGCGATCAACCGGGGCCTGGCGCGGACCTCCGGCGACATCCTGGCCTACATCAATTGCGACGAGCAGTACCTGCCCGGAGCCCTGCCGCGGGTCGCCCGTTTTTTCGCCGAGCATCCCGACACCGACATCCTTTTTGGCGACGCCGTGGTGACCGACGCGCGGGGGAATTTTGTCTGCTACCGAAAAACAGTGAAGCCCGAGCGACTGCACACGCAGGTGAACGGGAACCTGTCGGTCTTCACCTGCGCGACGTTTTTCCGCCGGCGCCTGCTCAAGAAAGGCCTGGCGTTCAACCCAAATGTGCGGATGGTCGGCGACACCGAATGGCTGTTGCGGGTGATCGAATCCGGCGCGCGCATGGGCCTTCTGCGCGAATACACGTCCTCCTTCGCGATGACCGGCCGGAACATTGGCTTCACGGAGGCGGCGCGGCGGGAGCACGAGGCGTTCTATCAGTCCGCCCCCGCGTGGGCCCGCCTGCTGCGGCGGCCCATCGTCTGGCGCCATTGGCTGCGGCGCTGGGCCCAAGGGGCTTATCGTCAAGCTCCGTTCGAATACTCGATTTACACCCGAGCCAATCCCGGCTCACGAACGACCTTCCCGGTTGCAAAGCCCGATTTCCGTTGGAGGCACTCTTACGACGCCGAGGATGGGTCCC
The DNA here is from genome assembly GCA_964611245.1 of uncultured Verrucomicrobiota bacterium. Classification (GTDB taxonomy): domain Bacteria; phylum Verrucomicrobiota; class Verrucomicrobiia; order Limisphaerales; family SXQI01; genus CAZSXX01. The sequence continues at coordinate 1,848 of CAZSXX010000091.1, read as the reverse complement.
GCTTCCTTGCAATTCCAGACGAGGATTCCGCGCTAAAAACTCCGGGAAAACGGAAGACCCTTCAGGCTGCGATGGAGGGCCATGGACCCTCCCCATTCAACGCGGGACGGCGAACGCTCGCCAGCGCCACGAGCGCGAAATGACCAACCGGTCCGACCCACCCGCTTAGAGGGTGTGCCCCTCCTGCGAGCATTTCGCCGGGGTTCCAATGGCCGTCAGGTCATACGATCCACCGCCTGGGCAATTGGGCTTCACCTTGATGTAGAGGCTCGATCCAAACAGGTCGGCGTCGGTCACCACATCCCCGTCCTTCTTGTTGTTCTCCAAGCCCCATTGCTGCTTGGCCGACTCAATCTGGGAAAGGTTGCCGATGCAGACCTGTTTGCGCGCCTGGTTGCGCGATTTCAGGAAGGCGGGCAGCGCGACGCCAAGGATGATTCCCATGATCGCGACAACGATGAGGATCTCGATCAGCGTGAAGCCCCCGCCGCGGCCCGACGATTTAAAACGCATACACCCCTTTTGGAGAGTGGCGCGCCGCCCAGCAAATCTTCCGTGGACCGCCGCAAAAAAGGCTTGAGACGAAATTCGCCTCAAGCCTCGCGCATAATCCGCTGAACGGTCGCCCGCTTAGAGCGTGTGGCCGGTGATGCTGCAGGTGGGGGAGGTGTCCACCGCGCCGTAGGTGTAGCTGCCGCCGGACGGGCACTTGGGCGCGCCGCCCTTGATGTACTCGTTGATTTCCGTGTCCACCGCCGCCGAGCCCGCGCTCTTCTTCTTTTCCAGGGCCCATTGCTCCTTCGCGCCGTCAACCTGGCGGAGGTTGTTGATGCAGGCGTTCTTTTGGGCGGTCGTGCGCGCCTTCACGAAGTTCGGGATGGCGATCGCGGCC
>CAZSXX010000091.1:0-946 GCA_964611245.1 uncultured Verrucomicrobiota bacterium | reverse complement strand
CAATCATGATTTCCACCAGCGTGAAGCCGGCTTTCCCGTGGGATTTGTTGATGTTCATATGTTTGAATCGCGGCGTGGACCAAGCCACTGGCGGGTTATAATGATTCCAAATGCATGTCCACAGATTGCCAGTGACCAACCGCATCGTCACTTCTAGCAATCGGAGCGCCACTGTCAAGGTTGAGTTAACATCCTGACGAAAACGCTTTTTCCAACGGTTTTCCGCATTCGCCGGATTCCACGGGGCGCCGTGGGTGTCCAGAAATTCGGCAGTTTGGCCCAGTTTCCCGGCCAAACGCCCACATCCCATCCTTCCCACCGGCCCGGGGGCCTTCGCAATGTTGCGTTGATTCAGCGTCGCCCGATGATCCCGAATTGGATGTCCGACCGCCCATAGGCGGCCTTGGGCCGCGCGTACGCAAAAACGCCCCGGAGGCCCGGGGCGCCGTGGAAAGGAAAAATGGGCCGGTTACTTGGCTCCGAGGATGGCGTCCTTGGCCGCCTTGGCCACGCGGAACTTCACGACTTTCTTGGCGGGAATCTTGATCTCCTGGCCGGTCGCGGGATTGCGGCCCATGCGCGCCTTGCGGTTGACCAAAACAAGCTTGCCGAGGCCCGGCAGGGTGAAGCTGTTCTTGGCGTTCTTGTACGCGAGTTCCGCGATGTACTCGAGGACTTCGCCCGCGGTCTTCTTGGTGATGCCGGTTTTTTCGGCAACAGCCGTTGCAATTTGTGATTTGGTCAGAGCTTTGGCCATAGTGTATTAGGTGTGTTGGTCTACTGTTAAAATCTGCCGACGCGCGTAGTAAAACGGCGGTGAATAGGGGGCGCAAGCAGAAAATCGAAGATTTTCCGCCGATTTTCGCGGTTCCACAACCGCGCGGTTTCAGTTTTCGCTTCACACATCCGCCGCCGCCGCCCAATCTGCCATGGATGCGTCACCAAT
>CAZSXX010000090.1:0-13235 GCA_964611245.1 uncultured Verrucomicrobiota bacterium | reverse complement strand
TCCTGGGAGTCAGGGTTCGAGAATCTTTTCCTCGCGGGTGACTGGACCCGCACGAGCTTCAATGTTGGGTGCGTGGAGTCCGCCACGATGAGCGGAATGCAGGCGGCGCGCGCAATTTCGGGGACGCCCAAGGTTGTCGTCGGGGAAATCCTCGATTCGTAGCGGCTTTGTGAATGGGCCCGGAGGCCCACCGTTCAGCCAAGCCCGCCACGGTCGGCGGGGCGAAGACTTTTCTATCGCTTTTTGGCGGCGCGTTGGGCGGGGCGCGCCTTCGCGGTGGGGGCTTTGGCCACGGTGACGCCGGGGGGCAGCGCGAGCAGGCGTTTGGCTTCGTGCAGCAGGAATTCGGCGTCCGAGAAGGGCTCGAAACCGATGTCCTGCCATCGCACCATCCCGCGTCCGTCCACCAGGAACGCGCCGTGCAGCGGGGTGTTCTCAAAATCGTCGAAGGCGCGGTGGGCCTTGAAGGCCGCCTTGGTTTCGTCGGAGAGGATGGGGAACGGGAATTTCCCGCCCTCCTTGCTTTTCTCCATTGTTTTTTTCAGGTCCGAGGCCGGCTCGGAGCTGATGGCGACGATGGAGAGCCCGGCCTTGCGGAATTCCTTGGCCTTCGGCGCGAACGCGTTGAGTTGCTCGATGCAATGGAGGCAGCCCGATCCAAGGTAAAAGAGAACGACAACCGCCCGGCCCCGGTAATCCTTGAGCGAGACGTTGCGGCCGTCCGCGCGGCGAAGGGTCCATTCGGGCGCCGGGCTCGGTTCCCAATGGATGGGCCCAAGGCTGTCGAGGGGCGGCCTCTCGCCCACGTCGCCCGCCTGGATGTAAGGTTCGCGCCAATCCTCCGGCAGCCCCAGGCTCCGCGCCAACGGGCTGAGGCGCTTGAGGACCGGCATGTCAAGGGACGCCTGGCTGGCCACGCGCCGCAGCGCCGCGAATTTCTCCCGGGCTTCCTCCTCCTTGCCCGCCCGCGCCAGCAGGTCGATGAGGTTCGCGAGCGGCAACACCTGGTTGGTTCCCCCCTTGGCGCTGTTCAACGCCACCTCCACCGCCTTGTTCGTGTCGCCGCTGCGCATCCAGATTTGGGCCATGCGCTCCGCCGGGACGTTCTTGAGCGCCTCGATCGACTTCTTCAGGCCGTTGGTCTCGCCCGCCGCCAGGTCCCGCAGGACCTTCAATTCAGCCTGCAGGTTCTCGATGTGTTTGATTTTCCCCGCGTGGGTTTTGAGGGCGTCCGCCATCGCCTTGGCGACTTCGTCCTCCTTTTTGTTGTCCTCCTTGCCGTCGATCTCGGCGTCGTCGACGTCCTCATGGCGCAGCTCGCGTTGCAGGCGGATGGCCGCTTCCAGATCCTCCATTTGCGCCCCGGCCCGCGTGGCGTCGCCCCGGCCCAGGTGCGCCAACGCGAGGGCGTGGGCGAGCCGCGCCCTCTCCTCCGGCACGCCCGTCGGCTCGAGGTGCATCGTGCCGCCCAGCGCGATCAGTTCGTCCCACAGCTCCCACCGCGTCAGCGTCTCGATCAGCCGTTCCCGGCCCAGCTTCGCGCTGCCATTGCGGCCGCTGGTGGCTTTCCCCTTCAGCGCCTTGTCCGCCTTCTCCCGCTCGGTGGGCAGTTCGAGGCGGTTGTGTTTGGGATGGCGCGGCAGTTCAATCAGGTTTTTGGAGAGCGCGATCGCTTCGGGCGCCCGGCCCAGGTGGTTGAACGTGCGGACCAGCCATTCGTTGTTGTGCGCGTAGTTGTGGATCTGGTCGGGCAGGATCCCGTTGCGCATCATGTAGGCGTGGTCCACCCGCGCGGAGGCCTCCTGCTGCCATGCTGAATCCGCGTACCGATGGACGCCCGAGTAGGTGTGGCCCGGCATGTGCCACATGTGCGCGATGCCGGGCGAGCCCTGGCCGCACCGGGCGGCGGAGTCGAGCGCGCGGCGGTCGGCCTCGCCATTCCAAAGGTGGATCCTCGCGTGGTGCGCCGGATGCAGCGGCTTTTTCGCGAGGACCTCCCGGGCCAGCGCGTCGGTGGCGGTGTGGCTGGAGATTTTGGCCACGCCGTTGCCCTCCCAAATCTTGAACGCGAGCAGCGTCCGGGCTTCCAAATCCTCCGGAAACTCCTCGATGATCTGCTCCAGGTCGCGCACCTGCTTGCGGTGCCTGGATTCCTTGTTCGTGTCGGACCCGAGGTGGAGTTTCGCCAGTGAGTCGAGGTAAAGGTGCTCCCGCCGCGCCAGCCCGTTGGTGAGCTTGACGGCCTTTTCCATGAACCCTTTGGCCCGTTTTTCGTTCTGCGCGTTGGCCATGGCCAGGCCCCAGTGGGCCATCACGCAGTTGGTGTCCAGCCGCGCCACCTGCCGGAAGGATCGCTCCGCCTCGAAATACCAAAACCCGTGCAACTGGCCCACGCCCTGGTTGAAGAATTTCTGCGCCTCGGCGCTGGGGGTGGTCACGGGAAAATCAATGTCGGGCATCCCCTCCATCAAACGCGCCGCCTGCCGGGGGCCTTCGTCAAAGGCCTCCCCGTGGATCGAGTGTCCAAACGCCCCGGCGTCCTGGGGCGCGGCGGCGCGGGCGGAAAATCCCGCCGCAAAGGTGATTGCGGCGGCGGCGAGAATGAATCGGGCGGAGGCCATGAAAAGATTAAGCTTCCTGACCACGGCCTTGTCAAATTCCGCCTCGTCGGCTCGCGGCGGCCTCCCGCAAAGATGCTGACAATCCACCGCCGCTTCGGGTATTTTTCCGCTTGTGAACCACCCGCCTCCAGCCCGCGCGCGCTCTCCGCAGTGGCTTCTTGGATGGGCGTTGGTGGCCCTGGCGGCCGCCCGGTCCCTGTTCCCGGCCGCGGCCGCCGGCGCGGGGTCGGCGGATTTCTTCGAGAACCGGATCCGCCCGGTCTTGGCGCGGGAATGTTATGAGTGCCACGGGGCGGAAAAACAAAAGGGCGGCCTGCGGGTCGATTCGCGCGGGGCGCTCCGCGCGGGCGGGGATTCCGGGCCTGCCCTGGTCCCGGGCAGCGCCGACCGGAGCCTGCTGGTCCAATCGATCCGGCACCAGGGCACGGATTCAAAGATGCCCAAGAATCGGACCAAGCTTCCGGACACGGTCATCGCCGATTTTGTGGAGTGGATCAACGCGGGCGCGGTCGACCCGCGCGACGGCCCTCCCGGCGCGCTGGCGGATTCCGCCCAGGCCTGGGAAGCCAAGGCCCAGGCCCTCCGCGGCTGGTGGAGTTTCCAACCGGTGCGCGACCCGGCGGTTCCCGCCGTCAAAAACACGCGGTGGCCCAAAGGGGCGGTGGACCACTTCGTCCTGTCCCGGCTGGAGGCCAAGGGATTCCAGCCCGCGCCCGAGGCGGACAGGCGCCAACTCCTGCGCCGCGCGACCTATGGCCTGACGGGCCTGCCGCCCACCCCCGCTGAAGTCCGCGATTTTCTCGGCGACAGCTCCCCGGACGCGTTCGCCAAGGTGGTGGACCGCCTCCTGCATTCGCCGCGCTACGGGGAGCGTTGGGGGCGCCACTGGCTGGATGTCGTCCGCTACGCCGACACCGCCGGGGACACCGCGGACTATCCGGTCGGCCCGGGCTGGCGCTACCGCAATTACGTGATCGACTCCTTCAACAAGGACAAGCCGTACGACCAGTTCCTGCGGGAGCAGGTCGCCGGTGACATTCTGGCGGAGCAAGGCCCACGGGCCGATTACGCCGAGCGCGCCACCGCCACCGGGTTCCTCGCCGTTTCCCGCCGCTTCGGCTTCGACTCGGAGAAGTACCATCACCTGACCATCCAGGACTCCCTCGACACCCTGGGACAGGCGGCCCTCGGTCTGAGCCTGGGCTGCGCGCGCTGCCATGACCACAAGTTCGATCCCATCTCGATGAAGGATTACTATTCGCTCTACGGCATCATGGCCAGCGCCCGCTACGCCTTTCCCGGCTCCGAGCAGAAAGGAAAATTGCGGGCCATGCTCCCGCTCCTCCCGCCCGGGGAGTCGCGGCCGAAATGGCGGGAGTTCGACCGCACGGTGGCGGCTCTCGCCAACTGGATTGAGCGCCATAAACTTTCGGCGCCCAGCGCCGCGCTGCGGTCCCTCCACGATCCGGACGGCGATTTCGAGACGCAAAAGGACGCCGCCGGGGGCAGCGACGGAGTGATCGTCCCGCCTTGGTTGGCCGACGGGGCGGTCAGCGTTTCCCCCGGCGCGCAAAGCCCGTTCAAGAACCTTTATCCGTCGGGAAGATATGGCGTCAGGCTCGAGGCCGGCCCACGGGAACGCCGCCTCGAGCAGGCGCTTTACGTCTGGAAAACCCGCGCCGGCCGCGCGCTCCTCCACCTTAACCTGGATTTCCGCCCCTCCGCCGCCCCGGAGGGCGCAGGGGCCGCGCACCGGTTTTGGGTGGGCGAACGCCCCGGCTCGGCGGCGGTCGAGTTGTTCCTCTCCTCCGCGATCCTCGGCGCCCGGAGCGGCCCGGACCTGCGCAAGGTGGCGGACCTTCAGCCCGGCGAATGGCACAATCTCCAGCTCACGCTTGACCTTGCGGCGCGGACCTTTTCCGGGGTCGTCACCGGCTCGGGAAGCTCCAATCGTTTCGGCGCCCAGCCCTTCGCCGCCGGGTGGACCGGCGGGATCGACCACGTCGCCTTGGAGTCCGGCGCCCGGTCCACCTCGGGCTGGCCCCTGCTGGAGCTGGACAATTTTGGGGCGCAATGGGAGCCGGTGGCCCCCGCCACCAAGGGCCCCCCGCGCCTGGCCAATGTGGCCAATGAACGGGAAGGGGAGGACCTCGCCGCCGAATTGCGGCGGTTGGCCGGGATCGATGGCGGCATGGAGCAGCAAATCGACGGCGCGGCGCCGGCCCCGCCATGGAATCCCGGGCCCAACAGCGCGGTCAAAATCGACCCCGCCGCCCAAAGCCCATTCCAAAACATTCACCCTCCCGGCCGCCGGGGGGCGCGCCTGCCCCGTCGGGCCGAGTACGACGGCTTCGGGCTCACCCTGCCGGAGCCTTGGACCGCCGCGCGGGCCGCGGTCCTGCACGTGGCCTTTGATTTCCGCACCGGTCCACAGGGCGATGGGGACGGGGGCGCGTGGCGGTACTATGCCGGGCACGGCCCGGGTTCGTCCGCCGCGGTGGAACTGCACTTCACGGGCCGCGAGTTGTTCCGGCGCGCCGGGGATTCATGGGAGGCCATCGCCCGCCTGGAGCCAGGGCAATGGCGGCAGGTGCGGCTTTCGCTGAACCTCAAGGAAAAGACTTACACCGGTTCCCTGTCGGCGGGTGCCGGGGAAATCTCCTTCCACGGTCCGCTCGCCCCGGGATGGGACGGCACGATTGATTACACATTCATCGACAGCCATGGGCACCGGCCCGGCGTCCGCCCCTCGCTCGATGCGGACAACTTCGCGTTCAGCGAAGCGCCCTTCCTGCCCCTCTCCGCCCAAGTCGCCGTCCCGGATGGCGAGGACCATGCCCGCCGGGCGGCCCGCATCGAGGGCCTTCGCGCGCGCCTGGCCGCGTTGAAGGCCGGGGCCGAGCGCGATTCCAGGGAGCTGGCCGCTTTGCTCGACGCCGGGCCGGTCGAGTTCGCCTATGGCGTCGTGGAGGGCACGCCGCACAACGCCCGGCTTCAGGTTCGCGGGGAGCCCAGCCAGCCCGGTCCCGAAATTCCCCGGGGCACCATCCCGGCCCTCGGGGGCGGCCCATTGCCCCCGGGCGCGACGGGCAGCGGACGCCTCGAGCTCGCGGAATGGCTCACCCAACCTGGCCACCCGCTGACCGCGCGCGTCATGGTCAACCGCGTCTGGCAGAATCATTTCGGGCGCGGCCTCGTCGCGACGCCCAACGATTTCGGCGTCCGGGGCCAGCCGCCGTCCCATCCGGAGCTGCTCGATTGGCTGGCGGCCCGCTTTGTGGAAAGCGGCTGGTCGGTCAAGGCCATGCATCGCCTGATCCTCTCCAGCGCGGCTTACCAGCAGGCGCCCGTGGAGGGCGGCGCGCCCGAGGCCGCCGCCTTCGCCTCATTCCAGCGCCGCCGCCTCAGCGCGGAGGAAATCCGCGATTCGATCCTCGCGGTCAGCGGCGAGCTCGACGAAACGCCGGGCCGGGCCCATCCCTTCCCCTCCCCCGTCACCGCCGGATACACCCAGCACACCCCGTTCAGCGCCGTGTATGACCACCGCCAGCGCAGCGTTTACCTGATGGCCCAGCGGATCAAGCGCCACCCGTTCCTCGCCCTGTTCGATGGCCCCGACCCGAATGCCACCGCCGCCGACCGCCGCGTCACCACCGTCCCCACCCAGGCCCTCTTTTTCCTCAACTCCCCATTCGTCCACGAAAACTCGGGCGCGGCTGCGCGTCGCATCGTTGCCCTGCCCTGCGATGCCCGCCGGAAAGTCGCCATGGCTTGGGAGATGGCCCTCGGGCGGGGGCCCACCGAGTCCGAGCGCGCGGAGGCGGCCGATTTCCTGGCCGAATGCCGGGCCGAGCTCGCCGCCCAAGGCAGCCCCGACCCGGACACCGCCGCCCTCGCCGCGTGCCTGCGCGCAATTTTCGCCAGCAACGAATTCCTGCATGTGGATTGACCCCCTTCGCCATGAAAGAAGACTGCAAATTTGATTTCTCCCGGCGCGGGTTTGTCCGTTCCCTCGCCGGCGGCTCGCTCCTGTTCCCCAGCTTGGTGGCGCGGCTCCTGGCGGAGGACCAGGCACGCGGCCGCGCCGACGATCCGCTGGCCCCGAAGCCCACCCACTTTGCCCCCAAGGCCAAGCGGGTCATTTTCCTCTACATGAGCGGCGGCGTCTCCCAGGTCGATTCATGGGACCCCAAGCCGCGCCTCGTCGCGGACGCCGGGAAAAAAATCTCGGTGCCCGAATACCAGGGCCGCAAGGGCGATTTCAAAATGTTCCTGAAACGGCCGCAGTGGGAGTTCTCCCCCCATGGCCAATCCGGGATCGAGGTGAGCTCGCTCTTCCCCCACCTGGCCGGATGCGTCGATGACCTCTGCGTGCTGCGGTCCATGAAGTCCGACCACACCAACCATTACGAGGCGACCCTCGGCATGCACACCGGCTCCTTCACGTTCGCCCGGCCCAGCCTCGGCTCCTGGGTCAGCTATGGCCTCGGCTCCGTCAACCGCAACCTCCCCTCCTTCATGGTCCTCGCGCCCAAATCCCCCTACGCCGGGGGCCAGGTTTGGGGCAGCGATTTTCTTCCGGGCGCCCACCAGGGCACCTGGGTCGCCTCGGGCGCGGAGCCGATCCCCGACCTCCAGCGCCGCGCCGCCAGCCAGAAATTGCAGGAAATGGAGCTCGCCGCCCTCGGCCGCATGAACCGCCGCCACCTTGCCTCCCGCCCCGGCGACCCCCTCCTGCAGGCCCGCATCCGGTCCTTTGAGACCGCCTTCGGCATGCAGTTGGAGGCCCCCCGCGCGTTCGACCTCTCCGCCGAAAGCGACGCCACGCTCGCCCTCTATGGCCTCCAGCGCGGGCAGACCACCGGCTTCGGCTGGCAATGCCTCATGGCCCGCCGCCTGGTCGAGCGCGGCGTCCGTTTCGTCGAATTGATCGACTCCGGCTCCTCCGACAATTGGGATGCCCACGGCGACATGCTCACCCACGCGCCCCTCGCCAAAAACGTCGACCAGCCCATCGCCGGGTTGCTCCAGGACCTCAAGCGGCGCGGCATGCTCAGCGACACCCTCGTCGTTTGGACCACCGAGTTTGGCCGCACCCCTTTTGTGGAATCGGAGGGCGCCAAGGGGCGCGAGCATCACCACTGGGTCTTCTCATCATGGCTGGCCGGCGCGGGCGTCAAGCCCGGCCTCGTCCATGGCGAATCCGACGAATACGGCGTCCACCCGGGCCGCGACCCCGTCCACGTCCACGATTTCCACGCCACCATCCTCCACCTCCTCGGCCTGGACCACGAACGCCTCACCTTCCGCCACACCGGCCGCGATTACCGCCTCACCGACGTCGCCGGCGAAGTCATCCACAAAATCCTCGCCTGACCTCCCCGCCAATTCCTTTCGCCCGGGTGGATCGTCACTCGCCCGACCATGTCGCGGCGCAGGAAGGCTCGATGACGCGGCGCCGGCGCCGTCCGCGCTTCACGCGCCGGGAAGTTTTGCGGCCAGTCCCGCCAGCTTGGCCACGGTGTTCATGTTCCGTCCGGTTCCATGTTTGGTGGCGGGAATGACGAGTTTTGAACTGCCCATGCCATATGGGTAGTGGACGTAAATCTCCCGCTTTCCCAATCGCACTTCCTCAGCTTTCCGCCCCCGCAATCCACTCAGCGTGTCGGCCGGCGGCGGCGCGTCGAGGAAGAGGACCAGGACCCGGTTCGGGGCGGCCTCCGGAAAGGGATTGGCGGCGAGGACCGCGGCCATCTCCTTCGCCGTCCGCACCAGGACTCCCACCGGTTTTCCGGCGTGCGCCTGCAGCCGGGCCTCCAGGGCCTTCTTGACCGTCGCTTCGGAGCCGTTGCTGGTGAAAACCACGTTGCCGCTGGCGATGTAAGTCTGGACCTCCGCGAGGCCCGCCGCGGCGCACATCTCCTTGAGGTCGGCCATCGGCAGTTTGCCGGTCCCGCCAACATTGACGGCGCGCAGCAGCGCGATGAAAGCGCTCATGCGGATCCCCGCGCCGCCTCAGTGGCGCCACCCAACCACCCCTCCCGCTCCCTTAGTGAGAGGGTTGAGTCGGGCGCCCATTGAACCTGCAATCGCATGCTCACAATCCGCGCACGGGCGGCACGCCAGGTCAAGCTTCAAACCCATGCCCGGGACCGCTCGCGCAGGCGCTCGTGGAGGCCGGCATGGTTGAGGAGGATGTCTTTCAGGCCGCGCTGGATTTGGGCGGAGTTGAGGGCTTGGGTGGACATGGCGGTGTGGGCGTCCAAGGCGGCCATGATGGCGTCGAGGAGTTCCTTGCTGAGGTCGGGGGAGTTGGCGAACTGCTCTTTGGTGTTGTTGGCGGCTTGTTCGCGGAGGATTTGGGATTCGAGGAGCTTTCCTTTGATGACGTTGTTGATGTAGACGAGTATGAACCCCCCGCTCCACCTCCCCGATGCCCTTCATCCGCCCCCACCAGGACCTCACTTCCCGCCCAGGGAGTAGAGCGCGCGGTTGGAGCGGAGGAGCAGGCGGCTGCCGCTGATGGCGGGGCTGGAGTTGAAGACCCCGCGGTTGGATTCCAGCGTGTTGTCGGCCCGCCGCTCGAACTTCGGCTTGGCGGAGATGACAACGGTGCGCCCGCCGCGCCCCGTGAAGTAAATCTTCCCATCGGCCGCCACGGGCGAGGCGTAGATCTGTCCCGGGGAGGGTTCCAGGCGTTCTTCGAACACCACCTTGCCATTCATGGCGTCCACGCAATAAATAATCCCAAGATTCTCGTGCGCGAAGTAGAGGTGGCCCTCGTGCAGGATCGGCGAGGGGACGTTCGACCCCTTGTTGAGCTTCCAGGCCACATGGCTCTCGGTCACATCGCCGCGGCCCCCGGCGCGGATGGCCAGGGCGCCGTTGGGCATGCGCCCGCCGATGACGTAAACAATCCCGTCCTGCGCCACGGGGGTGGGGCACATGTACCAAGGGATGCCGGTCGTCACGCTCCACAGGGGCGCGCCGGTCTCGGGATTGAAGGCGGCCACCCGGCCGTTCTCGGCGGCCACAACCTCCGTGGTTCCGTCCGGCGCGGTCACGAACACGGGCGCGTGCCACGATTCATTCCCAATGTCCGCGCGCCACACTTCCCGGCCGGTCCTTTTGTCGAGCGCCACGAGGGAATCGCTCTCGATGCTGGCGCTGACGATCAGTAAATCCTTGTGGAGCGCCGGGGATGTGGCGGAGCCCCAGCCATTGAGCTTGTCGCCGACCTTGGTTTGCCAAAGCCGCTTGCCGCCATGGTCAAAGGCGACCACTCCCGACCTGCCAAAAAAAGTGTAGATGCGCTCGGCGTCCGCCACGGGGGTGCTGGACGCGTAACCATGGTTCTCCCGGATGCGGTCCTGCTCCGGCATCTCGGCTGGCGCCGCCGCGTCCCAGACGGTTTTCCCGTCGGCGAGATTCAGGCAAAGGAGATGGCGCTTGAGGTTCGTCATCTCGCCCGGCTCGCTCGGGGAGGTGGCGAAGCCGGTGAAGCAGGTCAGAAAAATGCGCTGGCCCAGCACGATGGGGCTGGACGCGCCGGGTCCGGGCAGGGCCACCTTCCAAGCCACCCCCTGTTCGTCGCTCCACTTCAGCGGAAGCCCCTTGGCGTCGCTGCGCCCCAGCGCTCCCGGGCCACGAAACTGGGGCCAGTCGGCGCCAGGGCTCGATTGCGCGGTCGTTGCGGGCGCCAGCAGATGCAGCCCAACGAAGGCAAGCACGACAAAGCGCGCGTGGGGCGGCACGCGCCTGAATGGAATGGTCATGGTCTTGAGGCTAAACGTAAGCGGGCCGCGGGCAACCCTGTTTTAGCCTGCCAGTCCATCGAATCGATGGCGCCGGGGCGGTCCGCCGGGTGCGTCCCTCCGCCCCGGGAATGGCGAGGGGAGGCCTCCAAGCAAAAAACAACACGGCCAGGGCAAGAAATGGGGAGCGGTCGCGAGGGATGGAGAACAGTGTGGATCGGCAGCCGTCGCCGGATGGCCGCGCCGAATGACTGAGCGATGACAAAAACATCCAGAACCTACTTGGCCACGTCCGCCGCCGGTTTTTGGGCTCGACGGGACCAGGGCGGGCAGGGTGGCGGCGTCCGGTTTGCCGGCCCGCCGACCCGCCTTGGGGAACGAAATGCGCATTGACCTGAAATGCATTGCCGCGGCGCGCGTCGTGGTTCCGGTGGCCGCCGCGTCCGTTTGCGCGGTGTGCGTCGCGGTCGGCGCGCTGGCCGACGGCGGGGTGTCCGGCGAGGGGCCGCAACCGGTGGCCTCCGTCGGGGCGGGCTCGAAGGCGCCTCTGTATCCCGTCTTCATCAAGCGCCCCGCCGGGACGCCCACAGTCGCGACCGGGCTGACGAATTTCCATGGGAAGGCGGTTCGGGTCTCGTGCGGCTCCTGCCACGCCACCACCGCGCCAAACATTGAGACCCGGACGGCGGCGGAGCTCGACCAGTTCCACCAGGGGCTGAAATATGCCCATGGCCACCTCACCTGCCTGAGCTGCCACAACGCGCAGGACTACGACCGGCTCCGGATGGCCGATTCGCGCCCGGTGGATTTCACGGATTCCATGACCCTCTGTTCGCAATGCCATGGGCCGCAGCGGCGCGATTATGACATGGGCCTCCACGGCGGCATGAATGGCCACTGGGACTTGGCCAAGGGCGGGCGCACGCGCAACACCTGCGTCAACTGCCACGATCCGCACGCGCCGGCGTTTCCGGTGGTGATGCCCGTGCTCGCGCCGCGCGACCGCGTCTCGGTGCCGGCCAAACCCGGCCCGAAGCCACCCAAACACTGAACTTCCACCAATCATGGGACCAACCAACGAACCAGAAGAATCCAGCGGGGTTTCCCGGCGCACCGCCCTCAAGGGGGTCGGCGCCATGTTGGGCGCGGCCGCCTTCGCCAAGGCCATCGCCCCCCTCACCGAATGGACCCGGGACATTTCGGCCGAGGAGTTCGTGCAGAAACACTACAAGGAGCTGACGCCCATCGACCTCGAGATCATCCTCCATCGGCTGGAGAGGGAGACCAAGGAACAATACGGGGCGGACGTGGCCATCCGGGACCACAAGCCGGTGGAGGGCGTGAAATTTGGCTACGCCCTCAACCTGAGCGTCTGCAACGGCTGCCGGAAATGCGCGGAGGCGTGCCACCTCGAAAACAACCACGACCGGCCCTCCCACCAGTCGTACATCCGCGTCTTCGAGATGAGCAAGGGCTCGATGGACATGGAGAAGGGCAACGCCCATTACGACCATCCCGTGCCGCAGCCGGACAAGTTTTACATGCCCGTGCAATGCCAGCAATGCGAGCATCCGCCCTGCGTGGACGTCTGCCCGGTGGAGGCCACATGGAAGGAGCCCGACGGGATCGTGGTCGTCGACTACAACTGGTGCATCGGCTGCCGCTATTGCGAGGCCGCCTGCCCGTACCACGCCCGGCGCTTCAACTGGACCAAGCCGCAGATTCCCGCGGCCGAAATCAATCCGGACCAATCCTACCTCAGCAACCGCATCCGGCCCCAGGGGGTGATGGAGAAATGCCATTTTTGCCTGCACCGGACGCGCAACGGACGGCTGCCCGCCTGCCTCGAGGCCTGCCCCACCGGCGCCCGGGTGTTCGGGAATTTGCTGGACCCCAAATCGGAGGTCCGCCAGGTGCTCGCGCACAAGCGGGTGTTTGTGCTCAAGGAGGAGTTGGGCCTGAAACCCCAGTTCTTTTATTTCTTCGATGTGTAGATCCCGATGAACGCCCAGACCACCAGCGCCGGCGCCCCGCCGCCCGCCATTCCCCACTGGCGGAACTACCCGCGCTTCCTTTGGAACGCGCTGCTCGATTCCGTCGAGGGCAACTGGGCGTTCTACGTCTGGATGACCGTCCTGACGGCGGTCTTCCTCGTCGGCGCCAACGCCTGGGCGGTGCAGGTGCGCGACGGCATGCACCTCACCAACATGAGCGACCACGTGTCGTGGGGGCTTTACATCGCGAACTTCACCTTCCTGGTGGGCTTGGCGGCGGGCGGCGTGATGATGGTCATCCCGGCGTACCTGTACCACGACGAGGAGATGCACGACGTCGTGCTCATCGGCGAACTGCTGGCCATCGCGGCCATCATCATGGCGCTGATGTTTGTCGTCTGCGACCTCGGGCGGCCCGACCGTTTCTGGCACCTGATTCCAGGATTGGGGCGATTCAACTTCCCGGTGTCGATGCTCACGTGGGACGTCATCGTGCTCAACGGGTATCTCCTGATCAACCTCCACATCTGCGGCTACCTGCTCTACATGCGGTTCCTGGGTCGGCGGCCCAATCCAAAATGGTATGTGCCCTTTGTGTTCCTCTCGATCATTTGGGCGATCTCCATCCACACCGTCACGGCGTTCCTGTATTGCGGGCTGGGCAGCCGCCCGTTCTGGAACACCGCCCTGCTGGCTCCGCGCTTCCTCGCGTCCGCGTTCGTGTCCGGCCCGGCGTTCATCATCATCGCCATCCAGGTCATCCGCCGCGCGGTCGGCGGAAGCTTCGGCGACGGCCCCATCCGCACCTTGGTGGGCATCATGCGCGTGACCATCCTCATCAACCTGCTGATGGTCGCCTCGGAGGT
>CAZSXX010000089.1:0-13262 GCA_964611245.1 uncultured Verrucomicrobiota bacterium | reverse complement strand
GCACGAACGCAAAAACGCAGACCGTCATCACCAGCGTGGCGGCCGCCTGGCGCAGAACGTACCAATGGAGCGTTTTCATCCGTGCGCGCAGTTTTACCCCGAATCCTCCGCGCGAAGCAATGGCGCGTCGCCCAATGGGTCCATGGGCCATCAACGCGGGTTGCAAAACGCCCATTTTGAAGCTATCCAGTAGCGAAACGATGGACGCGCGCGAAGGAGATTGGGAGCAGCCGGCGGAGCCGGAGCAGTTTGGCCCCTACAAACTGCATGAATTGGTCAATCGCGGAGGGATGTCCGAGATCTGGTTGGCCACCAATCCCCACAACCAGTCCGTCGCCATCCGGCGCCTTCATTCGGTTTCCAGGTTCGACTTCACCACCAAGCGCCGTTTCCTTCATGGCGCCAAAATCCTCTCGCAGATCGACCATCATGACCTGATCGTCAGCTACATTGAGCACGGCAAAATCGGCGGCTCCCTATTCCTCGCCATGGAATACATCGAGGGTTCGAACCTCAAGCTCCTCTCCGCGGAAGGCGATCCGGTGGTCGGCGAAAACATCAGCGAACTCCTGATCAACATGGCCCTCGCCCTCGAGCACGTCCATGACTGCGGCTTTGTCCACATGGATTTCAAGCCCGAGAATGTCCTCGTCACGCGCAATGGGAACATGCGCCTGATCGACTTTGACCTGGCCATCGGGAAGCCCGAGGCGCCCGTCAAATTGAAGGCCAACCCCGGCACGCCCGCCTACATGGCGCCCGAGCAACTCCTCCGCCAGCCCGTCAATCAGCGGGTGGACATCTGGGCCTACGGGGTCAGCGCCTACGAATTGCTGACCGGCCAGAAGCCCTTCCCGGGCGATTCGCCCGACGAAATTCTCCACCGGCAGCTCAACCGCGGCGACTTCTTCGCCCCCCGCGAGATCAACGAAGACATTCCGTCCGCGATGGAGCGAATCATCCTCAAGTGCCTGGATGTGGAGGCCGACAAGCGGTACCCCTTCATGAGCGTCCTGGTCCGGGAAGTTCAGGCCGCCCTCTACGTGCCGTGATTGCGGCCCGGGCCGTTTCCTGTTTTCCTTGCGCGCACTCACATGGGGACACTGACAGCCGATCGAAAAAAATACCTGCGCACGCTGCTGGTCCTCGGCCGCGTGTCGAATCTCCCCACCGTTTGGTCCAACTGCCTCGCCGGTTGGCTCTTGAGCGGCGGCGGCTCCATTGGGTCCCTCCTGCTTGTCTCCCTTGGGGCCACCTGCCTTTACATTGGCGGCATGTATCTGAACGACGCCTTTGATGTCGAGTTCGACCGCCTCAACCGCAAGGAGCGCCCAATCCCGTCGGGCGCCATCAGCGTCGGGGACGTTTGGGGCTATGGCATGGCTTGGCTCCTGGTGGGATTGGCCCTTCTCTTTTTCTTCAATGCTCCCACCTTCGCCCTCGCCGTCGCCCTGCTCCTCTGCATCCTCCTTTACGACGCGGTCCACAAGGCGGTCGCCTTCTCCCCGGTCATCATGGCCTTTTGCCGCTTTTTCCTTCTCCTGATGGCCGCCAGCGCGGGCGACCGCGGCGTCACTGGGCTTGCCGCGTGGACCGCTTTCGCGCTGCTTTTTTACATTGTCGGCCTCAGCTACGTGGCCCGCAGCGAAAGCAACCGGGGCCCTGTCCGTTATTGGCCCTGCCTTAGCCTGCTCGCCCCCATTTTTTTGGCCTGGCTGGTCAATGCCGGGGATTTCCGCAAGCAGGGCCTCCTCCTCTCCGTCATTCTGCTTCTTTGGATTCTCCGCTCGCTCAGCCACACCTTTTTAGCCCCGGAGAAAAACATCGGCCGAACCGTCTCCGGCCTACTTGCCGGCATTGTGCTGGTGGACCTCCTGGCCTGCGCGGGTTCGGGCCCAGGTTGGCTGCTCCTTTTTGCCGTCTTGTTCGGCAGTTCGCTTCTTTTCCAGCGGCATATCCCCGCCACGTGATCAGCGCGAAGCCGCCCGCTTCAGGCGGTCCTGGATCGCTTCCCACTTCGGCCCATCCGGCGGCCGCTCCACCAGGATCAATTCCGCGCCCGACTCGTCGCAGCGGTGCAATTCGGCGTAAAGAGCCCGCGCGTATGCCTCCGCGTCCTCGGGGATCACCGCCACGGACTGAAACTCCCCCTCCGCCGGGATGCGCTCGTAGGCGATTACGCGCGTGCGGGCTGGCGAGGCTCCCTCCGCCCGCGCCATTTCCAGCGCCTCGGTCGCGTCTTTCCACCGCCGGAGCACCAAGCGCGCCCGCGGCGAATAATGTTTCGCCAGCAGGCCTGGGCTTCGCAGCGCCGTTCCTTCCGTCGCACCCGACTTCCCTCCCACCTCCAACTCCGCCGCCGAAATCATCCCGGGCCGCAGGACGCGGTTCGCCATCACATCAAAAACCGTGGACTCGATCCCCACTTGGCATTGCCCGCCGTCCACCACCAGCCCGATCCTTCCCCGCAGCGCGGCGGCCACGTGCCCCGCGTTTGTCGGGGAAACCTGGTTGGACGGGTTTGCGCTCGGCGCCGCCAGCGGAAATCCACACCGCAAAATCACCGCCTGCATGAACGGATGCGACGGCCACCGGATCGCCACCGTGCCGCCTCCGGCAGTCACCGCGTCGGGGATCGCGTCCGCTTTGGGCAGGACCAGCGTCAGCGGCCCGGGCCAATGCCTGGCCGCCAGTTCCCCCGCCCGTTCCGGCCAGGCGGCCGCGCATTTCCGCGCCATTTCCAGCCCGTTTACATGGACGATCAGCGGGTTGTGCGACGGCCTCCCTTTCGCGGCGAAGATTCGCCCCACCGCCGCCGCGTCCAGCGCGTTCGCCGCCAGGCCATACACCGTCTCCGTGGGCACGGCCACCGCTTCGCCGGCTTTCAAACGCCGCGCCGCTTCCGCCACCGCCGCCTCGAACAGCGCCGCCGTCTCCGTCGTCAAAATCTTCATCGCGCGAAAAAGACGTCCGCCTGGCTTCCGTCGCGCCGCTCATGCTTCACCGTGAGTCCGCGCTCCGCCAGCCATTGTTTCACCTCTTCCTCCCGAGGGATTCCGGCATAGGTCTCCCGCGTCGAGACCTCCAGGTGCATCACGCGCGCCGTTTCAATCAATTTCCCCAAGCCGCGCAATGCCTTCAGCTCCGCCCCCTGCACGTCCAGCCACAAAAAATCGATGCGTGGGACTCCGTATTGCTGCGCCCAGATTTCCAGCGTGATTGTCGGGATGGTGATCCGCCTCTCAAACTTCACGGTCGGGTGCTCCACCAGGTGCTCTTTTGGCTCGAGAATGGAACTGGACGAAGTCGAAGCCCCGCTCGAGACGTGAAGTTCCACCGTCTCGACCCGGTCGCTCAGCGCGAACGGATAGCGCCGGACATTCCGGATCCACCCCGTGTGTTTCGCAGTCAGGCGGAAGAGCTCGGGCGACGGCTCAAACGCGTGCACCATCCCGCGCGGCCAGTATCGCCCCAGCCACAACGTGTCCTCCCCAAAATGCGACCCCGCCTCCACCATGACCGGATCCTCCGGCAGCAGGGGCTTCAGCCAGTCCTTCACCTGCCGCCGGTACGCATCGAGGGACGGCTTTCGAAAATGCCTCAGAATTCGCCGGATCATCGTCGCTCCAATCGTTCAATCAGGCGCCGCCCCGCGTCCATGCCCGGTTTCTCCACCAGCCGAAAACAGACCCTCGAAACAGCGTAGGTCGCAAGCCCGCCCACCACCATCAGGGCCGCATAGCGCTCCACCGCGGTTGTGGTAATTCCGCCCATCCGGTAGAGCCGGTTCAAGACCGCGATCACTAGCGGCAGGACCAGTCCATGCGTCAGGTAGAAACTGTAGCTCACCTTTCCCAGCGACCGCATGGCGGGATTCACCCAAAACCGGTTCGGCCGCAGCGCCAAGCCCAAAGCCAGCAGCACGAACGCGATGCCAAACAGCCAGTAGCTTCTCAAATACGGAAGGTCGACCCCGATCGCAAGGGTGCAGGCTGAAAGCGCGGCGCCCATGACCAGCCCGCTCCGGCGCCGTGGGATTTCCCCGCTCTCCACTTTGAGCCACAGGTAATACAACGTGATTCCCAGCGCGAAAATCGGCGCCTGCGAGGGCAGCCACATGAAAAGAAAGTTCGCCCACAGCTCCCTGTCCGCGATGGGCGACCACGCGATCATCGCTCGATTCACGAGAACTGGGCCAGCCAGGCAAAGAACCGCCAACCCGGCGGCCCGCCGCAGGTCCGTCACCCACCGTGCCAGCAGTGGCGCCGTCAGGTAAAACATCATCTCCACCGCCACCGACCATTGCCCGAACACCAGGTTGTTGATCCAATAAGGGCTCCAACCATTCAGGAAGAGCGCCGTGGCCGCGACCTCCACCGCTCCCGCGCCCCGCTCGATCCCGTCAACCGACGGCCCTTTCTTGAACAGAAAAATCGCCATCGCCACGTAAAACATCGGCGCGATGCGGAAAAAACGGCGGATGAAAAAATTCCGCGCCGGACGTGTCTCGCGCCCCGACCGCCGGGCCAGGGACAGAAAAATCGTGAACGCGCTGACGACGTAAAACAACTGCACGCCCCGCGCCCCATGGGCCGTCAGCTTCGCCATCAAGGGCGGCAATTCCCCCACCCACATCCCCGCATGCACGGCCAAAACACCGAGCACCGCCCAACCCCGCAGCGCGTCCGCAAATTCCAACCGCTCCGCACCCCTGCCCCGGCCCGCCTCGGGCGCCGCCAACTCCCGCGCCGCCGACCCGGCGTTCATTTCGCACCCTCCGTCAGCTCCAGCAACCGGGCGAACATCCCGGGGATCCGCTCCAACTCCTCCCACGTCCCCGCCTGCGCCACACGCCCGTCGTCCAACACCACGATCCGGTCCGCGTTCCGGATCGTGGAAAGCCGGTGCGCGATCACCAACGCGGTCCGCCCCTGCTGCGCTTCATTCAACGCCGCCTGCACTTCCCGTTCCGAGACCGTGTCCAAGGACGAGGTCGCCTCGTCGAGGATCAGGATCTTCGGGTCGCGCACCAACGCCCGCGCAATGGCCAATCGCTGCCGCTGCCCGCCCGACAGCATCGTGCCCCGCTCGCCCACCACGGTGTTCAATCCCTCCGGCAACGAGTTCACCAAATCGTCGAGGTGCGCCATCCGGACCGCCCGCGCCAGCGCCTCCGGGGTCCCGCCCTCGAACCCGTACTGGATGTTGTTCGCCATCGTGTCGTGGAACAAAAATGCGTCCTGCTCCACCACCGCCACCGCCCGGTGCCACGACTCCGCCGTGAAATCCCAGTAATCCCGCCCATCCACCAAGATCCGCCCTCCGCCCAGCATCCGGAAGCGCAGCAACAGGGAGGCCACCGTCGATTTTCCCGACCCGGAAGGCCCGACCAAGGCCACGGTTGCCCCCGCCGGAATCTCAAACGTTACATTCTGGAGCGCCGTCCTACCGTTCGCGTAGGAGAACGAAACATCCTCAAACCGGATTTGCCCGCCCAGCCGATTGAACTGGGCGCCCCCGAATGGCCGGACCGGATGCTGCGGCGAACGCATCCATTTCTCGACCTCGATCGCCCCGCTTCCCAGGTACAAGAGATACCCTTGCACCGCATAAAGCTGGTTCAATAGCGGCAGCAAACGCAGCATGATCGCCCCAAAGCCCATCAGATGACTCCCCAGCATAATCCCCGGCTGCACCAGGAAAATATACGCCCCCGCCACAATCACCATTCCCCCGGCCACCGCCGTTGTCTCCCCGATCGGCGAAATCAGGCCCGCCGCCCGGGCGCTCCCCTCCTCCACCGCCGTCAATTCTGAGTTCACATCGGCGAACCGCTGCAGCTCACGGCCTTGCGAATCCGTCGCCCGGATCAACCGCACCCCCGCGAACGATTCCGTCAGGGTCGACGCCAGCTTCCGGTTCAACTCCGTCACCCGTTCGCCCTGCCGTCCCAGGCGCCGGTAAATCACCGTCATGAATCCCCCCAACCCCGCCGCCAAGACCACCGCCGCCACCGTCAGGGGCCATGAAATCGCCACCAGCGCCACCACGTAAAAAAACGCGATGCTCGCCCGCTGTCCAAACAGCAGCAAATGATCCACCGCGCTGATCGTCCGGTGCGTCTCCGTCAAAAACGCGTTCGTGAACTCCCCCGCCGTCCGCTCCTCGAACAAGTGCAACTCCGCCGAATGTAGGCGCTGGAACAAATCAAAACGGAGGTTCACCGAAATCCGCCGCTTCAGCCGCGCCGCCAACAATTGGCTGGCCAAGTAAACCAAGTTCTTCGCCGCCACCGCCCCCAGCGCCAGCCCGCAGAACGCCACCACATAAAATGCCGGGCCCCGCCCGGGCCATCCCTCCCGCATCCACTGGATGGGCCGCATTGGCGTCGCCTCCTCCCCGCCGAGCACCAGCGACAACAGCGGCACCAGCAGGCTCACCGCGATCCCCTCCAGCGCCCCCGCCGCCAGCGCTGAAAGCGCCACCGCCCCCACCAGCCAGCGTCCCCCGCGAAAATGCGGCCGCAGCCGCACAATGCACGCGGCCAGCCTTCGAAAATCATTCCACCAATGGCGCATCCGAACCCGGCCACCCTACCCAACCCCCCGCCCCGGTTAAAGAAACATCACGCGCCCACGATTCCGCCTTCAACTCATTCACCCCCTCCGACCCAATTCCACAATCCGTGCGAATCCCGGTACCTGTGGCAAAACAGCTCCAAGCCCGCAAATCCCCATCACCGCATGAAGAAATGAAAGTGGCGTATCAATCATATCCTGCCCGCCCTGGATCCCGCGCTCCCCCAATTTGCGCCCAAATCAACTTGCTCCGGGCCAAATTTCGCGCATCCTTTCAGGCGGAGCTTCGTTCAGGCTTTTGCGCTCGTAGCTCAGTTGGATAGAGCATCTGCCTTCTAAGCAGACGGTCCCGCGTTCGAATCGCGGCGAGCGCGCCACTTTCTTTCACTCCGTCTTTTTGTCCTCCGGCGGGTTCAGGATGAACCGGATCAGGTTCCGAAAATCGGCCTCCGGCATCTGCTCGAGGCCCTCGGGCATCACCGACATTTCGGACACCCGCTTGGAGGCGATGTCGCTCTTGGACACGACCTCCTCCTTCGGCCCGGCGGACATCAGTTTGATCCGGCTCTCCGTTTCCTCCACCACCCGCCCGCTCACCGTCCGGCCATCCTTTGTCTCCACTTCCACATTCTCGTAACCCTTCCCGATGATCTGGTTTGGGTCGATTACGTTCACGAGCAGCGCGTCCAGCGTGGACCGCCCCACGCCGGTCAAATCCGGCCCAACATCCGCCCCCTCGCCGTGCAATTTGTGGCAGGTCAGGCACGCCTTCCGCGCGATCTCCCGCCCCGCCTCGATGTCCACCGGCCCATTCATCACTGCCTGTTTTTTGGCGGCGATCAATTTCGCCTTGTCCGCGTCCGCCTCGCGCACCCGGCCAATCGCCGCCGCCGCGCGCGCGCGAATTCCCGCGTCGGACGAGTTGGCCAGCGACCGGATCACGGGCGCGGGCAGGTCGCTGGCGCTGAGCGTCTTCCTTTCGATCGCCCCCAGGAATTCCTGCGTCCATTCCTTGCGCGAGGTCAGGACTTCCGCAATTGCCCGCTGCCGGGCGCCCGCCGCCTTTTTCCAATGGGCCAGCAGCGAGTTCGGCACCTCCGACCCGCCCACTTGCCCCAAGCCGCGGATCGCCTCCACCGCCAGCCGCTCATCCTCCGCCCCGGCCAGCCTCAAAAAGGATGCCCGCAGCGACTCCGCCGTTTCTTCGCTGGCCTTGACCTGCCGGAGGGACTGCACGAGCGCCATCCGCTGGTCGCCCGGCGTCTTCGGATTGTCCAGCGCACCCAACGAAATCTTCAGCGCCGCCGGGTCGCCCCACAGCGCCGCCAACCTCTGCGCCCGCCCAGCCACCGCCCCGTCGCCATGCGCCATCAGCCCTGCCAGGACCTCGCCCTTCATCTCCGCCGGGGGTGTGATTTTGCCTCGCTGCCCCTCGATCAGGCCATCCAGCGTCCCGCGCAAGACCATCGGAGCCTCCTTTGACACCCGTTCCAGGAACGTCATCACCCACCCGATTTGCTCCGCGTCCTGGGTCTCGCTCAGGCGGCGGGCGATCTTGTAAAGCAGCTTGGAGCTCATTTCCGGATGCCCGGGGGCGTTGCCCACAAACCACGCGAGGACTTCCCGCCCATTTCTCTCGACGATTGGCTCGAGGGCCATCCACACCATGAACGGCAGCAGTGGATCGTCCCCCGCCCCCGGTTGGGCGATCAACTTCGCCAACACCACCGCCACCGCCCCGAGATTTGGCCGCACCCTGGGCGGGGTGTTGACCGTCAGGCTCCCCGACACAAATTGCCTG
The DNA here is from genome assembly GCA_964611245.1 of uncultured Verrucomicrobiota bacterium. Taxonomy (GTDB): domain Bacteria; phylum Verrucomicrobiota; class Verrucomicrobiia; order Limisphaerales; family SXQI01; genus CAZSXX01. The sequence goes on along the minus strand of CAZSXX010000089.1, from coordinate 4,883 downwards.
ACCGCCGTGGCCACCGCGACGCGCACCCCCGGGTCGGTGTCCATCGCCAGCGTGTCCAATCGGCGCAACGCCGCTTCGTTCGGCTCCCCGCGCTCCCCGGTGATCCTCGCCGCCCAGGCCCGCGCCGGGGCAATGTCCGCCGCCGCCGCCATGTCGAGCCCCGCGTCGTTCATCAACCCCGTGCTGTGCGCCGTCCACAGCGCCGCCAGGCGGGTGTCCAATGTTTCCGTCGCCGCGAAGTGCTCGTGGAGGATCGGCCCGATGGAGCTGACATCGCCCGACCGCGCCCTGTCGTTCAAAAGCCGTTGCGCCATCCGCCGCTGCCAGACGTTGGGGTGCTTGAGCGTCCGCGCCAATTCATCGTTTGAAAGTTTCCCCAGATCCATCCCTGTCGGATGCGGCGGCACCGCCAGATTCGCCTTCCCGCCGGTGTGCACCACCCGCCAGACCCGCCCCCGCTCCCGGTCCACCCCTTCGGGATCCGCGTTCGCGTTTTGGTAGCACGGGTATTTGTCGTACCAATCCATGATCCACACCGCCCCGTCCGGCCCCACTTGGGTCGACACCGGCCGGAACCACCCATCATTCGCCCGCACAAAATCTTTCATGAACGACGCCTTGAACGTCGCCCCGTATGGCGTCAACCGGTCCTGGTGCACCGCGTTGTCGTGGATGTTTCCCATCAGGATCGTCCCTTTGTATTCCGCCGGGAATTGGTTCCCTTGGTACACCTGCAACCCCGCGTATGCGGCCATGTGGTGGCGGTGGTCCACGATCGACGGCAGCAATTGGTACGCGTGCGCGAACGGCGGGTTCCCCGCCTGCCTTTGGTAAATTCCCCCCGGCGCCATGTGGAACAAGTGGTCAATCACGCATGCGCTCACAAACGCGTTCCCCGCCGCGTCCCAATCGACTCCCCACGGATTGCTGGTCCCCTCCGACACCACCTCGAACTTCTTTGTGCGGGGATCAAACCGCGCCACCGCCGCGGTCATCATCACCTCCGGCTCATCCGGCGCGTCCGGATTTTTCACCTTCGAAAACGTGAACACCCCGTGCGTCATGTGCAGTTGCCCGTCCGGCCCCCAGGCGAAGCTGTTCAGGAGTTCATGCCGGTCCTCCAATCCGAAGCCCGTCAGCACGATTTGCTTTTCGTCCGCCTTGTCGTCCCCGTTGGTGTCTTTCAAAAAAAACAAGTGCGGCGCCTGCCCCACGTACGCCCCCCCATTCCCCAGCGCGATGCCCGTCGCGAGGTTCAGCCCATCCGCGAACACCGTCACTTTGTCCGCCCGCCCGTCCCGGTCCGTGTCCTCCAGAATCTTCACTTGGTCCCGCGGCTTCTCTCCCTTCTTCGCCCCCAGCGGGTATTCAAACAGCTCCACCACCCACAGGCGGCCGCGCTCATCCCACGTCATCGCCACCGGATTGATCACCATGGGCTCCGCCGCGAACAGCCGCACCTCAAACCCATCCGGCACCGTGAATTTTTTTTGCGCATCCGCCGGCGACAGAGCGGGCGTCGTCGCCGGCGCATGCTGCCCGGTCAATTGCCGACCCGGCGCCGCCCCCGCCCCCGCGGCGAAAATCGTCAACGCGGCGGCGCCCAGAGGAAGGATTGAGTTCATGCCCGGGATTAAAAATGCCCCTCCCCGCCCGGGTCAATTCATTTGCGGTTCGAGCGGAAATCTCTGGACGCCCTGCCGCTGGTCAATTACACCCAATTAAGACGCCATGAAAACTCTGCTGGCACTTCTTGCGCTCATCCTCCTTCCAACCGCGGCCCGCGGCGCCCCAACCAACTCCCAGCCCAACATCATCGTCATTCTCGCGGACGATCTTGGCTCCAGCGATGTCGGCTGGCGCGGAGGCGAGATCAAGACCCCGCACCTGGACCGCTTGGCCCTTGGTGGCGCGCGCTTGGACCACTTTTACGTCCAGCCGGTTTGTTCGCCCACCCGCGCAGGGCTTCTCACCGGCCGCTATCCGATGCGCCACGGCCTTCAGGTCGGCGTCGTCCGCCCTTGGGCCCAGCATGGGTTGCCCCTGGCCGAGCGGATGCTTCCGCAAGCCTTGCGGGAGGCTGGCTACTCCACCGCCATTTTCGGCAAGTGGCACCTCGGCCACGCCCGCCCCGAGTTCCTCCCCACCCGGCGAGGCTTTGACCGGCAGTATGGCCATTACAACGGCGCGCTGGACCATTTCACCCATGTCCGCGACGGCGGCTTTGACTGGCACCGCGACGACCGAGTCTCCCGAGATGAAGGATACACCACCACGTTGCTGGCCCGTGAGACCGTGCGTTTCATCGGCACCCACGACCCCGCCAAACCGTTTTTTGCCTATGTTCCGTTCACCGCCGTCCATGCCCCGCTCCAGATCCCGGATGAATACAAGAAGCCGTACGCCAGCCTCAAGCCCCGGCGCGCCATATACGCGGGCATGGTCGCCGCCCTTGACGAAGCGGTTGGCCAAATTGTCGCCGCGGTGGATGCCCGGGGCTTGCGATCCAACACTCTCATTCTCTTCGCCTCCGACAATGGCGGGCCCAACCCGGGCGTCATTGCCGACAACGGCGCGTTCCGCGCCGGAAAGGGGACCCTTTATGAGGGCGGCGTCCGCGCCTGCGCCTTCGCGAATTGGCCGGGCCAGATCAAGTCCAACACCGTCGTGACCGCGCCCCTCCATATTGTCGATTGGTATCCGACGCTTCTCAAGCTCGCTGGAGCCCCGTCCAAGCAGGAGCTCCCGCTGGACGGGCGCGATTGTTGGGCCACCCTGACCCGTGGCGCCCCCACACCCCACGAGGAAATCCTCATCAATGCGGGACCCTCCTCCGGGGCCCTTCGCGCGGGAGATTGGAAGATCATCCTCAATGGCCACCAAATCGAGTCCGAGGATGACCCTTCGCCCACTGCGGCCGGCCGTCCCCCCGCGCGCGTCGAACTCTACAATCTTGCCCTCGATCCCTCGGAAAAGAACAACATGGCCGGGCGTGAGCCCGCCAAGGTCCGCGAGCTGCGCGCGCGCTACGAATCCCTTGCCAAACAACAGGTTCCCGCGCGGGCTGGACCGCGCCCAGCCAATTTTAAATCCCCGGAAATATGGGGCGAATCCCAATGAAAATATTATTGCTGCTGGCCGCCGCCCTCTTCGGTTCCAATCCACCGCTCGCCGGGGCCGCGGAACGGGCGGCCGCCCGGCCCCATATCGTTTTCATTCTCGCCGACGACCTGGGCTTTGGCGACATCGGCAGCTACGGCGGCGGTGTCCCCACCCCAAACCTCGACCAAATGGCCCACGAGGGCGCCCGCTTCACCCAGGCCTACGTCGCCTCGCCGATTTGCTCCCCCTCCCGCGCCGGCCTGATCACCGGCCAGCATCCCGCCCGGTGGCGGATCACGAGCTATCTGCAATCCCGCAAAGGGAACCGCGCTTGCGAGATGGCCGATTTCCTTGACCCCGCCGCCCCCAGCCTTCCGCGCACCCTTCAATCCGCCGGATACCGCACCGCCCACGTCGGGAAATGGCACTTGGGCGGCGGCCGCGACGTCACCAACGCCCCGCCATTCAAGGCCTATGGCTACGACCTCGGCTTCGGCACCTACGAAAGCCCCGAACCCCATCCCGACATCACTGCCACCAATTGGATTTGGTCCCCGCAGGATCCCGTCAAGCGTTGGGACCGCACCCGCTGGATGGTGGACCGCACGCTCGACTTCCTCCGCGCCGACAAAAGCCGCCCGGCTTTCGTCAATCTTTGGCTCGACGACACTCATTCCCCATGGATCCCCTCCGCCGCCCAACTCGGCGAACGGGGCGGCTCCAGCGAGTCCCGCCGCAACCTCCGCGAGGTCATCATCGAGATGGACCGGCAGGTCGGCCGACTCCTGGCGGCGGCCCGGGCCCTCGGCTCCGGGCGCGAAACCCTCGTCATTTTCATGGCCGACAACGGCCCCCTGCCCACCTTCAACCAAACCCGCACCTCCGGCCTGCGCGGCGCCAAGCTGAGCCTGTATGAAGGCGGCATCCGCGAGCCATTCATCGCCTGGTGGCCCGGCCGGGTCCCCGCCCGCGTGGACCACGCCACGATCCTCAGTTCGCTCGATATTTTCCCGACCCTCGCCTCCATCGCCGGCGCAAAGCTCCCTACCCAACCAACCCTCGAGGGGCACGACCTTTCCCCCGCGCTGTTCGGCCGCGAGGTCAGCCGCTCCACTCCGCTCTTTTGGGAATACGGCCGAAACACGAACTCCTTCGCCTATCCCCCCCGCCCCAACCGCAGCCCCAACCTCGCCATGCGCCAAGGCCCCTGGAAGCTCCTTCTCCAATCCGATGGCTCGGCGGGCGAGCTTTACAATCTCCATCAGGACACCGCCGAAACCAACAACCTCGCCGCCTTGCACCCCGCCCAATTCGCGGCCATGAAGAACTCCCTCCTCTCTTGGCGCCAATCGCTCCCCTGACGCCCGATGGTTGTTCGGCGTGGTTTGGGGTTGGTTCGGGATTTGTTCGGTGTTGTTCGGCATCTGTTCGGCTTGTGTTCGGCTTGTGTTCGGCTTGTGTTCGGCTTGTGTTCGGTGTGGTGTTTTATCCTGTAAGTGTTTGAACGTGAGTCTGTTGCGGAGAGACTTGAGCGATTGGAAGCGAGCAAATGAGTGGGAAGGACGAATTTGGGAGCGGCCGCAGGGCTGGGGGGGACGGACCGGATCGGGGATTGGCAGGATGTTGCGCGGGGTTGCGGATTTGTTGCGGATGGTTGCGGGTTTGTTGCGTGATGTTGCGCATTTGTTGCGCATTTGTTGCACGTTGTTGCGCATTTGTTGCGCGAGCGTTGCGCGTTGTAAGTGTTTGCGGGGAAGCGAGTTGGGATCGGTTCTTGGAAA
>CAZSXX010000088.1:0-13282 GCA_964611245.1 uncultured Verrucomicrobiota bacterium | reverse complement strand
TCGACATGCGCCCGATGCCCGCTGTAGCCGCTCAGATCGTGCGTCACCCAGCGCGGTTCCGGGCCGGGCCCGCTCTCGAAAGTCTTCACCAAAACTCCGTGCAACGGCCCTTCCACCATCAAATGCGAGTCCACCGCCGCATACACCTTGGCCTTTCCTTGGATCAAATAATGCAGCTTGCCGACGCCCAGCGTCACCGTCGGCGTCCGCAGCATCTGGCCAGCCCGCGCCGTCGCCCCCAGCCTCCCGGAATCATTCTCGTTTCCCGGCGCGGACTTGATCCGGCTCCAGAACAAATCCCGCCGCGCCGCGCCAAACGCCGCCATCCCGGCCAACGGCTGCGCCGCGTCACTCCCAAAAATCAAGTCGCCCACCGCCATCGGCCCCGCCCCAAAAGCCTCCCCATCCGCCTTCCAAATCGTCCCTCCCCGCTTCGTGTAATCAGCCACCACCCGCACCCCCGCATCCAATCCGCTGCTGCCAGGTTCGCGCAGGGAAGCCATCATCGCCGCAACCTGCGCACCCTCCTCCGCCTCGCCCCGCAGCGCCGCCTTCGCGAACTCCCCCAACGGCCCGCCTTGGTTCGTCGCCGCCTGCCGCAAGTGGACCGCCCATGCTTCGACCCGTTTCGGATCCAACCCCGCATTCGTGGAGCCCTTCGAGCCTCCCAAAATGGCGTCGCGCCCGGCCTGCAAATATTCCGCCACCTGCGCCACGCCCGCCTCCCGCGCCGCCGCCGTTTCGGCCGCCAAGCGGGGCCCAAACCGCGACCGCAGCGCCGCGAGCTCGACCCCCATTTTGCGGTTGTTTTCCATCGCCTCGAACCGCACCTGCCGGAAACTCGACCCCAGCATGAATCCCGACAGCGCGTAATAATCCTGCGCGCGGATCGGGTCGAATTTGTGGTCATGGCAACGCGCGCACGCCACCGTCAGCCCAAGGAAAGTCTTGCTCAACACATCCACCTTGTTGTCGATCCGCTCGCATTCATCCTGCCGGATGTCCACCGGCGAGTGGTTTTCCTCCCCCAAATACGCCCACCCCGTCGCCAGCGCCGATTCATTGCTCTCCGACCCCGCCCTCAGCCTCGGCTGCGGCAGAAGGTCCCCCGCCACATGCTCCATCAAAAACTGGTCGTACGGCACATCGCCATTAAACGCCCGGATCAGGTAATCCCGATACTGCCATGCGTTCGCGATCAGGAAATCGCTCTCATGCCCGCGCGACTCCGCGTACCGCACCAAGTCCATCCAATGCCGCGCCCACCTCTCCCCATAATGCTGCGACGCCAGCAACTGGTCCACCGCCCGCTCCCGCGCGCCCGGACGCCGGTCCTCCAAAAACCTTCGGATCTCCTCCCGGCTCGGCGGCAGGCCCGTGACCGCGAAATGGACCCGCCGCAGCCATGTCCGGTCATCCGCTGGCGGCGCCGGTTTCAGCCCAGCATCCTCCAACCGCCGCAGCACAAAATAATCCGCCGCGCTCTTCGGCCACCGGCTGTTTTTCACCGCGGGGACCGCCTGTTCGCGCGGCGTTTCCCAAAGCCACGCCTGTTTCTTTTTCCGCTCCTCGAGGTTGAACGCCTCTCCCCGCGCCACCACAGCCGCCCCTGCTTCCTCCCCGGGCCAGGCCGCTCCCTCGCGGATCCACCGGGCGAAATCCTCCACCAACGCATCCGGCAGCTTCGGTTTCTTCGGCGGCATGGCGAGGTCCGGGTCCCGGTGCGAGATCGCGGCCAGCAACCGGCTCGACTCCGGCTTCCCCGGCGCGATCGCCGGCCCCTCGTCCCCGCCCGCCAAAAGCCCCGCCCGGCTGTCCACCCGCAATCCCCCCTTCAGCTTCTTGCTCGCCGCGCTGTGGCATTCATAGCAATGCTCCGCCAGCGTCGGCCGGATCCTCTTCTCAAAAAACTCCGCCTCCGCCACCGTGGCTCCCCGCGCCGTTCCTTCCCACAGTGCTCCTGCGAGGATCAATCTTCCGATCAAGGCCCATTTCTTCATGCGTGCTGCGCCCGGAACTTACCCGACCTCGGCCCGCGAATAAAATTGAATTCACGAATTTTCCGCCGCAAATATTCTTTGCTCCCCGCCCGCTTCCGGCAACTATCGCCCAACCAAATGAACTCTCCCTTCCTCCGCGCCAAGGCATTTCTTCTGCTCCTGCTCGCCTCGACCCTTCTTCCGTCCCGCTCCGCCGATTCCCCCGCCACGAATCCAATCCGGCACTCCTACCTGGTCCTCGGCGCCAAGACCGCCATCATCGCCGAGGACAACACAACCGCTTGGGAACATTCCGGCGGCTCCCGCGACGGCTTTGTTCTTCCGAACGGCAACGTCCTCGTCGCCTATGGCGACCGCGTCGAGGAGGTCACGCGCGACAAAAAGATCGTTTTCGCGTACCGCCGCGGCGCGGAGAACAGCGAAATTGGAACCGCCCAGCGCCTTTACAATGGCAACACCCTCGTCACCGAACTCGGCGCCCGGCCACGCCTCCTCCAGGTCAGCCCCGCCGGCGCCATCGTTGCTGAAACCCCGCTCCAGCCGGAAACCGCCAACGCCCACATGCAAACCCGCATGGCCCGCCAATTGAAGAACGGCAACTTCCTCGTCCCCCACCTCCTCGCCTTCGCCGTCAAGGAATACACCCCCGACGGAAAAATCCTCCACATCCTCAAAACCGACCTCGATTCCCTCGGCGGGCGCCCCGCCGAAAACTGGCCCTTCACCGCCATCCGCCTCGACAATGGCAACACCCTCGTCTCGCTCACCCACGGCAACAAAGTCGTCGAGTTCAATCCCCTCGGCGAGGTCGCATGGAAAGTCACCAACGACGACGTCGCCGGGCAGTTCAAGGACCCCTGCGGCTCCCAACGCCTCGCCAACGGCAACACCGTCGTCGGCAGCCACGGCGCCAACAAAGGCGTCTCCATGATCGAGGTCACGCCCGCGCGTAAAATCGTCTGGACCAGCGACCACCCCCTCGCCGCCGGCGTCCACCACTTCCAAATCCTCACCACCAACGGCTCCCCCGAGCCTGGCATGCCATTGAAATAAAAACCCGCCCCGCGTCGTCCGGCGCCACCCCATGCGCTGGCCAACTGGAAACCATCCGAAGGATTGCCACATGACCCGCCAATCGCTCCTCAACTTGATGAAATTCCTGCTGGCTTTCACTGCCGCGCTCGCGCCCCTGTGCGCCGCCGCTCCCTTGCAGCACGTCAAAGTTTATGCCGAGCCTGGCCGCTTCGGCGGGTGGCCCGCCAACCACGGCATTTGGATCTGGGGCCAGGAAATCCTCGTCGGCTTCAGCGCCGGCTACGACAAGGACATGGGCGAACGCCATCACATCGACCGCTCCAGGCCCGAGGAGCATCTCCTCGCCCGCAGCCGCGACGGCGGCCAATCCTGGTCCATTGAAAACCCCGCTGCGCGCGGCGCGCTGATCCCCCAGGGCAAGGCCCTCCACGGCGTCGCGCCTCCCGGCCTCGTCGAAAAACCGTGGCGGGATTGCCCCGGCGGCGTCGATTTCACCCATCCAGATTTCGCCCTCACCGTTCGCATGACCGATTCCCATTCCGGCCCGGGCCGCTTCTATTATTCCCTCGATCGCGGCCACAACTGGCTCGGCCCCTTCCGCCTGCCCCTCTTCGGCCAGGATGGCCTCGCCCCGCGCACCGATTATGTCGTCACCGGGAAAAACTCCTGCGTCCTTTTCCTGACCGCCCCCAAATCCAACGGCCGCGAGGGCCGCCCACTTTGCGTCCGCACCACCGACGGCGGACTCTCCTGGGAATTCGTCGGCTGGATCGGCCCCGAGCCCGAAGGCTATTCGATCATGCCCTCCACCGTCCGGCTCGCCGAAAACGAATTCCTCTCCGCCCTCCGCTGCCGTCTCGGCGACAAAAGTTGGATCGAAACCCACCGCTCCCTCGACTCCGGAAAAACATGGGCACTCGACACACCCTCCGTCGCCGACACCGGCGCAGGCAACCCCGCCAGCCTCATCCAGCTCAACGACGGCCGACTTTGCCTCACCTACGGCCACCGCGCAGCCCCCTTCGGCATGCGCGCCAAACTCAGCGCCGACCTCGGCAAATCGTGGGGCCCCGAAATCGTCCTCCGCGACCGTGGCGGCGGACGCGACATCGGCTACCCCCGCACCGTCCAGCGCCCCGACGGCAAAATCGTCACCGTCTATTATTTCCATGACACCCCCAATGGCGAACGCTACATCGCGGCCACCATTTGGGACGCAGGCACACTCCAGCCGCGCTGATTTCACGGCCCTGCTTTTTCCGCGGAGCATTTTTCTCCGGGAATCGTCTAAGAAACAGGCCCCAGCCGTGTCATATCCCTTGTGACCCGGCCCCGGTGGGCAGAGTGAGACGATGCACAGCGACATAAAATGACCTCGGCCCGACCAGCAGGCGAAAGCGCCGAAGCGGCCCCGCCCGAGTCGATTGAGGAGCTGTTCGCGGCCCTCGAGTCGCCCCTTCTCCACTGCGCCCTTCGCCTGCTCGGCGAGCGCGAACCCGCCGAGGACGCCGTCCAGGAAGCATTCATGCGCCTGCACGCCCAATTCAACGAAGTCCGCGAGCCCCGCCGCTGGTTGTTCCGCACCGTCCGCAACCTCTCCCTCAATCTCCTCCGCCAATCGCACAAAATTGTTCCCCTCCCCACGTTCTCCGATGGCGAGGAGGCCCCGCAGCCTGACGCCGGCCCCTCTCCCGACGAGCAAATCCTCCGCCTCGAAGGCATCGGCCTGGTCCGCCTCAGCCTCGCATCCCTCGATTCCCGCAGCCGCGAGCTCGTCCGCCTCAAATTTGCCGAGGAGCTTTCCTACCAGCAAATCAGCGCCCGCACCGGCCTCACCACCGGCCACGTCGGCTACCTCCTCCACCATGCCCTCAAAACCCTCGCCGGGGAACTCTCCCGGTCCGGTCTCCTGCCATGAACTCCGACTTCAACCCCACCCCACGCGAAGAACTCGAGGCCCGCCTCACCGCGCTCCTCCTCGGCGAATTGCCCGAAGCCGACGCCGAGGCCCTCCGCCAGCAACTCGCCGCCGACCCCGACCTCGCCCGATTTCACGCCGAACTCGCGCGTACAATCTCCTTGGTCCAGGAATCCCAATCCCTAGCCGCCCAAGTCAATCTCTCCAGCCCGCGCCGGGAGAAACTGCTCGAAGGTTTCAAACTGATTCAACCCGCAGAACTCGCCACCCCGGCGCCAAAATTCTCCGCCTGGAAAACCTGGGGAATGCTCGCCGCCATGGCTGCATTCCTCTTTGCAATGATCGACGAGATGCTTCCTCCGATGGTCAAAGCAAGATCCTCGTTCCAGAGAACGCACCACACCATTGCGAGTTCTGCCGCCAATGAGGAAGAGTCCGGTCCCATTCCCGGAACTCCCGCCAGTCCGCCATCTTCTGGCCCCTCAACCGCCGCCCCACTGTCCGCGGCCCGCTATTTCCGGTCCGAAGGCGCCTCATCCGCAAAAAACGGCGCCGCCGAATCCCCGCGCAGCCTCGCCCGTGGCCGAAGTCAGGTCGTGCTGCCGCAATTTTTCGAAGCCGGCCAATCCCCTGCCAACGCCGAAACTCCCGTCGACGCGTGGGCCGCTCCCTCCGATGGCGGACTCGGAGGCGCAATCGGCGCTATCAACCCGCGTCCAGTGCTGGCCAACAGCGGCCAGGTCAACCCGGAGGCCGCCGCACCCGCCGACTCCGATGCGTTTTTCGGATTCGCCGCCACCGCCACTCCGGCCCGCCCGGCCCAGCCAAATCCCGCGGACCTCGCCAACGGCCGATTCGCGGGCGAGACCTCCCTCCGGTTCTCTCCCCAAGCCCAGAACACTCCGGAAAAGCCCGTTTCCCTCGGCGTGTCCCTCTACTCCATTGACCCGCTGGCGACTTCACTCGCCAGCGAGGCGCGCACGGGGCGAAAACGCGAAATGGATTCAAAAGAAAAATCTCTGGAATCCGCTCCTAGTCCCGCCCCCGAGTTGAAATCCTTGGCAAAGCAGGTCCGCCTCCAAGCCCCCACCCTCGAACCCGATGCCGCCAGCCCAGCGAATTCCTCCGTCCGCGATGAACGGAAACTTGCGGAGCAGCCAGCGCCCCTCGCAGCCCTCCCGGAATTAAACGTGGCCCAAGATTTCGTCCGCTCCCGCATCGAAGTCCTCGCGGATCATGAGGTGGAATCCGCCGGAAAAACCGCTTCCGTTGAGGACCTCTCGCTCCAGCGCCAAAATGCCGGCGAAGAAATGGCCGGGCGCCTCGCCCGTCCCCAAAATGTCCCCGCCGCCCAAACGAATTCACAAATCGAATTCGCTGACTCGCTCACCCGCGCCAAGGACACCCTCTTGGAAGCGCCGGTTCCGCAACCGGAGACGCTCACGGCGGAGAACCCCTTCTCCACCTTCTCGCTCAACGTCAGCGATGTCTCCTTCCAACTGGCCGCCGCCAGCCTCGACCAGGGGCTGATGCCCTCCGCCGCCACCCTCCGCGCCGAGGAGTTCATCAACGCCTTCGACTACCGCGATCCCGAACCCGTCGGCGCGCCAATCGCCTTCGCTTGGGAACGCGCCCATTATCCCTTCGCCCACGGCCGCGACATCCTCCGCCTCTCCGTCAAAACCGCCTCCGCCGGTCGCCCGCCCGGTCGCCCCCTCAACCTCGTTCTCCTGCTCGACAATTCCGGTTCCATGGAGCGCTCCGACCGCGTGCGCATCATCCAGGAATGCCTCAGGGTCCTCGCCGCCCAACTCCAGCCCGCGGACCGCGTCAGCGTCGTCGCCTTTGCCCGCACGGCCCGGCTTGCCGTCGATGGCCTGCCCGGCTCGCAGGCCGCTGAGCTTCCCGCGCAGGTCGGCCATCTCTCGCCTGAAGGCGGCACCAACCTCGAGGAGGCGATGGACGTCGCCTACCAAACCGCGCGCAAACATTTTATCCCCGCCGGTGTCAATCGTGTCGTCCTCCTCACCGATGGCGCCGCCAATCTCGGCGATGTCCAACCCGCCACCCTCAAGCAAAAAGTCGAGGCCCACCGCCGCCAAGGCATCGCCCTCGACTGCTTCGGCATTGGCTGGGACGGCCTGAACGACGACCTCCTGGAAAACCTCTCCCGCAACGGCGACGGCCGCTACGGCTTCGTCAACTCCCCCGAGGAGGCCGCCGCCGGGTTCGCCGCACAACTCGCGGGCGCCCTCCAGGTCGCCGCCTCCGACGTCAAGGTCCAGGTCGAGTTCAATCCCCGCCGCGTCTCCGCCCACCGCCAGGTCGGCTACGCCAAACATCAACTGACCAAGGAGCAATTCCGCGACAACACCGTGGACGCCGCGGAAATCGGCGCCGCCGAAGCCGGCAACGCCGTTTACATCGTCCAAACCAATCCCTCCGGCGAAGGCGCCCTCGGAACGGTCCGCGTCCGCTTCCGAATCCCGGGCACGGACGACTACCGCGAGCACGCCTGGCCCTTGCACTACGACGGCGCCGCCGCCCCACTCGCCCAATCTGCCCCCGCCCTCCGCCTCGCCGCCGTCGCCTCCGCTTTCAGTGAATGGCTCGCTGGCAGCCCCCACGCCGCCGAGGTCACCACCGACCAACTCCTGCGCCTCCTCTCCGGCGTCCCGGCCTCCCAGCCCTCCGATCCGCGCCCCAAAAAACTCGAAAGCATGATCCGCCAAGCCAAAAGCATTTCCGGAAAGTGAACCCCATGAAAATCCTCCAGTTATTCGCCGCCCTAACCTTTCTCGCCCTCTGCGCCGCCAACGCCGCCGATACCCGCGCCGAATTGAAGGATCTTTCCATCAACGGCGGCATCGAAAACGGCAAGGCCCGCTTGGTCATCGAAGCCGCCCTGCAAGGCCTTGCCACCGACCGCGCCCAACCTCTCTATTCCGCCACCGTTCTCCACACGGTGCGCGTCACCCGCGACAAACACCTCCACACCATCGACGCCGCCTTCGACATCCTGCATGGCGCCCCCCGCGAACTCTCCCTCGCCCTTTCGGGTTCAGGCGACATCACCGGCGTCACAGGCGAGAATCTCCAAGACTGGAGCGTCCGCCAGGAAACCAACGGCGTCCGCACGCTCATTCTCCGCCCGCGCTCCCAGGAAAAACCCCTCGCCCATTTCGCCGCCCTCATCGCCGCCGAGTCTCCCTCCCACCTATCCGAATCTCCGCAGCCCGTCCTCAGCCTCGCGCCTCCCAATCCAGCCCTCCTCAATGGCTACCTGAAAATCGAAGTCCCCGCCGAGCTCTCCGCCCTCGCCACCAACACCGCCGGCCTGGTCCCCATCGAAATCCAGTTCCTCCCCGCCTCGCTCCGACCCGAAACGCTCCCCGACGAATCCACCCTCCTCGCCTACCGCTTCCACGGCGCCCCCTACTCCCTCCCGCTCGTCATTTCCTTGAGCGACCCCGACGCCCGCCGCGTCTCCCTCCGTGATTTTCGACTGCGCGGCAAATTGGATGGCCAGAACGCCGACTTCCTCCTCACCGCCATCGCCCACATCAAAAATCCGCGCGGCGGCTTCCTCCATTTGCTCTCCGGCAACATCGCCCTCGCCGAACTCGAAAAATCCACCGGCTGGAACCTCCGCTTCGAAAACGGAAATTACTCCCTCGTCTCCACGCAAGCCGGCGAATTCCCCGTCCGCCTGCGCTTCAACGCGGCCATCACAAAATCCGGCGGCTGGAGCCGCGTTTCTTTCCGCGCCACTCCGGGCGTCATCGCTCCCGTCCTCCTCGAAGGCCTCGGCCCCGACACCCAATTCGATTTCGGCGAGGCGCCCAAGCCCACCCGCTCCGGCCGCGAATTCCACGGCTTCCTCCCCGCCGATGGCGCCGTCTCCCTCTCTTGGAAAGAGTCTCCCGCCGAAACCGAAGGCAAATTGTTCTACGCCGCCGAGATGCTCTCCCAAGTCACCGTCAGCCCCGGACTCCTGCGCCAATCCGCCGTCATCGAAGGCAGGATTATGCAGGGCGAACTCACCCGCGTCGCCCTCGCCGTCCTCGGCCCCGGCAGCGTCACCGCCATCACCGGCCCCAACGTCCTCTCCTGGCAATCCCAGCCCGGAACCAACGCCGAGGCCCGCCGGATCCTTGTCCAGTTCAACCAACCCCAGAAATCCACCTTCACCCTCCAAGTCCAGATGCAAACGGAGCTCGGCGCCTTCCCCCAAGCCCTCGACGCCATGCGCCTCATTCCCGAAGGCGCCACCCGGTTCGCCGGCCATCTCCGCGTCGCCAGCGAAGGCGCCGTCCGCCTGGAAATCCTCCAGGCCCCCGGCCTCTCCCAAATCTCTCCCAGCCAGTTCCCCGAGACCGGGATCACCAAGTCCTTCGCCGGGCCCCAAACCGCGCACCGCTTCGCCTTCCGTTTTTCCAGCGCCGACTTCTCCCTTCGCCTCCAGGCCGACAACATCCTCCCCGAAATCAGCGTCTCAGAACTCCTCTCCTTCCACCTCGGCGAAACCGAGCTCGCCATCGACGCCGAGTTCGAATTGGACATCCGCGAGGCGCCCCTCCGTGAGGCCACCATCCGCGTCCCGCGCGGCTACTCCGTCGTCCGTCTCGCGGCCCAAAACCTCGGCGACTATTTCCTCCGCGACGCCCCTGACCTTCCCCTCGCCTCTGACCTTCGCCTCGTCTACGCCTCCCCCATTTCCGGTCGCCACGTCATCCAGCTTCGCCTCGAGCGCTCCTCCCCGCACGGCGATTCATCCTGGACCCTTCCCCGCGTCGAAATCCTCAAGGCCCGCTCGACCCGCGGCCATCTCGCCGCCTCCTCCGACGCCGGATTCCGCCTCACTCCCGAGCGCACCGTCGCGCTCACCGACCTCGCCACCGCGTTTTTCCCCCGCAAAGTCCCCGGCATCCAGGCCGCCTTCCGCGTCAACGATCCCGCGTGGGAAGCCTCCCTTCGCGTCGAGCGCCTCCCGCAGTCCATCCAGGCGGACGTCCTCCATCTCTTCTCGATCGGCGAAGGCATTGCCTACGGCAGCAGCGCCATGAACTTCGCCATCTCCGGCGCGCCCGTTTCCACCTTCCTGGTGGCCCTCTCCGACGAATATTTCAACGTCGAGTTCACCGGCAAGGACCTGCGCGGCAACTGGCAAAAAACCACCAACGGATACCTCGTCACGCTCAACACGCCCGTGGCCGGCCCCTACACCCTCTTGGTCACCTACGAGCGCCCATTCAAGGCCCAGGGCGACACGCTCGCCTTCACCGGCGCCCGCCCCATTGACGCCCAAAGCGAGCAGGGCCACACCATCATCGTCAGTGCCAACCAATTCCAGGTCACCCCCGTCTCCCTCTCGCCCGGCCTCCTCGCCCTGGAAAGCGCCGAAGTCCCCGCCGAATACCGCCTCTTTTTCGACGCCCCCATCCTCGCCGCCTACCGCTACACCGCCCGCCCCTTCAACCTCCAGCTCATGCTCAAGCCCCTCGCGCAGGGCGAGACCGTCGGCCTCATCGTCGACCGCGCCGCCCTTTCCACCCGTGTCTCCAAAGCGGGCGAAATCGTCACCGACGCCCGCTATTTCATCAAGAACCGCGGCCACCCCCACCTCCGCGTCACGCTCCCCGAAGGCGCCACCCTCTGGTCCGCCACCGTCAATGGCGCCACCGTCACCCCCGTCAAGGATGGCGGCGTCCATCTGATCCGCCTCCCGCAGCGCCCCGATCCCAACGCCGTCCAAACGCTCGACCTCAAGCTCGCCGGACGCTCCCCCTCCCCGGAGCGCGTGGCCATCGCCGCGCCCATCATCGCCGCCCCCGTCATCCTCGCCGAATGGACCATCCTGCCCGACACCGGACGCCGCCTCGAATATCGCGGCGGCTCCCTCTCGCCGGCCCACCGCGATCCCGACCCCTCCGGCTTCGCCCAACTCGCCCGCCTTTTCCAAGGCGGGGACGCGAAAACCATTCTCGCCGCCTTCCTCGGCTTGGTCGTGTTCGGGATTTGCGTCTGGGCCTGGGCCGCCACGCCTGGCGCCCCCGCGGCCCGCCGCGCTGGCGGCGCGGTCATCGGCCTCGTCGCCCTGCTGATGGCCGGAGTTCAGTTCACCCGCCTCCTCGACCTGCCCACTTCCGCCGCCCACCCGGATGTCTCCCTCTCTTTCTCGGCCCCCGTCCAGCAATCCGGCAGCGCCCTCCGCTTGGAGGTCGCCAATCTTCCCTCCGAACCCGGCTTCGGCCGTTTTCTCTCCCACGCATGGCCCATCGCCGTGGCCTTCGCGGTGGCGGTCGCCGCGTGGATCCGCCCCGGCGGTTTCCTCCGCTCAGTGGGCATCCTGTTCAGTTGGACGCTCCTCGCGTGGGCCACGCTGCGTTCGCCCAACGGCGGCGCCGGCTTTTTCATCCTCCTCGCCGCGTTCCTCCTCCTCCATTCGGTCCTTCCCTCCCTCCGCGCCCTTTTCCGCAAAACCCCGGCCGCCCGCGCCCTCCTCCTCGCCCTCGCCCTGGCCAGCCCTGCCCACGGCTTGTCCCCACTCCCCGCTCCCACAACATTGGCCCAGTCCGTCCAACAATCCATCCGCATCGACGATCAATTCGCCTTCGCCACCGCCTCCATTCACTGGCAGGCCGTCAAAGGCCAATCCCTCGCGCTCCTGGCCGATCCCGCCGTCCTCACCCGCCTCCAGTTCCCCGCCGCCGCCGCAAAAACGGTCGCCGGCCCGGTCGGCGCGGGCCACCCACGCCAAATCATCGCCCTCAAGGACGGCCCCATCGAAATCGAAATGGACTACCAAATCCGCCTCACAAAAAACGCCGGGGAATCCGGCTTCAGCCTCCCCACCCCCTCCGCCCTCGTGAACCGCCTCTCCCTTGACATCCCAGGCCAAAACGTCGACGTCTCCGCACCACGCGCCGTTTCCATCACCCGGGTATCCGAAGACGCCACTGACACCCGCGTCATCCTCATCCTCGACCCTTCGGCCAACTCCCCCATCGCCTGGAAGCCCCGCCGACGCGACGCCCGCACGGAGAAGCCGGCCTTCTTCGCCGATTTCTCCCAACTCCACGCCCCGGCCTCCGGCGTCGTCGAAGGCGTCGCCCTCGCCCACATCCGCCCCGCCCAGGGCGAGCTGGCCGAACTCACGTTCACCGTCCCTCCCGGCTCCTCCATCACCGACATCCTCGACGCCGCAAAGCCCACCGGGCCCTCCGCCCCCTCCCTCGTCTCCCTTTGGCGGTTTGATCCCGACACCCGCCTTCTCCGCGTCACCCTTTCCCCCGCCCAATCCCAGCCCTTCTCCCTCGTCATCCGTTCCCAGGTCACCACCGGACCCCTCCCGTTCGAGCAGAAGCTCGGCCTCATCTCCATCCACCACGCCTCCGGCCAACTCGGCTCCCTCGGCGTCGCCACCGGCCAGGATGTCCAACTCGACGACGACGCCGTCGAATCGCTCGCCCCCATCAACCTCGAGGATTTCGCCACCACCACCCTCGACCCGCTCCGCGCGCAGATTCCGGGCCTCGCCCTGCGCCGCGCCTTCCGCTACTCCGACACCAACGCATCGCTCACCCTCACCGCCTCCGCCGTCGAGCCCGATGTCCGCGTCGAAACCCAACAAACCCTCTCCCTCGGCGAGGATCGATCCACCCTCGCTCTCACCGCCGCCATCGACATCACCCGCGCCGGAATATTCCGACTTAGCTTTCCGTTGCCCACGGGCCTCGACGTCGAAACCATCAGCAGCCCCGCCCTCAGCCACTGGACCGAGCTCAAATCCGATCGCGGCCGCCTCATCACCATCCACCTCAACGGCAAGACCGAAGGCCGCCAGCAGCTCACCCTCACCGGCCCCGGCGTGAAATCCACCAACTCCTGGCCCGTCCCCCGCCTCGTATTCCGCGAGGCCAGCAAGCAGCGCGGCCAGCTCGCCATCATCCCCGAGCAGGGCCTCCGCCTCCAGGTCGCCCACCGCGCGGATGCCACCCAGCTCGATCCCCAAAAAGCCGGCCTCCGCCAAAAAGGCGTGCTCGCCTTCCGCTTGCTCCAAGCCGAATGGGCCCTCGCCCTCGAGATTGAGCAGGTCAACGCCTGGGTCCAGGTCACCAGCCTCCAGCATCTTTCCCTCAACGAAGCCCAGCTCCGCGTCGCCGCCAACCTCCAGTATCAAATCGAAAACACCGGCCTCAAATCCTTCCAGGTGCTCCTCCCCTCCAACGCCGAAAGCCCCCGTTTCCGCGGCGACCAAGTCTCCGATTTCCTCCCAATCCCCGGCTCCACCAACTCCCAGATGCAGGCCTGGGAAATCAAGCTCCAC
>CAZSXX010000087.1:5815-13487 GCA_964611245.1 uncultured Verrucomicrobiota bacterium | reverse complement strand
CCCGTTTTGTTTTTGTGGGTGCGGCCGCCGAGCCGCACGATCGTTCCATCGGCCAGGACCGCCTCCAGGCCGAGGACATATTCGCGCGTGACGCCGTATTTGAGGCAACGGGGGCCCCCGGCGTTGGTGGCGATATTGCCGCCGATGGAGCAGTCCGCCTTGCTGGCGGGATCGGGCGGATAAAAGCGGCCCAGTTTCTCAACGGCCTGCTGCAGATGCTGGGTGATGACGCCCGGCTCCACGACCGCGACAAAATCATGGGCATTAATCTCCTTGATCCGGTTCATCCGCATCAGGGAGAGGACAATTCCACCGCGGCTCGGCACGCATCCGCCGACGTAACCAAAGCCCGCCCCCCGGGCCGTCACCGGGATTCCGCGCCGGTTCGCGAAGCCGAGAATGGCGGCCACACTCTGGGCGTTTTTGGGCAGCGCGACCGCCTCCGGGAGCGCGGAGGCAAACCATTTGTCCCCGGCGTGGGCCTTGAGGATGGCGGGGTCAAACGAGAGCTCGTCCGGCTCGAGTTTCCGCCGCAGCGGCGAGAATTGATTCACGGTTTGTTTTTTCACGGCGCGGCGCGGGTTCCCGCGCTTTGTTGGCCGGTGGCTAGCCGGATGTTTTCAGCTCGGCGAACACGATGACGCCCGCCCCGGTTTGGAGGAGGCTTTGGACCTGCACGTCGATGGATTGGCCGACCAACGTGGCGGCGTGGTTCACCACCACCATGGTGCCGTCGTTCATGTATCCGACGCCCTGGCCCTTGTCCTTGCCTTCGCGCACGATTTTCAGGCTCAGCGTTTCGCCCGGGAGGAGCACGGTTTTCAGCGCGGCCGCCAGGACGTTGAGGTTCAGGTGCGGGACATTCTGGAGCTCGGCGACCTTGCCGAGGTTGAAATCATTCGTGAACAGTTTCGCGCCGAGGGCGTGGCAGAGCTTGATCAACTTCGCGTCCACGGCGGGCTCCTCGGGAAAATCCCCGTCGTGGATTTTGATCTCTGGCCTCGTCAGCTTGCGGATGCGCCCAAGCGTTTCGAGCCCGCGGCGCCCGCGGGCCCGGCGGATCGCGTCCCCGGAGTCGGCGATGTCCTGCAATTCCTTGAGGACGAACCTTGGGATCACCACGGTGCCCTCGACAAAGTTGCTTTCCAGGAGGTCGGCCACGCGGCCGTCGATGATCACGCTGGTGTCCAGGACGAGCAGGCTCATGGGCGCCTGCTGCGAGGCGAAGCGCACATAGGGAATAATGAGCGAAAAATCCTCCTTGTTGCTCCGCATGGCGAGGATCATGCCGATGTAGCTGAAGGAGACGAACAGGCACAGGCGGATCAGCCAGCGGGTGGCGTCCTCATCCGCGTAAACGAAAAGGCCCGAGTGGTCGATCATCCAGGCGATGGCGCTGCCGAGGAGCAGCCCGAAGGTGGCGGCGGAGAAGGCGCGCAGGGAGAAGCCCTTCAGCATCTCATCGATGGCGATGAGCAAGCCGCCCAGGCCGAAGCCGATGACGACACCCGTGAAGCCGCTTTCAATCAGAGTGGGCTGCACCTGGCTCACTGCGTAGCCGGCGAGCATGCAGAGGCTCAGGAAGAAAATCCGGACGATCCAGAGAGACATGCGTTATTTCGCCTTCTTCCCCTCAATTTTCGGCTTCCGGATGACGCCCCACAACCCTTTTGTGTTCACGTTGCTGCTCAAGACCTGGAGGTTGCTCACAATAAGGGACATATCGGTGGCAAGCTGTTCGTTCTTAATCAGCGTGCCGGCCAGCCCCTTGCCGGAGTTGATGTCGGACATCGCAAGGTCGAGTTTGGCGGTCGCCTTCTCGATGTTGGCGATGGACACCGTGAGTTGGTCCCGGTTGGTCGCGATCGTCTCCCTCAGCTCGCCGGCCATCGCGTTGAGCTGGACGGTGAACGTTTGCGCGTTGCTCAGCGAGCCAGTGAGGGCGGGGGTGTTGCTGTCGATCAAGCCCTCGATTTTTTGCATGGTGGCCAATGTGCGCTCGGAAACGCCGCGGAAATTCGCGACAGTTTGGGCGAGGTTGGTCAGGGTTTCGCCGGCAAGCAGGGTGCTGTCGACCCGCGCCACCGCGTTGCTGAGCTGGCCCACCATCGTGTCCACGCGCTTGACCAAGCCGCCGGTGGAGCGCGCGACTTCGCCGAGGTCGAAGGGTTCCTCGCACGGAACTTCGTCGCCATTCTTGAGGATTTGGGCGCTTTTCCCCTGGTACACCCCGATGTACTGGTCGCCCAGGAATCCCGACTGCCGGATGAGGAACTGGGCGTCCGTGCGGAGCTCATACTTGCGGAGCAGCTTGGCGATCATTGTCACTTGGCCCGTGTCGTCATCCAGTTGGATCTCCTCCACGGTGCCGATGCGGACGCCCGCCATCAGGACAAACGACCCCGGAATGACGCCGCTGACGTCCCGCGCCTTCAGCCGAAGGGAGTAGGTTTTCGTGAGCGGCCCGGCGCTTTTGTTGAACTGCACAACCAAGCCCGCCGCGATCAGCATCCCGACGACCACGAACAGGCCCACCTTGATTTCCTTGCGCGCGTTGCTCATATCAAAAACTGTGCTCCTTCAAATCCGCAATCCCGTTGACGAACCGGTGCACCAGCGGGTCCTCCGAGGCGAAAATCTCGTCCGGCGAGCCATCGACGTAAATCTTTCCGTTGCGCATGTAAAGGATTCGCTTGCCCACCCGGCGCATGGACCGGGTGTCATGCGTCACCACGATGGAGGTCACCTTCAGCCGCTCCGACACGCGGATGATCAATTGGTCGATGGCGTCGGAGACGATGGGGTCCAGCCCGGTGGTTGGCTCGTCGTACAGGACAATGCTGGGGCGGTAGGCGATGGCCCGGGCCAGCCCGACGCGCTTGCGCATGCCGCCGGAAAGCTCGGCCGGGGTCTTTTTCTCGGTCCCCGCCAGCTCCACCATATCCAGTGTCTCGGCCACCCGTTCCTTCACCTCCGCGCCGGACAGTTCGCCCTGCTTGCGGAGGACGAACCCGATGTTCTCCTCGACCGTCATGGAGTCGAAGAGGGCCGCGCTTTGGAACAGCATGCCGAACTTGCTCCGCACCTTGATGAGCTGCCGCTCATCCATGCGCACGATGCTCTGGCCGTCGATCAGGACGTCGCCCGAGTCCGGCGTGAGCAGGCCGATCAGGTGCTTGATGAGCACGCTTTTTCCGCAGCCGCTGCCGCCGATGATGACGACGGACTCCCCCTCCTCGATCTTGAACGAAATGCCATCGAGCACCTTCTGCGAGCCGAAGCTCTTGCGCAAATCCTTCGTTTCGATCATGGGGCCAGCCAGCGTCCCACCGACATGGTCAGGAAGAAATTGCTGATGAGGATGAAAATGGAGGAGTAAACAACCGCCTCGGTGGTGGCCTTGCCGACGCCCTCGGCTCCCTGTGGGCAGTTCAGGCCCTTGAACGAGCTCACGGTGGCGATGATCGCCCCGAAAATGCCCGCCTTGATCAGGCCCGAATACACATGGTGGCTGCTGCTGTACTTGATCATGTTGCCCCAAGTGTACACTGGATCCACTTGGAGGATGTGCACTGCAACCAGGTAACCCGCGCCGATTCCAATGAGGATGGACTCTGCCGCCAGAAGCGGCATGGCGATGAACGTGGCCAGCACGCGGGGCGCGATCAGGTAGTCGACGGGGTGGGTCGCGAGGGTCCTCAGGGCGTCGATCTGCTCAGTGACCCGCATGGTGCCGAGCTCCGCCGCCATGGCCGCGCCCGCCCGCCCCGCCACCATCAACCCGGTCAGGACGGGCCCGAGTTCGCTGCACATCGAGACGCTCACCAGCGCGAGCGTGGCCGTCTCCATCTGCACCCGGCTGAACTGGAAATAGGATTGGGCCGTCAGCACCATGCCGGTGAAGGCCCCGGTGATCAGGACAACGGACTGCGATTTGACGCCGATGAAATGAAGTTGGTGGAGGATCTCCGACCAGTGCTTTTTCTCCCGGAACAACGACCGGACAGTTTCAAAGCAGAGGAAGGCATACTGGCCCACCTCGGCAATCACCCCGGCTCCCCGCCTGACTATGGCTTGCATCGCTGGCGGCCATCGTAACAGACGAGTTTGCGATTGTCAGCCGTGACCATCGCTGCATTTTGGGGGATGCGGACCCCGGGGGTCTCGGCTAGGGTCGTCGTGTGCCCGGCTCCGACGCCTCGACTTTTATCGCGCCCACAGTTTGGAATCCGGAAAGGCCCCGGACCCTGGTCATCTGCTGCTCGGATGGCCGATGGCATGCCCAAGTCGAGGATTTTCTCGAGGCGAAGGCCGCCCGGCGGGCGGATATGTGCGTCCTGCCCGGCGGACCAGCGGCGTTCTCCCTTTGGGGCGCGGGCTTTGATGATTCGCACACGCTCGAAAAGAATTTCAAATTTTTGGCGGCGCACCACGACTTGAAGTCCGTTTGGCTGATTGCCCATCAGGGCTGCGCGTATTACTCGGCCAAATATCCGTATCGCGACCCCAAGGCACTGTTGGACCGGCAATTGGAGGATTTGGAGCAGGCGCGGAAGACCATTGGGAGATGGCAGGGCAGCCTTGAGATTTTCAAAGTGTTCGCCTCGCTCGAAGGGGAGCGGGTCAAGTTCACGGTCCACGCCTGACGGGTGTCCGGGTCACTCTTCGATTTCGGGAAGGTCCATCAAGAGCGGAATCGCCAGGCGATTGCCCTCGACCGTTGGGTCGGGCCTTTCGCCGCGACGGGAGTGGATTGGGCAGTTCGCCGCCGCCCGGAGCGCCAAGGTCTGGCCCGGTGTGGACCCCGCCAATTCAGCGCTTTGGGAGGAGGACGGATCGGCCATCCCGGAGAAACCTTTGGTCCGGCCCGGCCTGAGTTCGGGGTTGGCCAGCGCCGGGACTGGGGGTGTGTGGCAAGCGCTCCCGTGCTCCCGCGGCGGGAAATTCAAGGCGAGGGGATCCTGGAAGCTGGCCAGGGAGTCGATGCGGCCAATCAAGAAGCGGCGCGTCTGGGCGTCCATTTTTTGCGGCGTGTTTTGATCCCCATTGGCGCTCCAAACCGCCTCGTCGCGAAGGGACACGGTTCCATCCGGGCCGGCTCCGGCGGGCTGAAACTCCGCGAGGCCATCGAGGACAGCGATGGCCGGCTCGGGGCCGGCGGTGACGCGGAAATCTCCGGCCCTGACAACGGTGACGCCAAAGGGAGCCCGCACAGTGAGGCCGGCGCCTCCGTTGCGGCTTTTGCGGATGGCCGCGGTCATTTCGCCGGATTCAAGGGCCACAAGGCCGGCGGCCAGATCGAGCGTGGCCAGCGAATTCCTTCCGAATGAAAGGACGCGCCCGGGCTCCTCCAGCGCGCAATCGAGCGTGTCGGTGGAGCCGGTGCGGACTGTTCCGCCGGTGGGGATTTTTTCCCCGACCTGAAGCGGGTACCACCGGCTGGCGCGCAGGATGGAGGGCGAACCATTGAAACTCCGCACGGTCGCCGTTGGGCCCGGCGGCTCCGGCCCCGCGGCGGGGGGCTCCGCCGGGAACGCGGAAGGCGCCGCCAGGAGGCCGGCCATTGCCAGGGATCGGATGGTCTGCCCGCTCCTCAAGGTTCGATGCGCATTTAAGTGCCGTTTTGGTGGTGAAAAATGAAGGTTGGGCCAACGAAAGTCGAGGCTGAATCCTCCCTTGGGGGCGGCGCCCGCATCCCCGCCCCGTAGCCACCGCGATGACGTGCGCATCGGGGTTCCCCTCATTGTTGAAATGATTGTGGTTGGCTATGCTTTTTCCTCATGTCGGTGTCGGCCTCGAATGTGCCTTTTGCGAATGATGTCTTCCATGCTGGCGGAACCGCGGGGGACATTCTTCGGGAAATTGATTGGACGAAGCGGGAAATGGGCCCGGTTGAGGATTGGCCGCAAAGCCTCCGCACCGCGTTGAGCATCTGCCTGTCCTCGCGTTACCCCATCTGCATCCTCTGGGGCCCGGAGCGGATTTATTTTTACAACGACGCCTATGCGCCGATTGTGGGGGCCAAGCATCCGTGGGCCCTCGCCCAGCCCTATCCGAGCGTATGGCCGGAAATCTGGGAGACTGACATCAAGCCCATCCTCGAAAAAGTGGAGGCGACCGGCCAGGCCTCCTGGTGCGACAATCTTTTGCTTGTCCTTCAGAGGCACGGCTTCAATGAGGAATGCTATTTTTCATTTTCGTTCGCGCCCATCCGCGCGGAGGACGGGTCGGTGGGCGGCGTGTTCACGGCCATCACCGAAACGACGCCGCAGTTGGTGGGTGAGCGGCGGCTGCGCACGTTGCGGGACCTCGGCGCCTGCGCGCCGGAGGCGAAGTCCACGGCGCAGGCCTGCCGGATCATCGCCGACGCGCTCCGGGGCAACCGGCACGATGTTCCGTTCGCGCTGTTTTATCTGCTGGATGCGGACGGGGCCCAGGCCCGGCTCGTCGACGAGCCTTCGGGCGGGGGGATCTCCGGCGCCGCGCCGGAAGTGTCGCTGGACGATCCATTGGCCGCTTGGCCGTTCGCGGAAGTGGCCCGGAGCGGTCGGCCCGCCGTGGTCCGGATTTTGGCGGCCAAACTTGGGCGGATCCAGGCGGGGCCTTGGCCCGAGCCCGTTAGCATGGCAAGCGTGTTGCCGATCGCCCGGCCGGGCCAGGCGGTCCCCTTTGGATTCATCGTCGCGGGGGTCAGTCCCCGGAGGCCCCTCGACGCGGATTACCAAAGTTTTTTTGGTTTGGTCGCGGCGCAGACCGCCACCGCGCTCTCCAACGCGCTGAGCCATGAGGAGGAGCGCCAGCGGGCCGAGCGGCTCGCGGAGATCGACCGGGCCAAGACCGCATTTTTCAGCAATGTCAGCCATGAGTTCCGCACCCCACTGACGCTGATGCTGGGCCCCCTGGAAGCGCTGCTGCAGGACCGCGCCGGGGAGCTTCCCCAAGGAGCCCGGCGGGAGTTGGAGGTGGCGCACCGCAACAGCCTCCGCCTCCTCAAGCTGGTCAATGCCCTCCTGGATTTCTCCCGCATTGAGGCGGGGCGGGCCCAGGCCACCTTTGAGCCCACGGATCTGGGCCCTGTCACCGCCGAGTTGGCCAGCGTCTTCCGTTCGGCGATCGAGAAGGCGGGCCTGCGCTTGGCCGTCGATTGCCCGCCGCTGCCGGAGCCGGTCCACGTCGACCGCGACATGTGGGAGAAAATCGTCCTGAACCTGTTGTCCAACGCGTTCAAGTTCACATTTGAGGGGGAGATCTCCGTCGCGGTCCGCCCCGCTGGCGACCGGGGGGTTGAGTTGGTCGTGAGCGACACGGGCGGGGGGATACCCAAATCGGAATTGGGGAATGTGTTCAAGCGGTTCCATCGGGTGGAGGGCGCGCGGGGGCGGACGTTCGAAGGAACCGGCATCGGGCTTGCGCTGGTGCAGGAACTGGTCCGGTTGCACGGGGGCTTGATCGGGGTCCAGAGTGGGCTGGGCCAAGGGACCGTGTTCACGGTCACGTTGCCCCTCGGGACGGCCCACCTTCCCAAGAGCCGCGTTGGCGCCGGGCGCGCGCCGGGGGCCGCCCCCGCGCGGGGCGATGGCGGGGTGGGGGGGGCCCAGCGTTGGCGTGCCGGCGGAACAAAACCCGGCCGGCGCGGGGCATTCGGACAGTTCCGAAGCCTGGGCCGCATTAG
>CAZSXX010000087.1:0-5805 GCA_964611245.1 uncultured Verrucomicrobiota bacterium | reverse complement strand
CGGGGTCCCCCCCGGCGCGGGCCGATGCCTTTGTGGAGGAGGCCCTGCGTTGGCTTCCCGGCGAAACAATCCCGGGCCGGAGCGGGGCTCCGCAGGCCGATGGGGCGGATCAGGCAGGCCACCCGGGCCGGAACGGGAAGGCGGAGGAGGCGCGTCCGCAGGGGAAACGCCAGCGGATTCTAGTTGCGGATGACAACGCCGACATGCGGGGTTATCTCGCGGGCATCCTCCAGCAGCGCTATGAGATCATTCCAGCCCACGATGGGGAAAGCGCCCTTGCCGCCGCGCGCGCGGAGCGGCCTGACTTGGTCGTGAGCGATGTCATGATGCCGGGGATGGACGGCTTCGCGTTCCTGGAGGCGCTGCGGAACGATCCCTCCACGCAATTCACCCCGCTCATCCTCGTGTCGGCCCGGGCCGGGGAGGAGTCCCGGGTGGCCGGTTTGGACGCGGGGGCGGACGACTACCTGATCAAGCCGTTCAGCGCCCGTGAGCTGTTGGCGCGGGTCAAGGTCCACCTGAGACTCGCCGCCATGAGGCGCTCCGCGGACGCCACTGTCCGGGAGCGGCAGGCCCAGTTTGAGCTGATCAGCCGGGCGGCGAATGATGTGGTTTGGGATTGGGACCTGTCATTGAACCGCGCCACTTGGAATGAGGCGGTCCTGCCGGTGCTGGGCTACACAGTGGAGGAAATGGGCCACGCGCCCGAGGCTTGGACGGCCCGCATCCACCCGGAGGACCATGACCGCGTCGTCCAATCCATCCACGCCGCGATTGACGGCACCGCGGAGGCATGGGAGGCGGAATACCGGTTCCGGCACGCGGATGGGAAGTGCCGCACGATCCTTGACCGGGGCTTTGTGGTGCGCGACGCCACGGGCAAAGCGCTGCGGATGACCGGCTCGATGATCGACCTGACGGAGCGCATTCATTCGCGGGAACGGATTCAGTCGCTGAACGCCGCGCTGCAGCAGAGGGTCGATGAATTCCAGGCGCTGATCGACACCGCCCCGGTGGGCATCGCGGTCGCGGAGGACGCGGGATGCCAAGTGATTTGGGGCAACCCGGAGTTCAACCGCATGCTTGGGGTGCGGACGCGCCAGAACATCTCCAAGGGCGCCCCGGACGCCGACTTGCTCCCGTTTTCGGTTTACCGGGATGGCGAATTGGTCACAGCCGAGGATTTGCCGATGCAGCGGGCCTGCCGCGAGAACCGCGACGTCCTGAACGAGGAGTTTGTGATCGTGCGGTCCGACGGAGTGGAAGTCCACGAGCTATGCCGGGCCACGCCATTGCGCGATCGAGACGGTTTGGTGCGGGGTTGCATCGGGGCGTTCCTGGACATCACCGAGCGCAAGCGCGCGGAGGAGGCCCTGCGGGAGTCCGAGCGGCGGTTCCGCAGCCTGGTCAACTCCGTGGAGGGGATCGTTTGGGAAACGGTGGTCACCGAGGGCGGGTTTCGTTTCACGTTCGTCAGCGAACAGGCCGAGCGGCTGCTGGGCTACCCGACCGCGCAGTGGATCAATGAACCGGGCTTCTGGCAGGATCACATCCACCCGGAGGACCGAGCCTGGGCGGTGGATTTTTGCCGGGCGGCGACCCAGGAGGAACGCGACCATCAGTTTGAGTACCGCTTCGTGGCCGCCGATGGCCGGATCGTCTGGCTGCGCGACCTGGTGTCCGTCATCGTCGAGGAGGGCAAGCCAGTGAAATTGGTCGGCGTCATGGTGGACGCGACCGAGCGGAGGAAGGCGGAGGAGGCGTTGCGCCAGCGCAACGAGCGCCAGGAGTTGTTGTCGGAAGCCCTGGCGCACCTCTTGGCCACGCGCTCGCTGGGTGAAGTGGTCGACGAACTTCTGCCCAAAGTGGCGCGGCACCTTGGCGCCGACGCTTTTTTCAATTTCATGGTCAATCCCACTGGCGACGCGCTCGCGCTGCAGGCCTGTTCGGGCATTCCCGAGGAGGACGTGCGGGCGATCCAGCGGCTGGAATTCGGCCAGGCGATTTGCGGGACGGTGGCCCAGATCCGGAAGCCCATTTACGCGGAGGACATCCAACATTCGGGGTACGAAAAAGCCGCGCTGGTGCGGGGCTACGGGATCCAAGCCTACGCGTGCAACCCATTGATGATTGGTGAACGCCTGTTGGGCACGCTCTCGTTCGCGACCCGCGCCCGGCCCCGTTTCGAGCCGGATGAGCTGGAATTCATGCGCTCGATTTGCGGGCATGTGGCCCTCGCCATCGACCGCATCCGGGCGGAGGAGGCGTTGAGCCAGAATGAAGCCGTGCTGGAGGGGCAAAAGCGGGCGCTGGAGCAGATCGTGCAGGGCGCGCCCATCAAGGAGGTGCTCGAAACGCTGGTGCACACCGCTGAGGCTGAGGCCGATGGGCGGGCGGTTGCCAGCATCCTTTTGTTGGAAGGGGACCGGCTCCGGCAGGGCGCGGCGCCGAGCTTGCCGGACTCCTATAATTCGGCCATCGATGGAATTCAGATTGGCCCGGAGATTGGCACCTGCTGCGCCGCGGCGGCGCTCGGGAGGATGATTGTCACCCCGGACATCGAACAGTCGCCGGGTTGGGCCGAGCTCAAACAACTGCCGCTCGCCCTTGGCCTTCGGGCCGCGTGGTCCATGCCGATCCTGTCGTCCAACCGCACGGTCCTTGGGACGTTTGGGACGTATTTTCGGGACTGCCGGGAGCCGACGGATTTTGAGATCCGGATGGTGGATGTCCTGGCGCGGACCGCCGCCATCGCCATTGAGCGAAGGCAGGCGGAGGAGGCCCTGCGCGAGGCGCATGAGAAATTGTCCAACCATGCCCGCGACCTTGAGAACACGGTGCAGCAGCGCACCGCCCGCCTGCAGGAGACGGTGAGCGACCTGGAGGCGTTTTCCTACAGCATATCGCACGACATGCGGGCTCCGCTGCGGGCCATGCATGGCTATGCCGAGGCGATCCTGGCGGAGTCTCCCAAGCTGGATCCCACGGTGCAGGAGTACCTCGACCGCATTTCCCGCAATGCCCGCCGCCTGGACCGGCTCATCCAGGACGTCCTCGATTACAGCCGCCTGGCCAAGTCCGAGGCGGCCCTCCGCAAAACGGAGATCGCCCCCATCGTCGAGGAGATCCTTCAGCAATACCCCGCCCTCCATCCGTCCCACGCGGACATCCAATTGGAGCGGCCGCTCCTGCCGGTCCTCGGCCACGAAGTCCTTCTCACCCAATGCCTTTCCAACCTGTTGATCAACGCCGTGAAGTTTGTGCCGCCGGGAACGCGTCCGCGCGTGCGCATCCGCACCGAGGGGCGGGGCGGGGCCGTCCGCATCTGGGTGGAGGACAACGGGATCGGCATCGCGCCGCACAACCACGCCCGCATCTTCGGGATTTTCCAGCGCATCAACCCGGAGCGGTCGTATGAAGGGACTG
Organism: uncultured Verrucomicrobiota bacterium; assembly: GCA_964611245.1. Lineage (GTDB taxonomy): Bacteria > Verrucomicrobiota > Verrucomicrobiia > Limisphaerales > SXQI01 > CAZSXX01. The sequence goes on along the minus strand of CAZSXX010000087.1, from coordinate 2,379 downwards.
GCATTGGGCTCTCGATCGTGCGGAAGGCGGTGGAGCGCATGGGCGGGCAGGTGGGGGTTGAGTCCTCCGAGGGCTCCGGCAGCCACTTCTGGATTGAACTGAACGGCCCGCGGGAATGAGCGCCCCAAAAAAGATCCTGTTGGTCGAGGACAACGACGATGACGCATTCCTCTTTTGCCGGGCTTACCGTGGGATTGAAGCCGGGTGCTTGATCGACGTCGTCTCGGACGGGCAGAAGGCGAAGGAATATCTTGCGAATTGCCGCGACGCCGTCAAGCCCGCCCTGGTTTTGCTGGACCTGCAGCTCCCTTTTTTCACCGGCTTCGACCTGCTGCAGTGGATCCGGGAGGACGAGAAGCTTCGGCGCCTTCCGGTGGTGGTTCTCACCTCCTCGGCCCAGCCGCGCGACATCGACCGGGCTTACGCCTTGAACGCCAATTCGTACCTCGTCAAACCCACGGATGTCCGGCAATTGAAGCGGTTGGCCCAAGGCATCCAGCTTTTTTGGATTGAACTGAACCAGGGCGCGCCGTCGGCCGCCTGACGCATCGCCGCCCAACTTGGGCGCACGCCGGAATTTAGGGCTGACATTGGGGGCCGGTCCGGCTTTGATTTGCCCATGCTTTCTACACGAGGTCTGGCCGCGGCGGGTGTTGTCGTTCTAGCCGTTGGTTGCGCCACGGCGGAAAAAATGTCGCAATTCACCTACCCGGCGGCGCGCAAGGATGCGCAGGTCGATGATTATCATGGCACAGCGGTTCCCGACCCCTATCGGTGGCTGGAGAATCCGGACTCCCCGGAGTCGCGCGCGTGGATTGAGGCCGAAAACAAAATCACGTTCGATTTCCTTGGCGGCATCCCGGCGCGGGAGAAGATTCGCGCGCGGCTGACCGAGCTTTGGAATTATGAGCGCTTCGGGATTCCGAGCCGGGAGGGCGGGCGTTATTTCATCTCGCGCAACAACGGGCTCCAGAACCAAAGCGTCCTGTACACGATGGACTCGCTGGGAGGCGAACTCCGGCTTCTGCTTGATCCGAACACGCTGACCGCCGATGGCACGGTCGCCCTCAAAGGGAGCGCGGTCAGCGACGACGGCAAGCTGATGGCATACGGGCTTTCCACGGCGGGCTCCGATTGGGAGGAGTGGAAAGTCCGGGACGTGGCCACCGGCCAAGACTTGGGTGACCACCTCAAATGGGTCAAGTTTTCCGGCGCGTCCTTCACGGCGGATGGCAAGGGATTCTTTTACAGCCGGTACGACGAGCCGACCAACACGACGGCGAATTTGCGGTCGGTCAATTATTTCCAGAAGCTGTACTACCACCAGGTGGGCCAGCCCCAAAGCGCCGACACGCTGGTCTACCACCGGCCCGACCAGAAGGAATGGGGCCTGCATGGCGAGGTGACGGAGGACGGGAATTATTTGGTCATCTCCGTCTCCCAGGGCACGGATGTGAAGAACCGCCTTTTCTTCAAGCCGCTCCAGCATCCGGGCGGCCCGCAGGAAGGCTTGCGCAAGAACGCGGTCGTCGAGCTGATCCCCGACCTCGAGGCATCCTACAACTTCATCGCCAATGACGGTCCGGTCTTTTATTTCCTGACGGACCTCCATGCCCCCCGGGGCAAGGTCATCGCCATCGACACCTCCAAGCCCGCGAAAGGAAATTGGAAAACGCTGGTTCCCGAAAGCGAAGACACGCTGCGGGGCGTCAGCTTGATCCGCGACCGCTTTTTTGCCTCCTACATGAAGGACGCGCGCAGCGCCATCCGCGTGTTCAAAAAGGACGGGTCGTTCGCCCAGGAGGTGAAATTGCCGGGCATTGGCACGGTCGCGGGGTTTGGCGGCAAGCGGAACGACCGCGAGACGTTTTACGCGTTCACCAGCTTCATCCGGCCAACGACCATTTACCGGTATGATGTGGAGACGGGCGAAAGCGCCGTGTTCAAGGAGCCGACCGTGAAGTTTGATTCGGGCGCGTTTGAGACCTCGCAGGTTTTTTACAAAAGCAAGGATGGCACGAAGATTCCGATGTTCATCAGCCACAAGAAGGGGATCCAGCTTGATGGGGGCAACCCGACGCTTCTGTATGGGTATGGCGGCTTCAACATCTCGCTGACGCCGAGTTTTTCGCCCGCGACGCTGGCGTGGATGGAGATGGGCGGGGTTTACGCCCAGCCGAACCTGCGCGGCGGCGGCGAGTACGGGGAGGATTGGCACCAGGCGGGGACGAAGGGGCGCAAGCAGAATGTCTTCGATGATTTCATTGGCGCCGCGGAATGGCTGGTGGCCAACAAATACACCCGCCCCGCCAAGCTGGCCATCAGTGGCGGCAGCAATGGCGGGCTGTTGGTCGGGGCCTGCATGGCCCAGAGGCCGGA
>CAZSXX010000086.1:0-13547 GCA_964611245.1 uncultured Verrucomicrobiota bacterium | reverse complement strand
TGGGACGGGGGAGACCGGCTGATGCTGAAGAATGTTGCGAAAACGCTGGATGTAGGTGAGCGCCTCCAGCAAAACGTCCGCCTTGGAGATCAGTTCCTGCATGTCAGCCTCCCAGGGTAGTCGGGTCGTTCACGTCGCCCTTGTTGAAATCCACGTATTCCTCCGTCAGGTCGCAGGTGTAGAGGACTGAGCTATACAATCCGAGATTCAGGAAAATGTGCAGGTCAAATTCCTTGCCCGCCACGCATTGGCAAAGTTCCTTGAAGGAAACATCGGTGGGCGCGCCGCCGCGCAGCGCATAGGTCAGTTGCTTCGACTCCGGCGCGCTGTAGGCCAGGTCGATTTTTTCTTCGACGACTTTGGCGGCCGAGTAGCCCAGCGCGCCGAGGATCCGACCCCAATTCGGATCGCCGCCAAACCAGCTCGTTTTGACCAACTCGCTGTTCCCCACCGCCCGGGCCGCAGCTTGGGCGTCCTTCCCGGTCGCCGCTCCATGCACGCGGACGGTCACGAAGCGCGTCACGCCCTCGCCGTCACGCACGATCATTTTGGCGAGTTCGAGAGTGACATGATTCAAGGCAATTTGAAAACGGGCCAGATCCTTGAAACGGGTCCCGACTAGCCGGTTGCCAGCCAGGCCGTTGGCCAGGAGCAGCACCGTGTCGTTGGTGCTCATGTCGCCATCGACGGTGATGCGGTTGAAACTTTGGGCGACCGCCTGCTCCAGGCAGGTCCGCAGCATCGCTGGATCCACCGCCGCATCGGTGGTCAAAAAGCAGAGCATGGTGGCATGCAGGCCAGCGGCCGGCCGCGCGCCCGTCCGGCTCATTCCGGGCTGAATCATCCCGGCTCCCTTGCAGATCCCGCCGATCCGCACAGTTTTGCGGCCCAGCTTGAGCTCCACCGCAATTTGCTTGGGCCGCGTGTCGCTGGTCATGATCGCTTCGGCCACGCGGCCGGCCGCTTCCGGCGAGGAGTCGAGGATTTTAGCCGCCGCCTCGATTCCATCCGCGACGTTGTCCATCGGCATCAGCACGCCAATGCGGCCGGTGGAGGCGACGAGGACTTCCTTCGCGCGCAACCCCAAGGCCGTCGCCGCCTTTTCCGCCATCGCCTCGGCATCCCGTTCGCCCTGTTTGCCGGTGCAGGCGTTGGCGTTGCCGGAATTGACGACGATCGCGCGCACTGACGGTTGCGCGGCCCGTTTGGCGCTGAGCTTGACCGGGGCCGCGCAGACCTGGCTGGTGGTGAACATGCCCGCGACGGCCGCCGGGGCCTCGGAAACGATGAGCGCCAAATCCAATTTGGCGCCTTTGTTCGAGCCCTTTCCCGTGCCCAGTCGTTTGATGTCGCAAAAGACGGCGCCGGCCTTGAATCCATTTGGGGCCGTGATTGACCCTTCGATGGCGCGGAAATTCTTGTTCGCCGCGCGCGCCCGGGTCGGCCGTTCGCGTTTTCCGGGCTCCGCCGCCGCTTTCGACTTCGATTGCATCGCCATATTCCTAATAGAGCCCAGTTGATTCCGGCAGGCCGCCCATAATGTTGAAACATTGGACCGCCTGCCCCGCCGTTCCTTTCACAATGTTGTCCTCCGCGCTCATCACCACCAAGCGGCGCGTCCGGGGGTCCACCCGCCAAGCCAATTCCAGAAAATTTGTGCCCACCACGTTTTTGGTGTCCGGCAGCGCCTTGCCCTCAAGAACGCGGACGAACGGTTCGTTCGCGTAGGCGTTCCGGTAACATTCGGCCACCGCCTGGCCGAGCTTTGCGATCCCCTCCGTGGATTGAAACTGGGCCGTGGGCTGCAAATATATGGTCGAGAGAATTCCACGATTGACCGGGATTAAATGCGGCGTGAACTGGATCAGCACCGGTTGCCCGGCCGCTTTGGAGAGTTCCTGCTCGATTTCGGAAAGGTGGCGGTGCTTGGGCACCCCGTAAGGGCGCATGCTCTCGTTGCATTCCGCAAAAAGGTAATCCAGCTCCACCTTGCGTCCCGCGCCGCTGACGCCGCTCAGGCAATCGGCGATGATTCCCGCAGGTTCAATGAGTTTGGCCCGCAGGAGCGGGAGAGTCGGCAGCAGGATGCTGGTCGGGTAGCATCCGGGGCAGGCCACCAGGGACGCCGCCTGAATGCCCGCGCGATAAGCCTCCGGCAGCCCGTAGGCGGCTTTCGCCAGAAGGTCCGGCGCCGGGTGGTCGTGCGCGTAGAATTCCTTGTAAACCTCCGCGCTGTTGACGCGAAAGTCCGCGCTGAGGTCGATCACCTTCGCCCCCAGCCCAAGCAAGGGAACGGCAAATTCGGCGGCGACGCCGTGGGGCAGCGCGAGGAAAACCACCTCCGCATCCTTCGCCAACAATTCCGCGTTGGGCTCGGCGAAGCGCAGGGCCTTCGCTTTTGGATAATGGGAAAACTTGGGGAAAACCTGGGCCAAGGTTTGCCCGGCGTATTGGCGGGAGGTGATGGCGGTGAGGTCCGCCCCCGGGTGTCCAAGGAGCAGGCGCACCAAATCTTCGCCGGCGTATCCAGACGCGCCGACGATGGCGACGGGAATTTTTTTGGGATCGCTCATGGGATTCGTCAAACAACTGCGCCAAAAGCAAAAACCCCGCAGGCATTAAACCGGCGGGGCGCGAAAGAAAGCCAGGTTTAACGTTTGCTGTATTGGAAGCGTTTGCGCGCGCCCGGTTGCCCGTATTTCTTGCGCTCGCGCATGCGGGGATCGCGGGTCAGATAGCCGTGCGACTTGAGCGTCGGCCGGAGGGCCAAGTCCGCCTCAAGCAGGGCCCGGGCAATGCCGTGGCGAACCGCGCCGGCTTGGCCGGTGGGGCCGCCGCCGGCGACATTCACACGGATGTCGAATTTGGAGCCGGTCTCGGTGGCGACCAGCGGTTGCATCACCAGCAGGCGCTGGGAATCGACCACAAAGTAAGCTTCCATCGAACGGCCGTTCACGAGGAACTTGCCCGAACCAGGAGCCATGCGGACGCGGGCCACCGCAGTTTTGCGCCGACCCGTGCCAAGAAATTCAGTTGTTGCTTCTGCCATAGGAAATTAGTTTTGAGCGGCCAACGTCGCGGGCTGCTGCGCGCTGTGCGGATGCGCGCCGCCTTTGTAGACTTTGAGCTTCGTCAGCAGCACCCGGCCAAGGCGATTCTTGGGAATCATGCCTTTGACCGCGTGGGTGATCAGTTTCTCCGGCGTTTTGGCGCGGACATCGGCGACGGTACGGAAATGTTCCCCGCCCTTCCATCCGGAGTAGGACATGAAGACTTTGTCAGTCTCCTTTTTCCCCGTCACACGGATTTTCTCGGCGTTGATCACGACCACGAAATCGCCGGCATCCAGGTGCGGCGTAAACGTCGGTTTGTTCTTTCCGCGCAGAATATCGGCAATCTGGACAGCGAGGCGTCCCAGGACGACGCCATCGGCGTCAACCACATGCCATTTGCGCTGATCCAAATTCACTTTCGGCAAATGCGTCTTCATCGAAAACTATTCAAAGAGCGGGAAAACTAGCAAAGCTCGAAGTGAAGTCAACAACTTCCCAAATTATTTTTGGGGCCGTTTTCGCCGCGCCCTGTGGATTGTGGACTTGGCCCTCCCCCGAAGGGACGCGAAACGGCGGCCCGGCTTGCGCCGTGGGCGCATTCGGATAGTATTAAGCGAGATGTCATTCCCAGCCGCCAAGCCTCTCGCCGCGCTTTTCTGCGCGATGCTTGTGGAGTTTATGGCTGGGACGGTCCGGGCTGGGGCGGCCCATGAAACGGCCGACGCGATGCGGCTCCTGCAGCGCAATTGTCTGGGCTGCCACAACGCCGAGAAGAACAAGGGCGGGGTGAACCTTTCCTCGCGCGCCGCCGCATTGAAAGGCGGGGATGAAGGGCCCGCCGTTGTCCCGCGCAAGCCCGGCAAGTCGCGCCTGTTGGAGGTTTTGAGCCCGGATTCAGATCCTCACATGCCCCCAAAGAAGCAACTCAAGGCAGCGGAGATCGAGTTGCTGAAACGGTGGGTCTCAAACGGCGCAAAATGGGATGAGGAGACGCTGGCGCGAGCGTCCCGCCCGCGCGAGGTGGCCATCGCAGCGCCGCATCCGGGCCTTGTTTCGGTTTATGCGCTGGCCTTGACAGAGGATGGCTCGCGGCTGGCTGTCGGGCGCGGTTCACGAATCCAAGTATTTGATGGCGCGTCCACGAATGCCTCCCCGATCGCCGAATGGTCCGCGCATACGGAATTTGTTCGCTCCCTTGCCTGGAGCCAGGATGGGAAACGTTTGGCGAGCGGAAGTTTTCGTCAGGTTGCCCTGTGGGAGGACGGTCGGGCCGTTTGGAAGAAAGCGATCTCCGATGGCGACCGAGTGACGGCGGTTCGGTTCCTGCCCGGAAGTGGCGACCTGGTCGTGGCGGATGGCTCGATGGCGGTGAACGGGCGGATATCCATTCTGGACGTGGCCACGGGCCAGTCCAAAACGAACTGGCTCGCCCATGCGGACCTGATCAATGACCTGAGCCTTAGCGCGGATGGGAAATTGCTCGCGACCGCGGGCGCCGACCGGTTGGCCAAAGTCTGGGAATTGGCGTCGGGCAAGGAAGTGGCCCGCCTGGAAGGGCATTCCGGCGCGGTGAACGGCGTCGCCTTGAAGGCGGATGGGAGCGAGTTGGCCACGGTCGGCGCGGATAAATTGCTTTCGGTGTGGGATGTGAAAACGCGGGAGGGTTTTGTCTCGATGCCGGAACGCAAGCAGCCACTGACCGCCCTGGCCTGGCCGGCGGACGGAAAAGCCGCCCTGGTGGTGGATGAGGCGGGCGCGCTCTGGTCCTATTCGGATTTCAAGCGGCACACCGGCGCGCAGAGTTCGGACGCCGCGCAGGAACGGAAGTTGAAAGACTGGCCCAGCGCGTTGCACATGGTCGCAGCCAGCGCCGATGGAAAGACCATCGCCGTGGCGGGGGAGGACGGGGTGGTGCGCGTCGTGGACGAAACTGGGAAGGAAAAACTGAGGCTTGATCCGCCTGCGATCACCCCAACGCCCGAAATTGTGGAAGCTGCGCCGCCGAAGAAGCGGCCCCAAAAATCCCCGCCGGCGGAACCCGATCCCTCATTTGTCCGCGATGTGTTGCCGGCGTTGGCCAAGGCTGGGTGCATGGCTGGGTCCTGCCACGCCAAGCCCGAGGGCCAGAACGGCTTCAAGCTTTCGGTGTTCAGTTTTGACCCCAAGAGTGATTACCAGGAAATCACGCGCGAAGGCCGGGCCCGGCGCGTATTTCCGGCCGCGCCGGAGGAAAGCCTGCTCCTGTTGAAACCCACGGGGATCCTTGAGCACGGCGGCGGCGAACGGTTTTCGGTGGGCTCGGACACTTACCTTCTGCTCACCCGCTGGATTCGCGCGGGGATGCCGTACCAGCTCACGAACGAGCCCACGCTGGTCAGGATCACGGTGGATCCCGCCGAGCGTGTTTACAAAAAGAATGCGGGTGTCCCCTTGGCGGTGAAAGCCCATTACAGCGATGGGTCGGCCCGCGTGGTGACGCAGCTCGCCGAATATGCCGCCAACGACAAGGAGATTGCGCAGGTCACCGAGGACGGAGTCATCCGGGCGGGCGATCTTAGCGGGGAAACGGTGGTGGTGGCACGTTACATGGGCCAAGTCGCCGCCTCGCGCGTGACCATCCCGGCTGATCGCCGGCTCCCCCCGGCCAAATACGCCACCTTGGCGACCAACAATTTCATTGATGCGCTCGCGCACCAACATTTCCAGCGCTTGGGCCTGTTTCCCTCCGGCCTTAGTTCGGACTCCGAATTTCTGCGTCGTTCGACCCTGGACGCCATTGGGCGGCTTCCGACCTTGGAGGAAACCCGCGCGTTTCTGGGCGATCAAAATCCAAAAAAACGGCAGGCATGGATCGATCATCTGCTCGCCGATCCTGCCTACGCCGATTATTGGGCGAACAAGTGGGCCGACCTGTTCCGTCCGAACCCCGACCGCGTGGGCGTGAAAAGCATTTTCACCCTTGACCAGTGGCTGCGGGAATCCTTCCGCGCCAACAAGCCGTTCGATCAATTTGCGCACGAAATCCTCACGGCCGAAGGGAGCAACCACCGGGACGGCCCCGCCGTCATTTACCGGGACCGGCGCGAGGCGCCCGAGCGCACGACGATGTTCAGCCAGGTGTTCCTGGGAACCCGCATGGAATGCGCCCGTTGCCATCATCACCCCAATGAAAAATGGAGCCAGGATGACTTTTACCAGTTCGCCGCGTTTTTCGGCCCGCTGAAGCAGAAAGGCGCGGGCCTTTCGCCGCCCATCTCCGCCGGCACCGAATCCTTCTATTATCAGGCCGGCGCCGGCACGGTGAGCCATCCGGTGACAGGCGAAAAAATGCAGCCCCGGCCTCTGGATGGGCCCTTGGCGAATATGGGCGACAAGACAGATCCGCGATTCGAACTGGCCGATTGGCTGGTCAACCCCCGGAACCCGTTTTTCGCCCGGGCGGCTGTCAACCGGGTGTGGGCCGTGTATTTCGGGCGCGGCTTTGTGGAGCCGGTCGATGATTTCCGCGTCTCCAATCCCATCGTCAACGAGCCGCTCCTGCAGGCCTTGGCGGCGGATTTTGTGGGGCAAGGGTACGACCTGAAAAAGCTGATGCGCACGATCATGAATTCGCGGCTTTACCAGCTCAGCTCCACCCCCGGCCCGTTCAACCTCGCCGACACGAAGAATTTTTCGCGGTCCTACCGGCGGCGGCTGCCCGCCGAAGCGCTGCTCGACGCGGTGAATGACGTCCTTGGGGCGACTGACCCATTCAGCGGCTGCCCTCCCGACACCCGGGCGATGCAGACGTGGAGCTACAAGACCAGCTCCCATTTCCTGGACGCCTTCAGCCGCCCGAACGCCAGCTCGGATTGCCCGTGCGAACGCGACCTCAAAACCAGCGTCGTGCAGTCGCTCCACATGATGAACGCCAAGAACCTCCAGGAAAAATTGGGGGCCAAGGAGGGCCGCGCCAAGAAGCTGGCGGACAGCCAATTGACGCCGGGGGAGATTGTCAGGGAGCTGTACCTTGCCGCGTATTGCCGCGCCCCCTCCGAGAAGGAGTTGAAGATTGCCACCGGGGCCTTCGCGGCGGAGGGCGCCACGCGGCAGTCCGCCACCGAGGACGTTCTTTGGGCATTGCTGAACGCACCGGAATTTGTTTTTAATCATTAAGCCATGAGCCGAACCACGACCAACTGCGCGGGCCAGACGCGCCGGGATTTTCTGCAGCTCGGGCTGGGCGGCGTGCTGGGGCTCGGCATGTCGGACTTGCTGCGGCTCCAGGCCAAAACAGCCGAGGCCCGGCCCGCCGCCAAAGCGGCCGGCAAGAACGTCAATTGCATCCTCATCTGGCTGGATGGCGGCCCGTCCCATTACGAGACGTTTGATCCGAAACCGGACGCCCCCTCCGACATTCGGGGCGAATTCAAGGCGATTCCGACGAGTGTGCCGGGCGTCCATTTTTCCGAATGCATACCGGAGCTTGCCAAGGCGTTCGACAAGTACACGGTGGTGCGGTCGGTCTGCCACAAGGACCCGAACCATGGCGGGGGCAACCATTACATGATGACCGGCGCGCCGACCCCGACGCCGGTGGCCTGCGGCGCCTCGGTGACGTTTCATCCGTCGTATGGCTCGATGGTCTTTTATGATCGCGGCCTGCGGAAGGGACTTCCCGCCTATGTCTCGATGGAGCAGGTATCGCGGTCGGGGGGACCGAATTTCCTGGGGGCCCAGCACGCCGCGTTTGTCATTGATGGCCACCCCAATTCCCCGAGCTTCAAAGTGCGCGATGTGGTCCTGCCCAAGGACATCAGCGAAGGCCGCGCCGAATCGCGCCAATCGCTGCGGCGGTCGCTGGATGGGATGAAGCGCCACCACGAAAAGCTGGCCGAGGATCCCGCCGTGGCGTTCGATGATTTTTACGCGCAGGCGCTGCAATTGGTAGGATCCAAAGAGGCGCAGGAAGCATTCGACATCAGCAAGGAATCGGAGAAAGTCCGCGAGACTTATGGCCGGAACGATTTCTGCCAGCGGCTGCTGCTCGCGCGGCGCTTGGTGGAGGTTGGCGTCAGTTTTGTGACCGTGTATTACGGCGGCTGGGACCATCACACCAAGATTTTTGACGCCTACAAAGGAAAGGCGATCAAGCAGCTCGACCAAGGGCTCTCCGCGTTGATCAACGACCTTCACCAACGCGGGCTGCTGGACAACACGATGGTCCTTTGCCTGGGCGAGTTTGGCCGCACGCCCAAGGTCAACAAAGATGCGGGCCGCGACCATTGGCCCGGCGCCATGTCCATCCTGATGGCGGGCGGCAAGATTCCCGGCGGGCAGATTGTTGGCGCCACTGATCCCAAGGGCTATTACGCGTCCGAGAATGTGTACCGCCCCGAGGATTTCGCCGCGTCGCTTTACACGAAAATGGGCATCGATCACGCGCAGGTCCTGCACAACACCGCGGGGCGCCCCGTGGCTTTGGTGAACAACGGCCGGCTCATCAAGGAACTCTTCGCGTGAGGTGGGCTTGGCGGCTCGCGGCGGCGCTTGCGATTTTACATTCGCCACGCGCCGAACCTCCGGACCTGAAAGCCATCCAGCCGATCGGCGCCGCTGTCGGCACGACCAATCAATTCACTCTCGCGGGAAAATTTGACCCTTGGCCTCCAAGGTTTTGGATCTTTCCCGGGGACATCGCCTGCAAGCCGAGCACGAATAAAAACAAGATTTCCATTGAGATACCCTCGGGTGTCGCGCCGGGCCCCCGGTTGATCCGCGTGTTCAATGAGGATGGGGTGAGCGACCCGCGTTTTTTCATTGTCGGCGGTGGCCGCGAAACCGAGGAGAAGGAGCCAAACAACCGGCTGGCGGAGGCGCAGGAGGTTGGCGAAATGCCCACCACGATCAGCGGGGCCCTCAACAAGAACGATGACGCGGACTGCTACCGGATCGACCTGCGCGCGGGCGCGTGGCTGGAGGCGAGCCTGGATTCTTACACCCTGATGAGCAAGGTGGACGCCGTTTTTCGGTTGGTGACGACCAATGGCGTGACACTCGCGTGGAACCACGACCACGCCAATTTCGACCCCCGGCTGTGGTGGCGCGCGCCGGTGGATCAAACCGTCATACTTCAAGTGTTCGGCTTCGTTTACCCGGCCAACGCGGAGGTGCGCCTGTCCGGCGGGGAGGAGAGTTACTATCGCCTGAATCTCTCCACGAACGCGCCCGAGCCATGGGTCGCCGCGGCGCCCACGAACGTGGCCACCCTGCCGTTCGCCGCCGGTGGCGTCATCGCGGAGGTCGGCCAGGAAATCCGTCATGCGTTCGCGGCCCGCAAGGGTGAGTTTGTCTCCGCCCGCGTGGAAGCCGCCACGCTGGGCTCCGCGCTCGACCCGTGGCTGAAGATCACGGACGCGGCCGGGAAACAATTGGCCCGCGAAGATGACTCGGATGGCGGGCGCGATCCGCGCCTGGAATGGAAAGCGCCCGCGGACACCAATTTTTTCCTGGTCGTCGGTTCGACCCTAAACCGCGCGGGATCGAATTATTTTTTCCGCGCCAGCGCCACCGCGGCGCCGCCGGATTTTCGCGCCACCTTTTCCGCCAGTTCGCTGGTCCTGCCAGCCGGCACGACCAACGCCGTTAAGGTCGATTTCAAGCGGCTGCGCGAGCACACGAACGAACTTTCCGCCCGCTTGGAGGGCCTTCCGCCCGGCGTCACTGCCGTGCTCACCAACCTCCCCGCCAAAAGCGGGGAAGTGTCCTTCAGCCTGGTTGCCGAGACCAACGCCCCTGCGTTCCAAGGGCCCGTCCGATTGCTCTTGATCGACGCGATGGCGAAGTCTGAGAAGCCGGCCGTTTTTGAATTGACCACGCGCGGCGAAAACAACGGCGTTCCCAATGGCTACAGCGCGTTGGCAATTGAATCGTTCGAGCAATTTTGGTTGACCGTGAAGACCCAAGCTGTGGCGCTGGTCGCGACCAATTCCGCGGCTAAGTAGGCCGCTTTGCTTCGGCTGCTTCCACTTCCTCCAAGGCCTCCCGGATCATCTGCTTGAACTTGGGCACGCCTTCGTCGAAGGCCGCCGCAATTGGGAGCACGGGCGTTTTCGTGATCCGCCGCTTGAATTTCTTCAGGTTTTCCTCCGCCACCGCCTCGTCCATTTTGTTCGCGACGACCAAGCGCGGCTTTTCAAGAAGCCCTTTGTCGTAAAGACCGACTTCATTCAGGAGGGACTTGTAATCATCCCATGGCTGCCGGTTGTCCGTCCCGGCCATGTCGACCAGGATCACCAGGACTTTGCTCCGCTTGATATGCCGGAGGAATGAATGCCCCAGGCCCACATTTTGGTGCGCCCCCTCGATCAGCCCGGGCACGTCGCAAACCACGATGCGCCGAAAATCCGCGTACTCCACGATTCCGATTTGGGGATGCAGGGTGGTGAATGGATAGGGAGCCACTTTCGGGCGCGCCTTCGAGATGGCCGTGAGCAGTGTCGATTTACCGGCGTTCGGATAACCGAGCACCGCGATGTCCGCCATGAAACGGAGCTCGAATTTATAGTGGCCCTCGTGCCCGGGTTCCCCCGGCTGGGCAAAACGGGGCGTTTGGCGGCGGGCGGTGGCGAAGTTCCGGTTTCCCAGCCCGCCCCGTCCGCCCTTGCACAACACAAAGCGCTGGCCATTTTCCGTCAAATCGGCGACCAGTTCGGCCTCCTGTTCGTCGAACTCCTCGGGCGCCTTGTCGTCCTCCTCCGCCTCCAAGTCAATTTCCACCGCCCGTTCCGTGCCGCGATGCCGGATCAGCGGGCGGGTCCCCGTTGCCATCTTGAAAACGGGACGCCCCCCGGTTTCCTCGACCTCGTCCTCACCTTCCTCGTCGTCGTCCTGGCGAAGTTTCTTTTCAATTTTTGGCGTCGTGTCCCGAAGTTTCCAGACCAGCGTTCCGACGGGAACCTTGACGATCAGATCCTTGCCGGCGTGCCCGTCCATGCCCTTGCCCATGCCTCCTTCGCCGGGCTTGGCGATCAGGCGCGGGGTGAAAAACTGGTGGTTCAAGTTGTTCAGGTCATGATCCGCCTCGAGGATGACGTCCCCGCCCCGGCCGCCGTTGCCCCCGCTGGGCCCCCCTTTGGGCACATACGCCTCGCGGTGAAACGCCACCGCCCCCTTGCCGCCATGCCCCGCTTGGGCATACACCTTTATCTCATCAATAAACATCGATCTCCCAAAGATGGCATGGGTTCTCGATAAAGGGAAGGAAATGGGGCACTGTGGCGCCCCGGGCTGAATTGTCCTAGTCGGACGTCAATTGAAAGCGTGGCGCGTCATGCCGCCGTTAATTTGCGACGCACCAGCGCGAGCCCAGCCGCCGCAACCCCCAGGAGGCCAAGGGTTGACCCGGCGTCCGGAGTCGCGGAGCTTTCCTGATAGAGAGCCGCCACCTCCCCCGCAGTGAATGCCGTGTCGTAAATCGTGATGTCGTCGATCTTGCCGACCCAGTTGAAGGGGATCGGCGCGCCGCCGATCGCAAAGGTGGCGCCTGCCGCCCGATAGGCCGCGGTTCCATATAGCCCACCGTCGATGTAAAGCTTCGCCGTGTTGGCCGATTGATCGTTCACGACCGCGTAGTGATGCCATCCCAAATCATTGATGCTCGCCGGAAATCCACCGCCGCCTGTGAAAGGGTTCGCCGTTCCATCCCAAGTGTTCCAAAAAATGCCATCATCGGGCTTGGAAAAGAACAGATTTGGCCCAAGACCTGATGCTCCTGCGTTGAACAACATGGCGTTCACTTGGTCGAACCAGTCCGATTGGCCCCACACTGAAATTGTCATGGTCGACGGCAGCCCTGCGCCCCAGCCCACAGTGGTGATATTTTGATCGGGGATGAACATGTACGCACTGTTTGGGTTGCCGAATCGGTCCGTCGTGAGGGTTGCCCGATCCACAGTGCCATGATGGCCGTTGCCGGATGAGTCGTTCGCGTTTCCGTTGAAGGTGTAGAGAGCGACCGTCGTGGCCGACGCGTTTGAGGTTGCGGCAAGGAAACCAGCACATGCGAGGCCGGAAAGAAAGGACGCCAAGAGCGAGGAACTTTTCATAACGGACGTTTTTTGGTTTTTCTCAGCCGAGCAATCAAGCCCAGCACCTGGAATTAACGAGCAAGAACAAGCGCCATTCGTCAAATGCTTCTCTCAAGAAGACTTAGCTCAGGAACCGACCGATTCTTCTGAATTTTGAGCAGTGTTCTTATAACGAATGATGATCAAAAGTAAAGGATTTTTCCTAACGCGTCGGCGTCGGCGTTTCGGGAATTTGAATCGGTCGGCTGGTCAGGCGTTTTTGCGGACTCGCCGCCCGAAGCCGCCCCGCACGGACGGGGTTTTTGTCCTCGACATCGTCGCCGGGGAAAAATAGGGTGTGGGAAAATCATCGAATTTGGCTTGGAGCCGGAAAGCCCATTATGGAAATGATTTGGCGGCGATGCAAAAAGGGATCCGGGCGCGCGTTCACTCTCATCGAGCTGCTCGTCGTCATCGCGATCATCGCCATTCTTGCCAGCTTGCTCCTGCCGGCCCTGAGCAAGGCCAAGGAGCAGGGGAGCCGGACGCACTGCATCGGGAACGTCAAGCAGCTCCTGCTCACGACGCAGATGTTTGTAACGGACAACAACGATTACCTTCCCTACACGTCGTGGAGCTCGGGCGCATACAATGTCCCCAACTGGTGCTACACGCGCGTGACGACGAATGTTCCCAGCCATGCGATCAAGCTTGGCCAGCTCTGGCCGTACCATACGGAGCGCAAGCTGTACTTCTGCGTGCTCGACAAGACCAACACCCCGTTTTTCCGTCAACGCGAAATGCAGGTCAGCAGTTACGTGATGAACGGGGCCGTTTCCAAATACTCCACCGGCCCGCGCGGCGAATACACCACGTACAAGCAAAGCGATTTCCGCTCGACCGACATGCTTTACTGGGAGGCGGATGAGAAAATGCCGTCCAATTACGACAATGTCGCGAGCAAGCCGGATGAAGGCGTCACCCTCCGGCACAACACAGGTGTGGTCATGGGCATGATCGGGGGCCAGATGGAGTACATGAAGAAATTCGCCTACGACCGTGAGGTCATCCGGAGGCCCGGGCGATTTTGGTGCGTGCCTGGGTCGCGGACGGGAGACTGAAAGTGATTGGACCCCCTGTGCGCTGGGCTGCCTCAATCCTGATCGTTCTCGCCGCGCTGGCTTGCGGACGCTCTCCCGACGCCCCGCCGCGGACGGCCCAGGAAGCCACCGCGCGCGTCGAGCAGGCTTACGCTGGGTCGGATGCCGCCACCCTCCAGGCCATCGGGGCCTTGTCGGAAGCCGTGCGCAAGGGCGACTTCGAACAGGCGGTCATCTCCCTTTCCACTGTGCGCAGCGTTCCAGCCACCACTCCGGAGCAGCATCGCGCGGTCCTCGATTCCGCCGCCGCCATCGAATCCAAACTCATCCTGGCCATGGAGGCCGGC
>CAZSXX010000085.1:0-13578 GCA_964611245.1 uncultured Verrucomicrobiota bacterium | reverse complement strand
AGGGTCTCCTCAAAGTCGTCCTCAAAATTCTGCGTGCGCTTGTCGAAGCGGTAGAGCTTCTGGATGGGATAGGGCCATTTGAATTTGAGGCCCGGGTCCTTCTCGAAGCGCGACGGCCTGTCGAAGGTCGTCACCGCCACCACCTCCGTCTGCCGCACCTGGAAGGTGAACAGCAACAGGAAAAATACGACCACGAGGATCGCTCCCACAATCAATGTCAACCGGTTGTTCTTCATATCTGCTTGAAAATCTGAGTTTAACTTGGGGCTATTTGGGTTTCGGAACCGCGATCTCCGTCAGGTCCTCGCGGATGCGGTCCTCAAGGTTGATCTGGATGGACTCGACCGTGTTGGTGGCGACGAGCACGTACTTGCGGGAGTTGGTGGAGCCGCGGGCCCAAGCCTGCAAGTAGGCGCGGTTGGTGTAGACCGAAGGGGAGGCCAGGTAGGCGGCGACCTGGTTGGTGAACTGGGCGGCCTGGGCCTGCGCGCCCATCACTTTGCGGATGCGGTAAGCCTCGGCGGCATGGACGCGCTTTTCGGCCTCGGCCTCCGCGATGGAGACGGTGCGCGCGGCGTAGCCTTCGGCTTTGCGGGCCTTGGACTCATTTTCCTGCTTGGTGCCGACCACCAATTCGTAGGAGGGGGCCACCTTGACCGGCGGGTGGATGTCCTGCAAGCCGACGAAGACAATTTTGACGCCCAGATCCTGCTCATCAGCCCGTTCCTGGATCAGGCGCTGCAAATCTTCCGACGCTTTCTGGCGGCCGCTCGACATGACCTCGAAGATGTCGACGCCAACGAGGTAACGGACCACCTCGCGGGTGGCCAGCTTTTCCAGCAGCTTGCCGGCGTCGACGTGGCGATAGGCAAAAGCCTTGATGTCCTTGATTTGGTATTGGACCGGGATGCTTGCCGTCAGGAGATCCGCCGGGACGCCGCCCTGGTTGGTGGATCCGGCCACGGTGGCCTGGTCGCGGCTGGCCACCAAGAGGTTGAACTCCTCCTTGTAATGCTTCACCGTCCAAAGCACGACTGGCTCCTTGGTGTCGTCCTCATGAACGAAGCCGACGTTGAAGCGCTGGATGCGGTCGGTCTGGAACCGGTAAACTTTTTCCGCGGGCCAAGGCATTTTAAGATGCGCGCCTGGGTTCAGGATGTGCTCCCCGCGCGGGCGGCCCCAGCGTTCAATGAGCCCCTGTTCCCCCGGCTCAATGAAGACGACCATGGAGGAGAGCAGGAGAACACCGAGCTGGACCAAAACGAGCCAGGCCAGCGCCTTCTCGAGGAAGCGGTAGAACCACGTCTCGGAGACTTTGAACCCAAATTGGTAGTCCAACGCGGTGGCGGCGGTGGTGAGGATTCCCTCCGGCTGGCCCATCAGGCCAATCAAGCGGCTCTCGTAAACGAGGCGGGTTTGTTTTCCACGCACGCGCGGGCGGTAGATTTCAAAGATCAAGCTGATGGCGCCCTCAATCGCCATGATCGCGAGGATGGCAACCAAGACCCGCCCGATCCACCAATCCGCCCGGGCCTGCCCGCCGTAGGCGAAACCGACGCCAACGGCGACAGCCATGGACAGGTAGGCGCCCAAAACGAGGAAGCTGGCCGCGGGCCGCAGCAGGCGCTGCGAGTCGAGGCGGGCGAGGTTCGCCGAGTATTTTCCGAGGACAAAGAGGATCAACGCCTGGACGGCGAAGAGGGAGAGGGCCACCATGGGCTGGGCCAAGGGCTCGATGGTGATCGTCCCCAGCGTTTTCCAAAGGTAGTAAACGGCGATTCCTTCGCCGACCATCAGGAGCGTCGCGAACGCCGGAAGGACCCAGCGGTCGAACTGCTCGCGGGCTTGGCGGGCGGGAAAAGCCTCCGCGGCGGCGGCGTTGAATAGGCTGGCCGACGATTTTTCGCGGGTCAGCTCATCGAATTCCAGCTTCTCCAGCCGCTCCTTCTCCTCCAGGCCCATCTGGACCAGCCCGATGAGGGCGGTGAGAATTCCGGCGGCGAAGAAGACGCTCACCACCTGCCCTGCCATTGAATGCGAGTACCGGCCGAGCGCGAGGCTCAGCACCCCGGCGGCCAGAAGCGCCAGAAAATTCACGGCTCCAATTTTGCGTATGTTTCGTTCCATCAGCTCAACTCACGATCTTCCTGCCATCCGTCCTGCGGACCAATCCGCGAATGCGCGCCGGGGCGGGCCGGAAACCGGCCGCGCCGACCAACCATTCGATGAATGAACCGTAGAGGTTACGTACCGCGTTTATCAAGGCAACTGGTTATTTTTTAGGTTTGGAAATTCGAAGGGCGGAAAATAAGCCGATTGGTCCGCTGTTGCAAACTGTGCGTGTTTAAGCACATGCGGCGGGCGAACCCGCGCGAGGGGCAGGCCGCTGGCGCATCCGCGCCGCGCGGCGCCGGGGCCATTTCCCGTGAAACACGGCTTGAAATGACGGCGTCCACCGGCCGATTAAATTGACGACAAAGCATGCAGTGAAAAATTGTTGTCCCGCTGGCTGAGCTCAACTCAGCTCAGCTCCCGATCCTCAAACAATATAAGCGCCGCGCACAAGGCGGCGCCAAGGTATCCCGCCACGTAAACAAAGGCCTTGGCCACGTAGTTCCATGGGATGGTTTTCCCCTTTTCCAGCGCGTCCGCCATCCAGAACAAAGCCAGGTTCGGCGTGATGGTGTGCAGGATCTCCTCCCACCAGCGGTTGCCCCGGCCGAATAGATAATCGGACATGAGCCCAAGCAAAAACACGGCGGAGCAGATGGCCAGCGTGGGAATGACCTCCAGGCGGGTTGAGCAGGCCAGGGCGATGCCCGAAAGCACCCACAAAGCGAACAAAACCAGCAGGGTCGCCGGGAGCATCCGCCAATCGACATCCTTGGCGAATTCCTGGATGTGCCCTTCCTTGTCGATGAAGTTGATCGCCACGAACGCGAGGATCATTGAAATGACCAGGAAGAACACGGTGTCCGCGACGAAGGTCCGCCGCAGGAAATAATTTCCGAATCCACCGGCCGCGTAGGCGAGGGCGACAAAGCCCATGAAGATGACGACACCGAGGCGGTCCGTCTCCCCATACGCGTCGTAGGCCATGCGGCTGGCGAGAAGGACGGAGATGAGGTTGATGAAGGTCATCAGCGTGATCGCCCCGGCCAGGCCGATGTATTTTCCGAGGATGAACTGGACCCGGCCGACGGGCTTGGCCATGACGGCCAGGGCGGTGCCGGTCCGGATTTCATGGGCCACGGAGGCCGAGGCGCTGAGGGCGGCGCCGAGCAGGCCGCAGAGGAAAGTCACCGCCAACGCGGAGTCCTTGACCATTTTGGGGTCGTCGCCAAAGCCGAAGTAAGGAACCGCCGCGAGGAAGACAATGAACGAGGCGGAGGAGGTGGTGAGCAGCAGGAACACGGGCTGCCGCACCAGTTCCATGAACGCATTCCAGGCAATTGTGACAAGCTGTCGCATTAATTCTCGATGAGCGGAGGAGGTTACGGATCGCCGACATTAAGGCAATCGGTTATTTTTAAACCCCGGTCCGGTGGCCCTAAATACTCGATAAGCGCGGGCGGCGCAAACTGTGCGTTTTCAAGCACAGCCAAATCGCAAGCCCCCAACCCTGCCGCGACGGAATCGCAATTTGGGAAGTTTTCAGTTTGACCCCTGCCTGATGGGCCGGTAGGTTGCGTCCCTTAATTTTTTGATCCAATAGTATGTTTGCGAATATTCGTCGCCATCAAAAATGGCTTTGGGTTTTGATCAGCGGCGCGGTCATCATCAGCTTTGTCTGGTATTTCAACCCGAACGCGGGGAGCGGAGGGGGCGAGGTTTCCTTCGACTCCAAAGTGGGGACACTCAACGGCCGGCCCATTGGGCGCGCCGAGTACATGAATGCCCGCAAAGAGGCGGAGCTGCGGTACCTCTTCAGTTATGGCACGTGGCATGGATCGGACGATTTCAGCCGACAGAACCCGGATTTCATCGACCGCGAAACCAAGACGCGCCTGTTCCTGCGGGAGAAGATCAAGGAGCACAACATCAACGTCACGCCGGCCGAGGTGGCGAAGTGGATTCGGGAAGTTTTTGGCCGCGAGAAGCCGTTCACACCGGCGGATTATGACCGGTTCCTGGAGACCCTGAAGGCCCGGGGCGTCTCAGAATCGGACTTGGAACGGTATGTGCGCAATGAATTGGGGGCGATGCACCTGGCGCAGGTGGCGGGGACGCCGGGCCGGTTGGTCACGCCGCAGGAGGCAGAATCGCAGTACCGGCAGGAGAACGAAAAAGTGGCGGTGGACGCGGTGTTTTTCAACGCGGCCGACCATCTCGCCCAAGTCAAAGTGGAGCCCGCGCTGATTTCCGCGCACTACACCAACCAAGCCGCGATGTACCGCGTGCCGGAACGCATCCAGCTTGCGTATGTCGCGTTCGACGCCACCAACTATTTGGCGCAGGCGGACCAGTTCCTGGTTGGGATCACCAATCTGAACCAGATCATTGACGAGATTTACAAGCAGCGCGGGGCGAGCTTTTACACGGACACCAACGATGTGGCGCTGCCCGCCGAACTGGCCAAACAGCGGATCAAGGAGGAGGAGCGCAAACGGCTGGCGCTGGTGGAGGCGCGCAAGGCCGCCACGGCGTTCGCCCAGGAATTGTTCGACCTGCCGGGGACGCGCCAGGTCGCGAACCTCGAGAACCTCGCCGCCGCCCGGGGCATTGTCGCCAAGACCACCGAGCCTTTCACCCAGTTCGATGGGCCACGCGGAATGGATGTGCCCGAACGTTTTGGCCAACTGGCGTTCATGCTGACGCCGGGGGATCCGTTCATCGAGGAACCGATTGTGGGCGCGGAGTCTGTCTATGTGGGCGGCTTGAAGAAGCGCATTGCGAGCGAGATTCCACCGTTGGATTCGATCCGCGACAAAGTCACCGAAGATTACAAGCGCATCCAGTCGCAAGTCCTCGCGCGGCAGGCTGGGCAGGCGGCGCACGCCAAATTGACCAACGCGATGGCCGCGGGCAAAAGTTTCACCGCGGCGGCGACGGAATTGGGGCTGAATTCGGTGAAGCTGGAGCATTTCAACCAGTTGAGCCGGTCCATCGCGGGATTGGACGCGCGGATCGACCCCGGCTCGGTGAAGAACGCGGCGTTCGCGCTCAAGGCGGGCGAAACCAGCCCGTTCACCTTCACGCGCGACGGCGGGTTCGTCCTCCATGTGAACAGTTTCCTGCCGGTCTCCGACGACCAGGTGAAGGAGGCGCTGCCGCCCTACTTGGCCAACCTGCAACGCTCCGGCCAAGCCGAGGCGTTCAACGCCTGGTTCGGCAAGGAGTTCCAAGCGGCGAAGCTGTCGCTGGTGACCGACGAAAAATCGCGCAGCGCCGATGGCGAAACGGAAAACTTCGGCGGCCAAACCACCGTGCAGTGAGTGTCCGGCCCGCTGATTTGACGCCCGTCATCAAACTTTCGTCGCCCGCGACCAAGGACTTTTGGGAGATCCCGGTCCTTTTCGAGGATGAGGCGCTGTTGGCCATCGACAAGCCGTCCCGGCTGCTGGTGTCGCCGGACCGCTACGACATCATGCGGCCGAACATCATGCGGCTTTTCCACCGGGACGTGGCCCGGTCCGCCCCGTGGGTCGCGGCGCGGAACCTGACCTACATCGCCAACGCGCACCGGCTGGACTTCGAAACCAGCGGCGTGCTGCTGTTGGCGAAGAGCAAGCCGGCGCTGGTGTCGCTGGCGGACCAATTCGGCTCGGAGCTCACGAAAAAGACCTACTTGGCGATCGTGCATGGCTCGCACTTGGACGATCAATTCTCCACCAGCGCGAAGCTCGGCATGCATCCGGTCCAGGTGGGGGTGCATCGGGTGGATGAGAAGAACGGCAAGAAATCGCACACTGCGTTCGAAATTATCGAGCGGTTCAAGGGGTATTCGCTCGTGCGCTGCCTGCCCCGGACCGGGCGCACGCACCAAATTCGCCTGCACCTCCAGCATGTGGGCCTCCCGATTGTGGGCGACACGGTGTACGGCGGCGCGCCCCTGAACCTTTCGTCGCTCAAGCCGAATTACCGGCTGAAGCGGGGGCGGACCGAGCGGCCGTTGCTCGACCGGGTGGCGCTGCACGCGCATGAACTGACCGTGAGGCACCCGGACACTGGGGCGGACGTGACGATCACCTCCCCCCTGCCCCACGACATGGAGGTGGCCCTGAAATTCCTCCGCCGGCACGCGTCCTAGAGCTTGCTGAAGGGGACGTTCAAGATTGGGTAGTCGCGCCAGTCCTGATAATCAAAATGCCACCATTCCGTGTGGTAGACGGTGAAGCCCTCGCTCTCCATCATCCGCCGCAGCAGGTCCCGGTGCCACCGTTGGCGCGAGGTTCCACCCGGGAATGTCGGGTATGACCGGTCCGTGGTCTCGTCGTAGGTGCCGGGCATCTCGATGGATGAACCGGAGGCGAGGTCGTAGAGGGTCAAATCGACCGCGCAGCCGCGGTTGTGGCGCGAGCCTTTGGAGGGATCGGCGACGAATTCATGCTGGGCCTCGGTGGTGGCGTCCCAGAAAACCTTGGTGACCGCCCACGGCCGGTAGCCATCAAAGATCCGAAGTCCGTAACCCAGCCCGCGCAGCTTCGCGCTGACGCGCACGAGGGCCTCGGCGGCGGGCCGCTGGAGGAACGCGCGTGGTTCCGCGTAGAAAACGGACCCCAGGAAGTTGTTCGTGGTCGCATATCGAATCTCCAGGGACAGGGTCGGGTCCAGGGACGCCAGCTCCACGAGGTCGGGCTTTTTGAACTCCCGTTTTTCGGAGGGCGGAATCATCTGGGAGGCTTTTTTCATCAGGCCTTCCACCGGCTTTTGCGGGCGGATTTTTGCCTGCCCAAGGCCGTCCCCCGCCCCGCGGTTCCGGCGCTTGAACCGAATTTCGGCGGCCACGACTTCGGTGACGGCGCCGGATTTGTCGCGCTTGAAAAGCAGCTTCTCGCCCGCGTAGCTCCCGTGGTCCGGGAACTTGTAAACGTCGCCCTCCACCCGCTCGATCGGGGCAAACTCGAACCATTCGATCAACGACCAAAGGCGCCCTGCCCGCTCGAAAATGTAAAGGACGTCGTGGTCCCACCCATACTCGCCGATCAGTTGCCTCCATTCCTCCGGCGCGGCGGGGGGCGCGCCGGGGGCCATCTCACGCCGATAGGTTTCGCCCCGGAATTGCAGCTCGTTGGCCGTTTCGCCGGGAGTGATCAATCCGCCGTGACCGATCAGACCGTCGACGACAAAATTTGTCCCGTCCTTGCGGAGGGCGGCGGGAAGCCCGCCCCGCAGGAGGTGGAGCTTTCCGCCAAAGTCCTCCAGTTCGAGCCGCCCGGAGCCGGCGACAAAGGAGCCCGCCCAGGCGCGGACCTCCGGCGTGGGAATTGGGTCATTGGGAGGAGGCAACTGGAAGGGACGGCCCGCGCGCGCGGCCAGCATGCCACGCAGCGCCAGGGTGGAGACGCGGGAGGCGACCGTGTTGGCAAAGTCGCGGGTGACCACGACCACGACCCCAAGCTTGTCGTCGGGCAGGAGGCTGAAGTCGGTGGCGAACCCGTAGACGGCGCCGTTGTGCCCCGCCCGGCGGTGGCCATCCAACTGCCCCATCGAGAAGCCCAGCCCAAAGCCCGTCTTGGCGTCCGGGGCCGCGAATTGAGGCTCCCACATTTTTTCGAGCGTTTCCTTCCGCAGCAGTTTTTGCGCGCCATTGGCGTCGGCAAAGAGGGCGCCGCCAAACTTCGCGAGGTCGATTACCGTTGTGGTCAGGCTGGCCGCGGGAGACATGCCCCATTCGAACACGGGGGCCTCAAATTTCGTTCCATGCAGCGTCCACATGACGCCGGTGGCGAGGGCCGGCCGAAGGCGCTTGGGCAGGCCGAACGCGCTGTTGGCCATGCCCAAGGGCAGCAGGATGTTTTTGGAGGCCAAGGTGGGGAATGACCGGTCGGAGGCCAAGGCGGCGATGTATCCGGCGGCGGCGATCGCGGCGTTGGAATATTTGACGCGCTCCCCGGGCTCGTAAACCACTTCGGTTCCGCTGAGGCTGGCGACGGTTTTCCACAAGGCGGCCTGGTTCGTCTCGAAGTAGTTCCCGTACGGGGGCTCACGGACCAAGCCGCTGCGGTGCGAGAGGATGTGGCGCAGCGTGATGGGCTTCCCGAACTGGTTTTTGGGCCGGAAGAGGGGCAAATAATTGGTGATTGACGCGTCCAGGTCCAACCGCCCCGCCTCCACTTCGCGCATGACCAGGATGGAGGTGAACAATTTGGAGACGCTGCCCGCGCGGATGGGGGTTTCGGGTGTCATTGGGGGCCCGACGGGCAATTCGGTGTCGGATTCCGGGATCTTTTCCGGGCGGGCGACGCCAAAACCACGGGACCAGACAATTTTCTGGTCATCCACCAGCGCGATGGCGGCGGCGGGAATCCCTTTTTCGCGGAGCTCCCGCGCGACGAACGTCTCGAGCGCGTAAATGACCGCGGTGTAGTCCGTCTGCGCGGGGAGGGCCGTGACGGGCAGGAGAAAGAATAGCGAGACGAGGCGCAGCACGCTGGCGTTCATCGTTCCAAAATGGAGGGCCCCACGGGTGGAGTAAATCAAAATGCTCGCCGCATTTAAATTTGCCCCCGGGGCAAAGGAGGCGTTAGTAGTAGCGGGGATGGCGAGCAATGGAACGAAGAAAACGGTCCGTCGGGGACCGAACGGGGGCGTCGCGCCGACCGTCGGGATCATCGGCGGCGGGCAGCTCGCCAAGATGCTGGGCCAGGCCGCCTCGCAACTCGGGCTGCACACCGTCGCCCTCTCGGAGCAGACGCACTGCCCGGCGGCGTCCGCGGTGACCCGCGTTTTGCAGGGGAGCGCCGATGACATCCAGTCACTGCGGGAACTGGCGGAAGCGTCCGATGTGGTCACGTTGGAGAACGAATTTGTGGACGCCGCCCTGCTGGAGACGCTGGAGGCGGAGGGCCATCCCGTTTCCCCGAGCGCGGCGACGATGCGGGCGGTGCAGGACAAGCTGCTCCAAAAGACGGCGCTCAAGAAGGCCGGGTTGGCTGTGCCTGAGTTCATGGATGTGCCCGATGGGCCCGCGCTGGACGCGGCGATGCGGATCCTCGGCCTGCCGCTGGTCCTGAAAAAGCGGCGCAATGGGTATGACGGGAAAGGGAACGCGACAATCCGGACCGAGGCGGACGCGCGGATAGCCTGGGAGTTGCTGGACGGCGACGAGAACGCGCTTTTCGCGGAGGCCTTTTGCCCGTTCACCCAGGAGCTGGCGATCATGATCACCCGCAGCGCCACCCATGGGAGCGCCGCGTACCCGGTGGTGGAGACAATCCAGCACCATCATATTTGCCGGGTGGTAAAGGCGCCGGCCGAGATCGACCCCGCCCTGGCCGAAATGGTGACGGGGCTGGCCCGGCGGGCGATCGACGCGGTGCAGGGCATCGGCACATTTGGCGTGGAGCTGTTCCGCACGGCGGACAACCAGGTTTGGATCAATGAACTTGCGCCCCGGGTCCACAACTCCGGGCATTACACCATCGAGGCGTGCGGCTGTTCGCAGTTCGAGAATCATCTGCGGGCCATCCTGGGCTGGCCGCTGGGCTCGCCGGCGATGCGCGCCCCGGCGGCTGTGATGGTCAATTTGCTCGGGGACGGAAAAGGGTCCGGGGCAGCGGTCGGGCTGGAGGACGCACTGGCCTGCGCGGGCGCGCATGTCCATGTTTACGGCAAGAACGCAAGCGCGCCATTGCGGAAGATGGGGCATTTGACAATGCTCGGCGCCTCGCTGGCCGAGGTCCTGCCCCAGGCGCAGGGCGCGGCGGCAAAAATTCGGTTCGGAAATCCGGAAGCCAAAGCATGATATGAGCGGACACACCCCACCCCTGGTTGCCATTGTCATGGGCAGCGACTCCGATTGGCCGACGATGAAGGCCGCCGCCGAGGTTTGCGCCGAGTTCGGCGTCAACACACATGTGCAGGTCCTTTCCGCGCACCGCACGCCGGTGGACATGATTGAATTTGGGGGCACGGCGCACAACCGGGGCTTCAAGGTCATCATCGCCGGGGCGGGCGGGGCGGCGCACCTGCCGGGGATGCTCGCGAGCGTGGCGCCATTGCCGGTGATTGGCGTGCCGATCCAGTCCAAGGCGATGAGCGGGCTGGATTCGCTCCTGTCGATTGTCCAGATGCCGGCGGGCGTGCCGGTGGCGACCGTGGCCATTGGGGGCGGGCGCAACGCGGGGTTGCTCGCCCTCCAGATCCTGGCCACGGGATCTGAGGAGCTTCTGGCCAAACTCCTGGCCCACAAGGCGGCGATGGCGGCGGAATCCCGCGACAAAACCACGAAACTGGTCTAGGCGGCGGCGACGGCGGAGCGCCGTCAGAGGGGGTTCTGCGCGAAGGAATATTCGGACACGATCCGCCCATTGATCAGGTGTTCCTGAATGATTCTCTCGATCACCTCGGGGGTGCAGGAGTGGTACCAGGCGCCTTCCGGATAGACGACGGCGATTGGGCCGTGGGCGCAGACGCGCAGGCAGTTGGCTTTGGTGCGAAAAACCAGTGGCTCCGCCCCGACCGCCAGCTTCAGCTCTTTCAACCGGGCTTTCAGGTATTCCCACGAGGCAATCCCGGCCTCTTTGGCGCAACATTTGGGCTCGGTCGGGTCGGCGCAAAGGAAGATGTGCCGGCGGTATTTCCCGATGCCGAGGGCTTTGGCTTCGCGTTCCAGTTCAGAGATCATGTTGAGACAGCGGCAAGGGTCGTGGAACTCAGGGCCGGTGACAAGCGGAAGCGAGGGAATTGAAAGGCAGGAGTCGGGTTCCGTGTGCATTCAGACGCACAATTCTATTCCGGCGAGTTTTATGCTTTCCTGATGGGCAACGGAGACGAATGGCGTGACGCGAACAACACAAAGAATCCGGCCCGGGGTGCGCCCTCGAATGCTGCCGATCGCTTGGCAGGCCGAGGAAATGGGCTTCAACCCGCAGTTCCTGCGGAAAGCCGGGGCGGTGCGCGTCTGCGATGACCGGTGGCTGGGCGGATTTGTTGAGGTGGCCGCGACCCGCCGTTCGACCCGTGGGGAATTTCCTTATTTCACCACAGACTCTGGCAGCCAGTTCTGAGGTGTTGGTTACGGGACCTTAAGATTGGCCCAACCGGCCGGCGGGAGGGCCAATTCTTAGGGTTTTTTCCTTTTTCCCCACAGAAACGGAAGCCCAACCCTGCCCGCAATGGCTTCGCGCCGAAGTTCACTCGATGGTGAGGCCCAACAGGAACGGCGCCGACTCCTTCTTCGCGGAGATGAAATCCACCGTGCTGATTGGCACCCCGGGATGGGGATTGGCGAAGGTGGTTTTATAGATCCGCAACGTGGTCCCAAACATCCGCGAAATCCGGTTCATTCCCGTCCAGGCGATGATCGTTTGAGTGTCCTCGGGGACGTCCTCGTTCTCCCACCAGTCATAGACATGTTTGCCGTAAACAATGGGGATTTCCCGGCGGGTTCCGTCGCTATAGTTGAGGGCCAAAGTGGCGATGATGGTGTGCGGCACCTCGCTCCATCCGGCGCCATGCAGGATGTGGATGTGGGCGCAGGCGGCCCCGACCTTGATGCCGAGGGCCTTCTCCGGAAAGCTGCGGCGCGCGATGATGGCCTGCTGGCCGGAAAGCTGGATGATCCCGGACACATCGAAGGGAACCTGCCCGAACGAGTTGGTCCCCACCGGAAGGGAGGCCAGGTTGTTGGCGCCGTTGAGCGGGCCCGCGCCGATGAGGGAGTTGGTCAGGCCATAGTTGCAATAGTCGCGCAGGGGAATCGGCCGGACCGTGGGCGAGCCGGCTGAGGAAGCCTCCCGAGAATTCAGCAAACAAAATGCCAAGATCGCGGCGCTATAGTGAAGGGCTTGCATTTGGTCGACGAATCTATGCGCCGGAGAGATAAGGCGCCGCCGTGTTGGCGGCAAGCCTGAAATAATCCCACCTATCTTGAGCCATCAAGGCCGACGCTACGGATTTTCACGGAGCCCAATTCAGGTCAAACCTTATGGTGGATCCATTTGCGATGGCCAATCCTGTCCATGCCGCGGACGTGGGACGCGGCGGAGAACGAGGGATTATGAAGAAGAATTGGCAGAAAATGGCGGGGGGAATGGTCGCGGCTATCATGCTGGTGGGTTGCGCGGGTGGGCCCAACGAGCGCAGCACCGGACAGGTGATCGATGACACGAGCATCCTCGCGAAAACGAAGGCGGCGCTGGTGAACGACCCGGAGATCAAGGGGACCGCAATTGACGTGGATGTCCATCGCGGCCAGGTGACCCTGACGGGCGTCGCGCGCTCGGAGGCCGAAAAGAAGAAAATTGTGGCGACGGCGTGGGGCGTGGACGGGGTCCGGTCGGTGCAAACCAACATCGCGGTCAAGCCGCCGAATCCCTAGGCCGTGCCTATTGATAGTGCGGCGGCTTGGGATTGGTGGCGCGGATGCGCTCCATCTCGGCCGACTGCAGGCTTTCGTTGGCGCGGGCGAGCTCGGCTTGGACGCGGGAGAGAGTCCGCCCTTGGGAGATCACAACGGAGTTCAATTCGTCGTATTGGCGCTCGAGGAAAGCCAGTTGGCTTTCGAGTTTTTCAAGGCGGTCCGGGTTCATGATTCTCGCGG
Organism: uncultured Verrucomicrobiota bacterium; assembly: GCA_964611245.1. GTDB lineage: Bacteria > Verrucomicrobiota > Verrucomicrobiia > Limisphaerales > SXQI01 > CAZSXX01. Next base: position 872 of record CAZSXX010000085.1, on the reverse strand, counting down.
CTTGAAGCTGGATTCGCGAGCCAGGGACTCCCAGAGGGCGCGCTCCTTCGGTTCGGGAGCCTTCGGGATTTTGATTCGCGGGACCACAATCAGGTCTCCCGCCGCTTCCTTGGTCTTGAGCCCCCGCCCGCGCACGCGCAGTTTCGTGCCCGAGTCCGTTCCGGGGGGGATTTTGATGTTCACCACACCGTCGAGGGTGCGCACGGGCAGGCTCGCCCCCAAAACCGCCTCCCAAGGGGCGAGGTCCAGCTCGAAATAAAGGTCCGCGCCCTCCACCCGGAAATCGGGATGGCGGGCGAATCGAATCCGCAGGAACAAATCGCCGGGAGAGCCGCCGCCCGCGCCGGGTTCGCCTTGGCCAGGGATGCGCAAGCTTTGCCCTTCGCGGATGCCCGCGGGAATTTTCACCTTGTGGGTGTCGGTCCGCTCAATGGTCCCGACTCCGTGGCATTGAACGCAGGGCCGCCCGTTCACATGGCCCGCCCCGTGGCACTGAGGGCAAACGGATGGGCGGCGCAACGAGATGCTTCGGACCCCGCCTTTGGAGGCTTCCTCCAAGGTGACCATAATGTCGGCCTCGACGTCGTCGCCGGCTTGGGAGAACGCGCCTGCGGAACCGTTTCCGGAGCGGGTGCCCCCTTGCGGGCCGGCCCGTTTCGCCCCGAACAATTGCTCGAAAAAGTCGCTGAACCCGGTGCCTTCGAACTCGAAGTCCGGAGCGCGCTGGCCGCCGCGTCGGGCCCCGTGCCCCGGGCCGCCCCAGCCGGGAGGTCCCCGGAACTCCGGACCCTGCCTCCAATTGGGGCCTAACTGGTCGTATTTCCGGCGCTTTTCGGGGTCGCTGAGGACCTCGTAGGCCTCGTTGATCTCCT
>CAZSXX010000084.1:10201-13647 GCA_964611245.1 uncultured Verrucomicrobiota bacterium | reverse complement strand
TTCGACATGGTGCGCGTCAAGGTGAGCAAAAGCCGCCTTGAACAGATGCAGTATTTCGACAAGGTCGAAACGGAAACCCAGGACACCGACGTCCCCAACCGCAAAAACCTCGTCATCGACGTCGAGGAAGGCACCACCGGCCACGTCGAGCTCGGCGCCGGTTTCAGCTCCATCGAGAGCCTGTTCGGCTTCGCCGGCTACCGCGAGGGCAATTTCGACCTCTTTCACCCCCCCTACTTCCGCGGCGGCGGCCAAAAACTCCGCTTGGGCCTCACCATCGGCCTCCAGCGCAAGGATTTCCAGATCACTTTCATCGAGCCCTGGTTCCTCGGCCGCCCCCTTGCCCTCAGCGTCGACCTCTACCACAGCGAGCTGAACTACCTCAGCGACCTCTACGACGTCACCCAAACGGGCATGCGCCTTGGCCTCACCAAGAAGCTCCCCTACAATTTCCAGGCCGGCGTAAGCTACACCATCGAAAACATCGGCCTCCACGACCGCCAGCCCGGCACCCCCGTCTCCATCCTCAACGAACCCGAGGACCGCCTCGTCTCCAAAGTCGGCGGCACCCTCACCTACGACACCCGCAACAACGCCCAGCAGCCCACCCGCGGCCAGAAAACCGAGCTCTTCTCCGAAGTCGCCGGCGGGCCCCTGGGCGCCGACGCCGATTTCTACAAATGGGAGCTCCGCTCCTTCTGGTACTTCCCCGGTTTCTGGGAAGGCCACCTCTGGGAAGTCGTCGGCAAGCTCGGCGTCGTCGAGGCCTATGGCGACACCGCCAAGAACCCCATCCCCAACGTCCCCCTCTTCGACCGCTATTTCCTGGGCGGCGTCACCTCCCTGCGTGGCTTCCGCTACCGCCACGTCGGCCCCAAGGACATCCCCACCGGCGAACCCCTCGGCGGCAACACCTTTTTCCTCGGCTCCGTCGAATACAGCATTCCCATCATTGAACGTTTGCGGTTCGCCCTGTTCTATGACATCGGTAACGTGTATCAGGATGCGTACGACTTTAACTTCCAGGATTACCTCGACAATTGGGGCGTCGGCATTCGCCTCAACATCCCCAAGCTCGGGCCCCTCCGCCTCGACTACGGCATCCCCATCACCAAAAACCCGGGCCAGGGCGGTGGCGGCAAGTTTGGCTTCAGCGTCGGTTTTACCCGTGACTATTAACTAATTGACCCATGAAATTGATGTTCCGAACCTCCTTCGCCCGCGTGGCTGCCCTTCTTGCCGCCGCATTCCTCCTCGCCGCCCCACTCGGCGCCGCCGATGTCAAAATCGGCCTCGTTGACCTCAAAAAAGTCTTCGACGGCTACTACAAAACCAAGCAGGCCGACGCCCAGCTCAAGGAGCGCGTGGGCGATTCCGACAAAGTCCTCAAGGGCATGATCGACGATTACCAGAAAGCCAACGACGACTACAAAAAGCTCATCGACGGCAGCAACGACCAGGCTGTCTCCGCTGACGAGCGCGAAAAGCGCAAGAAAAACGCCGAAAGCAAGCTCATGGAGCTCCAGGAGATCGAGCGCAGCGTCAAGCAGTTCCGCTCCCAGACCGGCACCACCCTTGAGGAGCAGAAACGCCGCATGCGCGAAGAAATCCTCCGCCACCTCCGCGACGTCATCGCCACCCACGCCAAAAAAGGCGGCTACACCCACGTTTTCGACACCGCCGCCGAAAGCATCAGCGCCACCTCCGTCCTCCTTTACACCAACGGCCAAAACGATTTCACCGATGACGTCCTCACGGAAATCAACGCCTCCGCCCCGGCCGAAAAGGCCGAGGCCAAACCCGAACCCAAGCCGGTCCTCCCGGACGCCCTCGATCCCAAGAAGTTGAAGAAATAGCCGCGCCTTCCGGCTCTCACGGCCCGCCCACCCGCGGGCCTATTTTTTTGCCTCCATGCAAGCTCAAAATGCGTTCCAACGGCCGGAGTTATTCCGAAGTTATTCACATCCCATCCGTACGGGTACGAACCCTTCTCAGGGGGCCGAACTCCCCTAGGCCACTTTTTTTTCCATGACCGGCACTTTGATCAATGTTGGCGCGGTTCTCATGGGGGGCGCCGCCGGTTTGGCCCTGAGCCGCAGCCCTTCCCCGCGCTTAGAGGTTCGCCTGAAGCGGATCCTCGGGGTTTTGGTCATTTACGTCGGCTTTTCCACAACCATAAAGGCCCTCGGCCACACCGGCCTCAGTCACGTCCCAAAACAGGTCCTCATCATCCTCCTCGCCCTCGTTATCGGTAACGGCCTCGGCATGCTCCTCAAGCTCCAAAACCGCCTCAATTCCGTCGGCCAATTCGCCCGCCGCGCGATGTCCCGTTCCGATTCCCCCTCCGCCAACCGCTTCAGCGACGGCTTTGTCACCTGCACCCTCCTCTTTTGCGTCGGCCCCATGGCCATCATTGGCTCCCTCGAGGACGGCCTGAACGGCAATTTCCGCACCCTCGTCCTCAAATCCGTCATGGATGGCCTCGCCGCCATGGCCTTCGCCAAGACCTTCGGCCCCGGCGTCCTCCTCTCCGCCCTCCCTCTCCTCGCCTATCAGGGCACAATTACCCTGCTCGCCAGTGCCGTCAGCCCCTTCCTCACCCAACATCCCGATCTCCTCCACTCCATCAACGCCGCCGGCGGCCTTCTCGTCGTCTGCATCTCCGTCGTCATCCTCGAAATCCAAAAAGTCCCACTCGCCAATTACCTCCCCGCCCTCGTCGTCGCCCCCCTCCTCGCTTGGTGGTGGGGATTTTGAGCTTCCAACTTCGCTGCCGTCCGGGTATTCGACCCCCATGCGACACCGACCCATCGACCCCGCCCTCTTCAAACTGAACCGCGACCGCCTTCGCGCCCTCCTTCCCCCCAATTCCCTCGCCGTCCTCAACGCCAACGACGTCCTCCCCACCAACGCCGACGGCACCCTCCGCATCGCCCCCAACTCCGACCTCTTCTACCTCACCGGAGTCGAGCAGGAGGAATCCATCCTCCTCATCTACCCCGACGCCGACGACGAAAAACACCGCGAAGTCCTCTTCCTCCGCGAAGCCAAGCCCGAACTCGAACAATGGGAAGGCCACAAGCTCGCCAAGGACGAGGCCCGCAAGCTCACCGGCATCCAGCAGGTCCACTGGCTCCATGATTTCCCCCGCCTCTTCCACCGCCTCATGTGCCAGGCCGAGCGCGCCTTCCTCAACTCCAACGAACACCCCCGCTCCGTCGTCACCGTCGAGTCCCGCGACGCCCGCTTCATCGCCGACACCCTCCGCCGCTATCCCCTCCATGATTACCACCGTCTCGGCCCCTGATGCACCAACTTCGCCTCGTCAAATCCCCCGCCGAGCTCGACCTCATCCAAAAAGCCATCGACATCACCCACGCCGGCTTCGAGCGCGTCGCCCGCATGGCCCGCCCCGGCGTCAACGAAATGGAGATCGAGGCCGAATT
>CAZSXX010000084.1:0-10191 GCA_964611245.1 uncultured Verrucomicrobiota bacterium | reverse complement strand
TGGCGCGCCTGTCGCTCTTTCCGGACGATCACGGCTCAACCTCGCCGGCGAGCCCCCCCACTCCCGCCGCGGCGGCCAATTCGCCTATTCCCCCATCATCGCCTCCGGCAAAAACTCCTGCGTCCTCCACTACATCAGCAACGACCAACCCTGCCGCAAGGGCGATGTCCTCCTCCTCGACGTCGCCGCCTCCTACGCCAATTACAACTCCGACCTCACCCGCACCATTCCCGTCGGCGGCCGCTTCACCAAACGCCAGCGCCAGGTTTACAACGCCGTCCTCCGCCTCCTCCGCGCCCAGACCGCCGCCCTCCAGGTCGGCAAGAAATGGCAGGAGTGGCAGCGCGAAGCCGAGCAAAACACCGAGAAAGAGCTCGTTGACCTCGGCCTCCTCAAAACCGGCGCCATCAAAAAACAGGACCCCGCCTCCCCCCTTCTCAAAAAATACTTCATGCACGGCGTCGGCCACCCCCTCGGCCTCGACGTCCACGACTACGGCTTCATGACCGAACCCTTCGTCGCCGGAACCGTCATGACCATCGAGCCCGGCATCTACATCCCCGAAGAAGGCTTCGGCGTCCGCCTCGAAAACGACGTCCTCCTCACCGCCCAGGGCCCCGTCGACCTCATGGCCGACATCCCCATCGAGGCCGACGCGATTGAAGCATTGGTCGCCTCATGACTCATTGCGTGCCCCCAAAATCGGTTTGCGCACAATCGTTTGCGGCGCTACCGTCCCCAACGCTGTATGGTAAAACTTCGCTCTCTCTTTCTTTTGCTTGTGGCGGGCTTTTTCCTTTCCCTCCCAACCTCCCATGCGGTCTCCACCAACCTCGTTTTTGACTCCCTCCTCAAGGAATACACCGTCAAACCCGGCGAAGTCACCGCGGAGTTCGATTTCTCGCTCACCAACACTGGCCCGGTTGATGTCTCCATCAACATGATCCGCCCGTCCTGCGGCTGCACCACCCCGCGGCTGCCTCCCCTCCCTTGGAAGCTGGCCCCCTCCGAATCCGGCTCCTTCCATCTCACGGTCGATCTCCGCGGCAAGTTCGGCATTTTCCAAAAGAGCGTCTTCCTTGAGACCACGGAAGGCCCCAAGATGGTCTACATCAAGTGCATCCTCCCCAATGCTGGCGCCGCCGCCGCCGCCGTCCCGGGCATGGATTCCCGCACCCGCAACATGCAACTGGCCCACGCCGACCGCCAAATCGTCTTCCGCAACGACTGCGCCAACTGCCATTCCAAGCCCGCCATCGGCAAGCGGGGCGAGGCCCTCTTCACCGCCGCCTGCGCCATCTGCCACGAGGCCGAACACCGCGCCGCCCTCGTCCCCGACCTCCAGGCCCTCAAGCAGCCCCCCACGGAAGCCTATTGGGAAGCCTGGATTCGCCACGGCAAAGTCGGCACCATGATGCCCGCCTTCGCCCTCGACCAGCAGGGCCCCCTCGACGACGAACAAATCAAATCCCTCGTCGCCTATCTCATGAAAGATTTCCCCAACCGCAAGCCCCTCGTCCCCTCCATTCCGGTCTCCACCGCGTCCCGCCCCGCCACCGTCCCGCAACCTCTCCCGGCCCTCCCCGGCTCCCAGCTTTTCACCCCATCCAGCCGCCCGGCCGAACCTTCCGCTCCACCCTCGATCCCCACCCCCATCGCCCCCTCCAACAACTGACCTTCAGTCCGGGCTTATGGGGATTTTCATCACGTTCGAAGGGACCGAAGGCAGCGGCAAGTCCACCCAAATCCAGCTCCTCGCCGACCGCCTCACCGCCCTCGGCCACCAAACCCTCCTCCTCCGCGAGCCCGGCGGCACCCCCATCGGCGAGGAGATTCGCCACACCCTCAAGCACAGCCCCGCCGCCGCCGCCATGGCCCCGGAGACCGAGCTCCTCCTCCTGAACGCCGCCCGCGCCCAGCTTGTCCGCGAAATGATCCGCCCCGCCCTCGCCGCCGGCAAAGTCGTCCTCTGCGACCGCTTTTTCGACTCCACCCTCGTTTACCAGGGCCACGGCCGCGGCCTCGACCTCAAAGCCGTCCGCCACATCATCGACTACGCCGTGGACGGCACGATCCCCGACCTCACCCTCCTCCTCCGCGTCCCGCTCGACGTCAGCGAACAGCGCCGCGCCGTCCGCAATTCCTCCGCTCCCGACCGCTTCGAGGATTCCGGCCGCGCCTTCTTCCAGCGCGTCGAGACTGGCTACGACAACCTCGGCGCCTCAGAGCCCGAACGCATCCGCGCAATCGACGCCACCCGCCCCATCGACGCCGTGGCCGCAGACATCTGGCTCTTCGTCAAACCGCTCCTCGACCAACGCCTCCTCCCCGGCGAAGTCGCCTGCAAAACCGTCGGCGAGGAAATCCCCACCCGCCCCTAGCCGCCCTCAATCCTTCTCGAACCAAACCCAGTCCCCCACCACCGGCTGCCGGTTCTGCACCGGGCTGTAATTCCCGCCCCGCACCTCTTTCCTCCCCCCATTGTCCTTCCCGTCCAGCGCCACCGAATAAAGTTCAAACCTGTCCCCCTTCGCCCGGTAAATCATCCCCTGCCCGGTCGCGAGGTCATGCGGGACCCGCGCCATGAACCTCGGCGCCAGCTCCTCCAGCCGCTCCGGGATTCTTCCCGTCGCCAGCCGAAACCGCTCGATCGCGCACGCGATCGCCGCCTGGTCCGCCACAGTCTGCGTCTCCGCCGCCAACCGCGCCGCCTCCTCCTGCCCCCACACCAGCGGGATGATCAACGGCTCCGTGGTGATCCGTGGCGTCGTCCCGCTCGGAATCGAGCCCGGCACGATTATCCGCTTTCCCCCGTCATAAACTTTCGGCAGCTTCTCCAGCCCAGCCTCGATGATCCGCGCCTTCCGCAACTTCACCTTCCCCGGCATCCGCGATTCGCCACGGTCCCGCATCGGATGCATCCCCACTCCCGCCATCGTTCCCGCGGGCGCCGCCCCCACCTCATTCGCCATGAACCGGATCATGTGGTCCCGGCACAAATAAAATTGCGCGAAGCAATCGATCGCCTCAAACGCCTCCTGCAGCCGGCCCAACTCCTCCTCGCTCCACTTCCCGGCTCTGAGGCCCTGGTGGATCGGCCGCACTGCCTGGAACAACAGCGCTTGGTGCGTCCCCAGCGCCTCCGGTTCGTTCGTCACGCAATTGGCGAACCGCACCGCCAACAACGCGTCCTCCACCGCCGGTTTCCCCTCCCGCTGCCGGACCGCCGCCCGCTGCGCCAAGTGCCCCACCAAATTCCGCAGGTAAGGGTGGTGCCCCGTCCGGTCCACATCATCCGGCCACTGCTTCGGCGCCAGCGAAAACCGCAAATGGGGCCGCCTCCGCGCCGCGGCGTGCAATTCCTCAATCGCCAATTCCGTCCGCTGCCGCGCCGCGTCTTGGTCCCGCGCCCGCTCCTCCTTCGTGCGGGAGCGCGACATCGGCCCCACCCCGGCCAGCACATCCTCCAGCCCGCCGCGCCCCGGAGCGCCGCGCAAGCCCCATGCGTTTCGCAGCGTCAGGTCGTTCAACTGGATCAGCGCTCCCCATTGGGCAAGGTTGAGCTCCTGCGCGAAAAACACCGGCTCCGGCTCCTCCAATTGAAATGCCGGATGCGCCGCCAGCGTTCGCATCAACTCCCTCTCCCCGCGAGAATCAATGTGCGCCCTATATCCCCAAATCCCGCCCACAATCACTGTCAGCGCCCCCGCGATTTTCAGCCCCGTCCGCAACGCCGGTCGCCAATCATACGGCCGCGTGTCGCTGAACCGGTCCGTCGCCGCCTCCCGAAACTCCCCCTTCACCCGCCGCTGCGTCCGCTCGATCAAAAAGAAAAGGTAAACCGCCCATAAAAACAGCGCCCCCACCGCGAAAAACGCCTGCTCGCCAATCCAGACACGCGGCAACATCTTTAAGTAAGCCAACGCATTGAACACCACCGCCAGGCACAACGCCGGCGCCACCACCACCACTCCCAGGCATCCCCATATCGCCAGCAACGGATGCCGCGCCCTCAACCCCGCCCACATCCCCACCCATCCCGTCGCGATCCACGCCGCCGCCATCGTGAACAACCCCGCCACCAGGCTCGCAAAAATCGTCGCGTTGTACTCCAGCTCCGAAATCCACCGGATCGCGAACAGGTGCCACAGCGTCACAATCAGGATCGGCCCAAAAAACTGCCGCCCCAGCCCCATCCACCGCCCACGCAAAACCTCCCGCACCGTCAACGGCGTCGCCAAAAGCAACTCCAACGCCCCGCTCTTCCGGTCCTCCGCCAGCGCATGCGACGCCGCCGACGCCATCCGCACCAACAACGTCGCGTGCATCGCCGCCAGGCAAACCAGGATCGGCCCCAGGTGCCCCACCAACGACACCGACCCCATCAGCATCAGCACGGCCATCAACCCCGCCGAACTCACCTGCTCCCGCCCCGACAGCCAAAACAGCGGGTTCGACTTCAGCAGCCGCCGCCGGAATTTCTGCCGCGCCGCCGCGCTCCCAAACTGCCAACTCCTCCCCCGCGCCCGCCAACGCTCCGTCCGTCGGCTGCCCGGCGTTTCCTGCCACATCTTCGGAAGCCGCCTCGCCGCTCCCAGCAACGCGATCCACCCCACGCAATGGCTCACCACCATCGCCTGCCAAAACGAGTGCGACACCAGGCTGTTGATTGCGATTGCCACCGCCGGCAACGGGCTCAGGAACAGCAGCGCCTGATGCATCGGCCCACTCGGTTGCGCCGTCCCAAAAAATCGCTCCGCCAGCATCGGCCATCCCAACCCCATCCCCGCCATCAACACCAGCCCCGCCAGGATCGTCAGCCCTCCCTGCCGCACCACCGTTGACACCAAAAACCCGGCCGCGACCGAATAAAAGAGCGTGTTCAACAAGCTCAACGCCACCCGCGCCACCTCCCCCGGTGTCACCCCACCCAGCAACACCGGGATCGCCAACAGCGGCAGCATCGCCATCAGCCCGAACACCAGCGTCGCGCCCGACGCAAAAAACTTCCCCGCCAGGATGTCCCCCGCCTTCAAGTCCGTCAGGAACAGCAGCCCCAGCGTGTTCTCCCGCTTCTCCTCCGCCAGCGAATCCGCCGTCCTCACCACCCCCCCAAACAGCGCGAACCCAAACCCCAGCAACGAAAGCGCCGCGAACATCCCCTTCCCCAAGCTCGGGCCGCCCGGCGCCAGATACAGCGCCAGCGGCGCCACCACAATCCCCAACCCCGCCGCCGCCGCCCGCCATCCGTACATCCGCGTGGACCTCGCCGCCACCCGCGCCTCCCGCGCCGCTATTGTCCAGGCTGCCATCGTCCTTTTCGTTTACTTCCTCACCGCCGCCGGCCGGGGAAACTCCTCCGCCGCCGATTTCCACACCCAATCAGAACCCGGAGGGTCATTCCAGAAACTCCACACGCTGCTGATCGCCACCGGCGTCCCGCCATCGTCCACCCCATCGTGCCCCACTCCATAAATCACGTAATCCGTTTTCCCCGGGCCCAGCCGGTACTTCAACGCCTCCCCCGTGAACACATCTTTCGGAACCTCCGCCAAAAACTCCGGCGCCAGCTCCTCCAACCGCTCCGGATACACCCCCCGTCTGATCCGGAACCGCTCCAGCGCGCACGCCACCACAACTTGGTCCGCCACCGTCTGCCCAAACCCAACTGCGCGGATGATCGGTGGCATCTTGTTCGGGAGTCCGCGCGGAACCTCAAACTCCGGCTTGATCCTCGCGAATCTCCGCAGCGCCTCCGCGTCGATCCGCCTCGCCTTCACATCGACCACCCCCGCCGAATCCTCGTACGCCCACCCCACCAGCGCCGCCGCCCTTTCCCGCTTGAACCCCACCGGCATCTGCCGCGCCAGCCAGCTTTTTTTCCTCCGCCCCAGGTAGGGATTGGACCCTGTCTCCACCCATTCAATCGCGTCCCTCAACTGGTCCGCCCTGAACGCGTCATAGCCGCTCCAAAAATCAAGCCCCGCAAATTCCTTTTGCAGCGCCTCCAACTCTCCCTCGCTCCACCGCCGGTCGCACAGCCCGTCATAAACCGGCTGCGCCATCGTCATCGCCATCCCCACGAACTGCTGCAGGTTTCCGGGCACCTCAGCCAATCCACGCGCCAGCCGCAACCCCAACAACACGTCGTCCATCGGATGCTCCCCTTCCGCCAGCCGGGCCGAAGCCCGCAGCGCCAGGACCATCCCCAGCTCCGTCTGCGAGTTCCTTGATTCCCTTCCCACCCACGGGTTGTACACCGTCCCGGGCGAGCGGTTCCACGGACCAAACTGCAGCAGCGGGCGCGTCCGCGCCTCCGCATGCAGCCGCTCCAACTCCCACTCCACCCGCCCCAATCCCGACAAAACGCTCGCCCCCGGCGTTTCCTTTGCCTCCGCGAGATTCTTGCGCTCCAAATAAAGGCTCTCCACCCGCGCCAGGTTAGCCAGACGTCCCATCCGCCCTTCCCACAGCCGCGGCGGGCTGCTGTTCCGCCCCACCATCCGCTCCAGGCTCCACTCAATCTCTCGCCCCGGTTTTTGCCATTCCAGGAAAATGGGCGCCTTCGCCAAGTTCTTTTCTGCGGGAATTCTTGGCGCGTCCGGTGGCCTGGAGACCGAAAACTCCGGATGCCTCGCCAGCGCCGCCTGCCACACCTTTTCCCCCTTGCGGTCCACCACCGCGCGAAAAATCAGGAACAAGGCGCAAACGGCCGCGGCCACTCCCGCCGCCCGCAGCCCAAACGTCCTCGCCGCCCTCCATGGAAACCGCCGCGGCGCCAGGAATCGGTCCGCCGCCGCCTCCCGGAAACTCTCCCGCAAATTTCGCCGCGCCCACCGGACAACCAAAAACCAGTGCCCCAGCCCCAGCGCCCATCCGCTTGCCAGCGCCACGGCCAGCGTTGTGTCCGGTTGCAACGGGTTGATCACCCCAGCCTCCTCCGCCATCGCCCACCCCCCGATGAGGATCATCCACGGCGGCGCCAGCGCCAGCGCCAACGTCGGCCACAGCGCGAACCCCGCCCGCCGCTCCCTCAACCCAAGCCACATCCCCACCCACACCAATCCCGCCCAATTCAGCGCCAGCATCGCCAGGATCGACAGATAAATAAGGAACATCCATCCATGCTCCGCCCGCGCCCCCGGCCTCCACATCCTCGCGAACATCTCCACCAGGCTCTCAATCATGTTCCCAACCCGCATGTCCAGCGAAGCCGACAGCAGCAACAGCGCGGCCCCCACCAATCCGCAAAAAACAACCATCATGACCGGCCCGAAAAATTGCCGCCGGAGCGCCATCCAATGCCCCCGCAAGATTTCTTGGATCGACAGCTCCGTCCCCAGCAACAGCTCCAGCGCCCCGCTCCGCCGGTCCTCCCCCAACCGATTCGACGCCGCCATCGCCATCCGGAACGCCAGCATCCCATGCGCGATCGCCAGCCCGCCCAGCCATGTCGCCACGGCCACGTCAACTCCCGGATTCACCACCCCGAACGCCGCCGCCCCCGCCATCACTCCCAGCATCCCCAGCATCAGCCCCGGCGAACTCACCCGCTCCCGGTTCGCCAGCCAATAAAGCGGGCTCTGCCCCAGCAGCCTCGTCCGGAACTGCGCCTTCGTCCTTCCTTCCCCAAACCGCCAGCCCCGCAGTTTCTCCCGCCACCGCTCCGCCCTCCCGCTCTTCGGGACGTCCTGCCAAAAGCGCGGCAAAAAATGGATCGCCGCCCACAAATAAAGCCACGCCATCAAATGGTGCGTCCCCAGCGAAAGCCAGTAATGGTTGGTCGGCGCCCCCGGCCCCGGGTTTCCGTGCGCGAACAATTGGCTGTGCGTCGGCGTCAAAAAGAACAGCGCCGACCCGGCGCCCCTCAACTTCAACTCCTCGATCAGGTAAACCGACAGGATCGGCAGCCCCACCCCAAACAGGAATGCCGTCCCCAGCGCCAGGGAAACCGTCACCGCGCTCGACCGGAACACCGCCGAGATCACGAATCCCCACGAGATCGACAAAAACAGCGTGTTCACCAGGTTCAGCGCCACCCGCAAGAACTCATCCCACGGCACCCCGCCCATGATCATTGGGATCGCCAGCAGTGGCAGCAGCGCCAGCAGCCCGGAGAAGCAGTTCACCGACGTCGAGATCAGTTTGCCCGAAAGGATGTCCCACCCTTTCAGGTCCGTCAGGAACAGCAGCCCCAGCGTGTTCTCCCTTTTCTCCTCCGCGATCGAGTCCGCCGTCCGCACCGCCCCCGCCACCAGCGCGTAGATGTATGCCGCCACCGAGAGGCCCACGAACATCTCATGCCCCTGCGTGCGGCTCCCCCGCGTGGCCCACGCCACCATCGCCAACACCGCCAATCCCACCCCCGCCGTCCCCCACCGCCACGCGTGCGTGCGCGGCCGCCGCGCGGCTTCGCGAACCTCCCTGGTTGCCACTGGAAGCATCGCCATATCCTCGTTCTTAGACTCCCTTGCCCGTTTTTTGTTCCGGCAACGGCGCCAGAACCGTGAACACGCTCCCTTCCCCAAGCCGCGACTCCACCGCCAGCCCATAACCCAGCCCCTTGGCCAACTCGTACACCATCGACAGCCCTAGCCCCGTCCCCCGCCGCGACGAAAACCCCTTCGTCGTGTAAAACGGCTCAAAGATCCGCGGCAGCGCCTCCGGGGCGATCCCCGCCCCCTTGTCCACCACATCGATCGCCACGTGCCTCGCCGCCGGGCTCGGCGCCAACGCCATCCCCGGCCCGGCCTCCCCCACCACCCGCGTCCTCAACACAATCACGCCCTTCCCGTCGCTCGCGTCCACCGCGTTCAATATCAAATTCAATAGAATCTGGTGGATCACCCCCTTCGAGCACGTCAACCTCACCCCGCTCTCCCCGCCCTCATGCCGCACCTGCACCTCCGGCGGAAACCGGTCCCCCAGCAGCCGGATCGCCTCCTCCACCAACTCCCCCGCGTCGCATTCCACCGTGTCGCCCGTCTTCCCCAGTCCCAGCATCGACCGCACGATCCCAGCCCCCTGCTCCACCACCGTCTGGATTCGGTTCACCCGCGTCAACACCTTCGCCCGGTCGTCCGGATTGCTCTCGATGATCTGCGCCGACCCCTTGATCACCGACAGGATATTGTTGAAATCATGCGCGATCCCCGCCGCCAGCGTCCCCAGCGCCCGCATCTTCTGGCTGTGCAGCAGCTCCTGGTTCGCCTTCTCCAACTGCGCCGTCCGCTCCGCCACCTGCCGCTCCACCTCCGCGTAGCTCCGCTTCAGCCGCCAATGCCGGTTCACCGCCAGCCCCGCGAAAAACGCCACCCAACCCAGCGCCAAAACCATCCCCCCGATCAACCTCGGATCCCGCGACCATGGGACCGTCACCGCGAACTCCAGCGTCGCGATCGACGGATCTTGGTTCCCATTCCGGTCCATCGCCCGTGCCTGCGCAAAATGCGGCCCCGCGCTCAGGTTCGCGAAAAACGCCGACGCCACATTCGTGAACGGCGACCAGCTCCCCTCGTCAATCCGGAAGGAATACGCCAGCCTCGACGCCGACGTGTAATTCCACTTGTCCGCCCCGTTGAACCGCACCGTGATCCCCCGCGCCTCCTCGCTCTCATTCTCCGTCACCGTCGGCGAAAACGTCCGCGGCTCATCCCGGTCCGCCTCCGGAAAATACGTCGCCGCCCCCCGGCTCGTCGCCGCCCAAATCCTTCCCCGCTTGTCCTCCAGCACATCATGCGTCGCCGCGCTCGGCAACCCCTCCTCCTCCGTGTGGCTGATCCAAAATCCCCCCGCGAACCGGTGCGTCCCATTCGCCGACGCCACCCACACCACCCCATCCCGCGTCCGGTGCATCGCCCGCACCCGCTCCAACCCCTCCATGATCTTCTCAAAGCGCCCCGCCCGCAGCTCATAAATCCCGCTCGCCCCTCCCGCCCAAATTTTCTCCTCCCCCATCGCCGCCACGCACAGCGCCCGCTCCACCATCCCCTCCGCGCTCCCAAATATCTGCGCCCCGGCCTCCCCCGGACGGTGCCGCGCCAAACCAAACCCTCCCCCAATCCACAAATCCCCGTTCCGGCCCTCAAAAAAACACCCCGCGTCCGCCCCCCACCCTACGCTCCCCAGCGACGGCAGCACCCTCCTCAGCCTCACACCGACAAACCGCGCCAGCCTCGACGGCCGGCGGGG
>CAZSXX010000083.1:0-13799 GCA_964611245.1 uncultured Verrucomicrobiota bacterium | reverse complement strand
ACGTCCGCGCCACCACCATCGGGTCCGCCTCCTTCAGCGGAAAAAGGCGGAACTCCGACTCGTTGCCGTAGAAACTGAAGCTCAGGTCGCTGATGATCCGGTCGATGTGGTCCAGTTCCTGCGCGGGCCCGGACAGCACCAGCGAGTTGGATTCCTTGTCCACGGAAATCACCACCTCGGGGACGCCGTTCGTCGTGGCCGCGGCCGTTTCCGGAGCCGTAGCCGGGGCCGGGTTGGCCGGCGGTTGGTTCGTGCCAGTGGATGGCGCCTTCTCGACAATCCTCACGCGGCCATTGGCCATCTGCGGATAAATGTTCTGCAGCATCCGCGCCATCTGCTCCGCGCCGACCCGGTCCAACGGCCGCAGCCGCACCTGGATGTTCGAGTCCTTCGAGGTGTCATCCAGCCGCTGGATCAAATCCTGGATTTGCGCCATGTCCCCGCGCCGGGCGATGATGGTGATTGAATTGTTGAACGGCTCCGCCTCGATCACGGGACGCTCCTTCGCCGGGAGTTCGGCGAAAACGGCTTCGACCTTGCTCACCACGTCGAACGCCTTGGCCTTTTTCAGCCAGACAAATTGCACATCCCGGTCGGACCGCTCGGGCGCCTTGTCCAGGGTGGGCAGGATTTTTTCCACCACTTTGAAATGGGCCTCCACGCCGGATATGATCAGCGTGTGGTCCCGCTCATTGATCGAAATGGTGTACTGGCTGCGGCGGTCCCCCTCCCGCCGCGCGATGGACCGCGAAACCGTCTCCAAAAGCTGGTTGAGCACCCCTTGGATTTCTCGGACGCTCCCATTCTCCAGCTTGAAGATGCGCACTTCGATTTCTCCCCCCGTGCTTTCGTTGTCCAGCTCGCGGATGAGCTTGATGACCTCCTCCACGCCGGCCGCCGGGCCATTCAATAGCAGGCTGTTGGCCCCCAGCACCGGGATCACGCTCACTCGCTGGGCGGGGGCGCCGCGCGTCCCAACCGCCGCCGAAACCGCCTGCGCCAAGGCCGTCGCGCTCCCTTTTTTCAAGTGCACCGATTGAATCACGTTCGACGAACTCTCCGTCGCCACATCCAGCTTGGAGACCAGCTCCTGGACTCCATGCAGCACTTTGGCGCTCGCCTCGACGACCAGCGTGCGGTCGTCTGTCGATGGGCTGACCACCAACCGTTCGGCCGGGTCCTTGCTCGCCACTTGTTTGGAGAACAATTGCGAGATCATCTGGCTGATGGAGCTCGCTGAATTCCGTTGGAGCGCCAGGACCCGGAGCTGCCGCCCGGTCGCGTCGCCCGCCTCCTGCAATTTGCCGACGATCTCCTCGATCACCTTCATGTGCGCCTCATTCGCGGTCACAATCAGCCGCCCGCTCCCGTCGTCCCCGAGGATCACCGCGTCCGCAATGCCTCCGCCCTGAATGCCTTTGACCTGGTCCATGTAAAGGGCTTTGACCCGCGTGGCGACTTCCGACGCGATCCCGCTCGTCAGCTCGACGATGTGCATCTGGCGCGGCTCCTTCGCCGGCACTCCGTCCAACTGCTCCACGATCACCGAGGCCGACTGCACATCCTTCGGCGCGCCCGACACGATCAGCATGTTGTTCTGCAAATCCGACCCGACGCTCACCCGCGGAATCCGCACGCCGCCGGGGCGGAAATCCACCAGCGAGGCCGACAGGACCGTCGCCACCTGGTCGGCCTGCGCGTTCTTCAGCTTGAACACCCGCGTCCCGCCCGTCTTGGTCGTCGTCTGGTCCAGCTTGCTGACAATCGCCTCGACCGCC
This sequence comes from uncultured Verrucomicrobiota bacterium, assembly GCA_964611245.1. Taxonomy (GTDB): domain Bacteria; phylum Verrucomicrobiota; class Verrucomicrobiia; order Limisphaerales; family SXQI01; genus CAZSXX01. The sequence continues at coordinate 12,021 of CAZSXX010000083.1, read as the reverse complement.
GCCAATTCGTTGCTGGCGCCCGACACAATCAACCGGTTGCCAGCCACGTCCGGCAGGATGGTCGCCTGCCCAAAGACCGAGACGGACCGCCCCCGCGTGTGTTCCCGGTAAAGCGATTGCACCGTCGTGGAAATCTCCGCCGCCGAGGCGGTGTTGAGTTCAAAGACTTTCGTGTCCCTCGGCTCGGCATTCGTCGGCGGCGTCGCCACTTTGGCGAGGATGCTTTCAATTTCCTTCAAATGCGCCGGCCGCGCCGTCACCAGCAGGCGCGCGTTCTTTTGGTCGGCGAGGATCGTGGCGTCCGCCGGGTCGCTGGCTTCCTTCCCGCGCCACCGGTCAATGTAAAGCTGCTGCACCAGCGGCAAAACGCGGCCCAACTCCGTCCCGTCGCCAATGTCAAACGCTTGGGTCTCGCGCGGCTCCGGCCCGGTTTTCCCCGCCCGCAACTGCGTGACGATCGTTTCGATCTCCGCCAGGTGGTTCGTCCGCCCGGTCACGACAAAGCGCGCGTTCTTCACGTCGCTCATGATCAGCGCGTCCGCCGAATCGGTGGGCGAGCGGTCCCGCCACCGCTCCTGGTATAGCTGCTGGACCAGCGGCGCCAGCCGCGTCACTTCCGCCGCCTCCCCGACCTCGATCATCTTGGTGTCCCGCGGGGCCAGGCTCGCCTGGGCCGCCTGCACCTCCTCGATGATCTTCTCGATCAGCGACAACTGCCGCTCGCTCCCCGCGATCATGATCTGGTTGCTTGGCGCGTCCTCAATGATCAACGCGTCCCCCACCCCCAGCTCCGGCTGGCTGCGCACTTGGTCCTGGTACAACTGGCGCAGCTTGCTCCCAATTTCGGCCACCCGGCCCTGTTTGAGCTGCACCACTTTCATTCTCCGCTCCGCCTGCACCCCCAGCGAGGCGTCAAGCTGCTCAATGATCGTCGCCACTCCTTGGAGTTCCTTCGGATCCCCGGTCACGATCAGCGTCCGGCTCTTTCCGTCCACCGACACCGTGATGCGCCGCTGCGCGCGGCCATACGCGTCATACCGCACCATCGCCGCCTGCAAAATCTCCTGCACCTTGTCCGGGTCCGCCGACTTCAGCTTGAACACGCGCGCGGTCGAGCTCTGGGCGCTGACCTTGTCGAGCTTCTTGACGATGTCCTCCACCGCGTTCACTTCGTTGGTGTCGCCCACCACGATCAGCCGGTTGGCGCCCGCGTCCGGCGTGATCAGCGTGTCCGGCGTCAGCGCGCCGAACCGACCCTTCCCCTGCTCGAGATAAAGGGTGCGGACCGTCGTGGCCAACTCCACCGCGCTGGCCGTGGTCAGCTCAAAAATCCGCGTCTCGCGCGCCTCGGGCTTCGCCTCCCCGGCGCCCAACTGCTTCAAAATCGCCCCGATCTGCTCCAAGTGCGCCGGCTTGCCGGTCACAATCAGCCGCCCCGCCCGCGCGTCGGCCATGATCTGCGCGTCGGCGGGATCCACATCCGCCTTGTCCTTCCATTGGTCCGTGTACAACTGCTGCACCAGCGGCATCAGCCGCTGCACATCGGACGCGTTGCCCACCTCGAACGTCCGCGTTTCCCGGGCGGGCGCGTTGGTCGCGTTCGCGTTGAGCAGCCGCGAAAAAACGTCGTCGATGATCTTCATCTGCTCGGCGCGCGCCGTCACCAGCAGCCGCCCGGTCCGGTTGTCGGTCATGAAGCCCGCGTCCGGCGCCCCAAGCTGCGGGTTGTTCCCAATTTGGTCCTTGTACAACTGCGTCACCAAGGGGATCAGCCGCTGCGCCTCGGTCAGCTTGCCCGTTTCGTACACCTTCGTCTCCCGCTGCGAACGGCCCTGCCCCTCCAGCGTCTCCACAATCTGCCGGATCTGCGCCGCCTGCTCCTTCGTGCCAAACACCGAGAACCGCGAGCCCGACGCGTCCGCGTAGATCGTCGCCGGCTTGATCGTTTTTCCGGCCGATTGCTCGCCGTATATCTGCGTCACCTTTGGCAGCAGCTCCGGCGCGGTGGCGTTCTTCAATTCGATCGTCGCCAACTCCCGCGCCCCTTGGTTGGCCCCGGAATCCAGCGTTTGGATCACGGCTTCCACCTGCGCCATCACCGCCGGCGCGGCCATCACGATCAGGCGTTTGCTCGCCGCCTCCGGCGTGATGCTCACCATCGCCGGCGTGTTCCGGCCCGGGTTTTGCGCCGCGAACACCTTCAGGACCAGCCCCGCCAATGCGTCCGGGTCATCCGATTTCACGTCGAAGATCCGCAGGTTGCGGTCCTTGCTGCCGCCGCTTTCGCTGTCCAGCTTCTCGATCACCGACGCCACATCCGCGAGGTCGCTCCGCGTCCCGGAGACGATCAGCGCGTTCGCCTTTTCGTCCGCCGTCACGGTCACCCTCTTGATCGGCAGCCCGCGCGAATCAAACCGCAGCATGGCCTGCGAGACGATCGGCGCCAGCAGCACCGCGTCCGCCCCCGTCAACTTGAACACCCGCGCCCCGGGCGCCTGCTCCGGCGCCTGGTCCAACTGCTGCACCAGCCCCGCCACCTGCTCGATCTCCTCCTTGACCCCGGTGACGATGATCCGGTTGGCCGTCGCGTCCGGGATGACCTTCGTCTGCGTCACAAAATCCGCCCCCCGCTGGTCCTTCAGCAGCTCGGTGAACATGTTCGTGACCATCGGCGTGATCAACGCGGCCTCGGCGGACTTCAGTTCGATCACCCGCAGTTCGCGCGGCCCGGTGTTCGGGCGCGTGTCCAACTGCTGCACCATCTGCGACGCCGCCTCGATTGACGCGGGGTCGCCCGAGATGATGAGGGAATTGCTGCGCGCGTCCAAAAGCACGCGCACTTTCTGCTGCTGCGCGTTCAGGCTCTTGTCGATCAGCCCGACCAACTCGGAGGCCGAGGCCGTCTTCAGCCGCACCACGCGCGTCTCCTCCCGCGCCGCTTTCTTCTCCTCGGGGTCGAGCTGCCGGATGATCGACTCAACCCGGGCGATCTCCTTCTCCGACCCGCTCACCATGATCCGGTTCGCCTTGGGTTCCGGGAGCAGCGTGGCTGGACCCCCAGCCGGTTCCGGCTGGCCGCGCGTTTGTTCGGTGTACAATTGGGTCACCAGTGGCGTCAGCTCCGTCGCGCCATGCCCGAAAAGTTCAATGCCCCGGAATTGCCGGGGGGCGCTTGACGCCGGAGTGGAGTCAAATTGCAGCACCGCCGCTTCGATCCGGTCAAAATCCCGCGCGCGGGCCACGGCGATGATCTGCCTCCCGGTCGAATCCGCGATCAGCTTGGGCGCCAACTGCGGGTTCATCGCCGGGTCCTTCGTCTGCTCCAGGAGCTGCGTGACCAATGGGATCACTTCCGCCGCCATCTTGGCCTGCAGCCGGATCGGCCGCATCTCCATCGCCTCGCGCTCGGGCGCCACGTCGAAAATCTTCACGACATTCTCGATCTCGCGGATCTGCGCGTCGGTGGCCGTCACCAGCAGCCGGTTGTTCACCGCGTCCGCCACGAGCGCCGGCTTCGGCAGGTCAACGTAGGCGCGCTCGCCCATCTTCTCGTTGATCACGTTCTGCATGCCGGCCAGCGACGCCTCCGCGCGCACATGCTCAAGCTTGATGATTTGCAGCCGCCGCTGGGCGCCCGAGGCGGGCGTCGCGTCGAACTGCGCCACGAGCGCCTCGATCCGCGCGAAATCCTTGGCCCGCGCGATCGCCAGGATCTGCCGCCCGGTCGAGTCCGCGATCAACTTCGGCGCCGCCTGCGGATTCTGGGTCGACTCCCTCGTTTGCTCCAGCACCTGCGAAACCAGCGGGATCACCTCCGCCGCCGTCTTGGCCTGCAGCCGAATCGGGCGCATCTCCATCGCTACGCGCTCCGGCGCCGCGTCGAACACTTTGACGATCTGCTCCACTTCCCGGATCTGCGCCTCCGTGCCCGTGACCAGCAGCCGGTTTCCCACGGAGTCCGGGACCACCGCGGGCTTCAACAGGTCCGCAAACGCCCGCTCGCTCATCTTGTCGTTGATCACATTCTGGATGCTCGCCAGCGAACTTTCCGCGCGGATGTTCTCCAGTTTGATGATTTGCAGCCGCCGCGACTGCGGCTGGTCCTGCCCGGCCCGGAGCTGTTTCACCAACTCCTCTATCCGCGTCAAATGATCCTCGCTCGCCGTCACAATCAGCCGGCCCGCCTCCGCGTCCGGGATGATTTTCGCGTGCGCCACCGCCCCGCCCAACCCGTTGCCCACCTGGTTGCGGTACAACTGCTCCACGATCGGCGTGATCCGCTTGGCCTCCGCCGTGGAGCCCACGTCGATGAACCGCGTCCGCATCGGCGTCGGCTGCGAGGAGCCAGTCTCCAACTGCGTCACAATGTCCGACGCGATCTGCAGGTCGCCGGGCGACCCGCTCACCACCACGCTCTGGCTCGCGAGGTCCTGGCTGATGCTCGCGCTGGTGATCACCTGCCCATTCGGCGTCCGGCGCGTCAACGCCTGCGTCAAAATCGCGGCCACATTCGTGACTTCCGAGCTGCGGGGACGGAACACTTTCGTCAACTGCACCGTCTGCGAGCGCATCGGCACATTGCCCCCCGTGCCATTGGCCCCCACCGCCCCCTTGTCGATCCTGCTGATCAACCGCTCGATGTCCTCCAACTGCCCGGGGATCGGCGCGGCCACAATCAGCCGGTTCTGCGTTTCGTCCGCGATCAACCGGGCCTTCGTCGCCGCCGCCCCCGCCGTCTCGTTCGCCGCCGCCACCCCCGGGATCGCCTGCCGGATCATGTTCGCCAACTCGGCGGGCTTGATCGTCTGCGGATAATAAATGCGCACGTCCCCCCCGGGGCCGTCCTTGTTCTCAAATTTCTGGATCAACTCCTCCGCCAGGCTGATCCGCTCCCGCGGCCCAAACAGCACAATCGTCCGCGACGCGTCGTCATACACCGCCGTGATGTAATCGTTCGGGTCCGGCGGCAGCGTGTCCAAAGCCTTGCTGTTCGGGTTGTACTGCGTGCGCTTCGGCGCCGTCGCCACGCCAAACGTCCGGTTCAGCAGGTCGGTCAGGATCGCCCCCGAGGAGTGCAGCAGCGTGTAGGTTTTCATTTGGCGGTCGACCGTCGCCTCCGTGTCGATCGTCCGCAGCAGCGTCCGGATGCGCTGGATGTTCTCCATCTGGTCGGTCACGATCAGCCCCCGCCCGCGCGAGAGCGACGCCACCGACCCCGCGCTCGACAGCATCGACGTCACCGCGTCGGCCACTTCCTTGGAGTCGATGTTGCTCACCTCCAGAACCACCGTCACCACTTCGCTGGGCCGCGTGTCGCCCGATGTGTCCGTCCCCCGCATGATTTTCAAGGGCATGGACGGAAGCTGCTTGAACGGGACGAGCCGCAGGTAATTGCCCGTCTCCACCAGCATCACCCCCTTCATCGAGAGCATCAGGTTCAGCGTGTCCAGGGCCTCGGGGTACGTGTACGGCTTCGGGTCGTTGAACGTCAGCGTCCCGGCCACGTTCGTGTCGCTCACCAGCGGCTTCCCGGCCATCTGGGAGAACCTCTCGATCACGTCCGAGTACGGAATCCCCTCAAATTGCAGCCGGATGTTCTTGGTCGGCTCGGCGTTGGTCGCTTGCGGCGTCACGGCGGGGGCCGAATTGGTCGCGGGAACGGCGTTGGTGGCGGCGGCGGGCTCGTTTTGCGCCTGCAGCGCCGGCGCCAGCAGCAGCGCGGCCGCGGTCATCAGCGATGTGCTGAATGTTTTCATAAAATCCATGGTTAAATTCTTCATTTCACTGTTTTCGCCAGGTCCCGCGGCAACTGGTCCGCCTCCATCGGGCGCTTGTCCGCCAGCGTTTTGCCCCGCTCAATCGCGTAATAATCCGCCCCCACCTTCAAAATCACCCGGCTTTCCGACAACGCCAAACTCCCCGGCGTCGCCATTTCCCGGTAATCCACGCAAACAATCGTGCCGCCCGCCAACTGCTCTCCCGGCGCGTACCGCCGCGTCTTTTGCGCGACCGTGTCCAGCACGTGGACCTCCGGCAACCCCTGCCATTCGGAGAGCGACACAATTTTGAAGCTCTCCGGGCCGGGGGCCGTGGGCGGACTGGTTCCCCCAGGGCTCGAATGGTCCACCGGCGGGGCCGGGGGCGGCGCCGGCCGCTTGATGTAAGGGCGCAAAATGTCGCGGGCGATCAAATCGTCATAGGCCCGCCGCTCCGGCGATTCGAGCGCAAAAAGGTCCGGCAGCGCCTTCCGGTCCACTTCCGGCCCCGGCTCAAAAACCAGCGTCAGAAACCGGAACCGCACCTTCACCCGCCCGGGCTTGTCGCCCGTGTTCACCGAGACATTCTCCACCCGGTGCAGGTAGGGGGAGTTCTCGAGCAGGAAAAGCAGGTTCACGATGTTCGTCAACGGCCCCTCCCCCTGCACGCTCCAGCCCACTTCGTTCGCGCCGCGCAGCTTCCGCGCCGGCGCCGGCAGCCGCGTGAACTCCGACTCCTCCAGCCCGCATTGCAAAATCTGCTTGGTCAGGATCTCCCCGGACGTCGCGCTCGCCTGGTCCACGGAGTCGCCAAAGGTCTGCAGGGCCAATTTCTTGATGCGGTCCTCCGTCGCGAAGAACTGCCGCTTCTCCCCGTTGATCTTCTCGAATTTCTCCTTCGAGGCCGCGATCCGCTTGTCAACGTCACGCAGGGGTAGGACGATCACCGCCCGCAACCCAAAGCCGACGACAAAAATGGCCAGGATTCCGCCCACCAACCCCGCCAGGATTTTCTCGCGCCGGTTCATCCGCGCGATCCCTTCGCTTTCGGGTCCAGCGAAACATCATCCGCCGGGCGGGCCGGGGCCTTCACCTTCGCGAGCTCCGGCTTCATTTTCGCCGGCGCGGTCAGCTCGACGTTCGACCGGAAGTCATACCCATGCCGGTCCGCCCCCGGCGTGATCGCCAGCGGCTTCACGTCGTATCCCGCCGCCCGCAACTGCTTGTCCAAACGGGCCAGCGTCTCCCCGCTCCGCGCCTGCACCGCCAGACGGATCGTCCCCTGCGGGCTGATCGTCACCTGCGTCACGTAAACCTCCTCGCTCCCGGGCAGCACCGCGCTCAAAAAAGCGTAATGGTCCAGCCAGTTCCGCTTCCCATTGATCCAGTCATCAATGGTCGCCCCCTGCAAAATCATCTTCCGGTAGATCGGGCGCAGTTTCTCCGCCTCCGCCACCTTCGCCGTCCATTCGCGGCTCGTCTTCAGCCGCTGGTTCATCAGGTAGCTCTTCAACCCGAGCACGAACACAATCGCCGCCGCCGCCGCCGCGATCCCCGCCAGAATTCGGATTCGCCGCATGTCCCGCTGCACCGCCGGCTTCTTCGGGTTCAGGAAATCAAACGGCAGCCCCTGCGGATCATTGACGCCAAGCGCCAGGCCAATCGGCGCCACCGCTCCCGCCGCCTGCTCCCGGCCCGCCTCCGCGAACCCCAGCGCTGTCGCCGGGTCCAGCAACGCGCAGGGCCTGCCCACCCGCTTGGCCAGCGACGCCAACGTGGCCCCCTCCAGCCCTGTGGCCCCCGAAACCACCACTTTCCCCACCGCGTTGTTCGCCTCCATCCCGCTGAACGCGTGCAGGCTGCGCACCACTTCAATCGTCACGAGGTTGACGAATTCCTCCGCCCATTCCGCCTCGTTCTTCGGCGCCGCCAACGGCGGCTCGTCGCTGTTCGGATCCGGATGCTCCGCGTCGTATCCCGGACGCACCTGCGCCCCCCGGCTGAACAGCAGCGATTGCTCGGCGATGACGTCGATGTTCACCTCATCGGGCCGCAGCGACACCAAGGCGAACGCCTCATTGCCCTCCGCGACGTGGCAGGCCTCCACGCACCGCGCGTTCGCGTAAGGCAGCAAGCCCAGCGCGGTCAGCTTCAGCCCGGCGATCTCGGCGGTCTGCCGCCAATTCTCCACCACTTCCCGCTTCACCGCCGCCACCAGCACCTCCAGCTTGGGCATCGGGGCGTTCTCCGCCTTCTCGCCCGGCCCGGCCGCCGGCTCGATCTTCCGGCGCACCTTGAAATCAACCACCGCCTCGTCCATCCGGAACGGCAGGTCCCGCCCAACCTGCAAGTGCACCATCGACGCCAACTCCCTCACGTCGTCGATCACCGGCAGTTGCAGGGTCCGCAACACAACCTGCGCCCGCGGAATCCCCATCACCACCGACCCCGGCCGCAGCTTCAGTTCGTTGAGCCCCTTCCCAATCGCCCTGCCCATCACCGTCGCGTCATTCCGGTCCGCGTCCACCGCCAGCTCCAGCTTGGTCGAGGCCACCCGCGTCAATGCCAGCCCATTCCCCTTCGGCGCCCCCTGCACCACCCGCAGGGTCAACCCGTCTATGTCGATCGCCGTCACCGGCCCCGGGGGGCGGGCGGAACGCTTGGCAAAGGGGTTGACCCCCTTCAACCGAATGATATTTCCACTTCTAGCCACGATTGCTTTTTGCCGCGCTTCCAGGCCCGCGCGCCTGCGCAGGCGCCTCCAAGGTCGGGGGGTCCAGCCGAAACGGCAGCCCCAGACGCGTCAGGTCTCTTAGATAGACGACGCGCGGAGTTAATTCACTCGAATCAATAATAACTTCCAGCCGCCGGAACCGGCCGGATGGATATCCGTAGCCGATCGCCTGAAAGCTGAATTGATATCCGCGCGCGGTCAGGTAAGGAGCCAGCCTTTTGAAGGTCGGCGCGTCCAACACCCCTTCCTGGAACAGCCACGCGATCGTGCCGCGCTGTTCCGGGCTGATGCTCTTGCGTGTGGACAGGATGGATTCCGCCAGCGGTTCGTCAATCCCGGGGATGGTGGTCAACGCTTCGATCGGCGCCGTGTTCACGTTGATCAATCCCTCCCGCCGCGGGGCCGTCCCCGCCGTGAACAAATCCAGCGCCTGCGGCAATTCCGCGTTCCCCACCCCCGAGGCGACCTCCCGCTCGACCCCCCGCTCGTCCTTCACCCGGATCGTCCCCTCCAGCAAATCCGCCGCGTGCCCCAGCTTCAGGTTTGCCTTGCGCAGCTCGGTGATGAAATTCGTCAGGGCGGGCGGGAATTCCACGCCCGGGAACGGGTCCAGCGGGTCATTGATCCGGGTGCGCGGCGCCCCGTCATTGTCCGCGTCCGGCTCCGCCGACCACACCGTCAGCCACCGCCGGAGGCCAATGTCCAAATTCCCGTCCGAGTCGTCCGCCGGAGCCCGCTCCTCGCCGTCATTTTCGTTCGGGTCGAGCCGCCAGTTCATGTTCGCATCTTCGCCGTAGAGCAGATCGGGAGTAAAGCCCCGAACCTGCAGCAACGCGTCGATGGACGCCAGCGGTCCGTTGCGGATTGTGTAGGGCTCCGGCAGCCCGTTGTAATAATCCTGCTCCGCCCCGTCCGGCGTCGTCAGGTCGTCAAAATCCACAAAATCCTTCAGCGCCGCCGCCATCTGCGGCGTCACGTTTGGAATCCTCGCCAAATCCCGCGGCCCGATGGCGTTCACGTTCACCTTGCGCGCCTCGTCCGTCAGGCCATGCCGCACCTCCCCGGGCGTCTCTTTGTCGCCGGGCGACCAAATCGTGAAATACCAATGGTCCGACCCGTCTTCGTAAATGAAACGGTCCTTGAACTCCCTCGGCATGTCCTCCCAATCCGTCGCCCCGGGCTTGATGTCCCGGATCGTCCGCATCGCCTCCTGCACCCCCGTCATCGCCGCCGCGAACGCCTGGTCCCCCCCCGCGCTCGCCGCCCCCGCCGTTTCGTCCGCCCGCAATTGGTACATCAGGCTCAGCGCGATCATCGAGATCAGCATCACGAGGACCAGCCCCCCCAGCAGGGTGAGTGCCCCTTCCCTCCCGCGCCCTTGGAACAGCCTCACGGGAAATCCTCCCAGCTCTCCTCCACCCGCCCGGCCGGGACATATATCACCCGCCGAAATTGTTCATGGACATAGAGGTCGTCCTCCGGCGACAGCGCCTCCGAGCCGAAGGTCACCTCCACCCCCACCGGCGGATCCACCCCGTCCCAACTGTCCCGCCATTCGCTCCCGCTGAAATATCGAAAATGGACAAACCGGATCGCCCGCGTCAACGGCTCCTCCACCCGGTTGGTCATCGCCGCGAAATTCATCTCCCCGTGGAAGCTGATCGCCTCCCGGTTGGTCGAGGCCAACCTCATTTCCACCAGCGGCGCCTCCGTCCGGGTGAACCCAATCACAATCGAGTTGGTCCCCTCCGCGTTCGTCACCACGCTGTAGGTCACCAATTGCATCGCCCCCTCCAGCAATTTGCCCGGGGCCGGCGCGCCCGCGTGCACGAAGCGCATGGAATCCGACGTCCCGGTGAATCCCTGGCGCGGCTCCGCGAACGCGGTCCGCAAGTCCCCGCTCAACCGGTCCATCACCAGCCGGATCGTCGCCAGCCGCCTCGATTCCTCCAGCAACTTCCCCCGCAAATCCGCCGCCCGCTGGTAAAAAGAGATCGCCACCGCCAGCAATCCCGCCGCGATCACCACCGCCAAAATGACCTCGATCAAGGTGAACCCGCCCGCCCGCCGTCCGCCAATCGGTCGGGTTTTCACGGGTCCTCCTTCATCGGGGGCGCCGCGTTCGTGGCCATGATCGCGGTCTTCACCACCTTATGGGTCTGGGCCAGACGAAAAACCCCCGCCGAATTTGTGTTCCGGATCACCACCTCAATCCGGGCCAGGCCGCTCTCCCCGTCCCCTGGCTCCCCCACTTCACTCTGCGCCAGTTCCCAGGTCCACTGCGCCTCCGGCTCGGCAAAAGGCTCCGGGCCCGGCGACTCCGTCGACCGCAATCCCAAATCCAACTCCGCGTGCACCGTCGCCGCCAGGTTGGCCGCGTGCATCGCCCCCCGCTGCCGCTCCAGCGAGCTCATCGACGAGTTCAGTGCGCTCGAGACAACCGCCACCGCCGCGACGAACAGCGCCAGCGCCAGCACCACTTCCAGCAGGATCGCCCCGCCGTTATTCCGGGAAATCGTCCTCAAACGGATCCTGGGTTGAAGTTCGGTCGGTCGGTTCAGTCACCATGTCGGGACGCTCCGCCGGAGCCCGGGCTGGTTCGGGCGCCACGGCCGCGGCCTCCTGCGCCGGTTCGCCCTCCATCCACTCCAGCGGCACCAATTCATCCTCCACCGACACTTCGGTCCGCATCGAGCCAGTGACCCCCTCCAACTGCACCAGCAGCCGCCGGTAATCCTCCCGGTTTTGAGAGGCAAGGATGATGTCCACCGTGTCGCTCGATCCGTCCGGAAAAAAGGACACCGGCGCAAACCCGGCCGGAACCGCCTCCAGCGACATCTCGTTGGTCGATTGGTTCGCCGGCCGCCCCGGCGCCTTCACCTCCGCCACCCTCACCCGCTCCCGGACCTGCTCCAGCATCGGCCCCGCCTCCGCCACATCCACAAACACGCCCGGCTGCCCCACCGGATCCACCTCCCAAACCATCCTCAGGTGATTCGCCGTTTCGGATGGATCTTCCGTCGCGTTGGTGGTGCCTGCCTCTTCTCCAAATCGAAACTGGATGGTCCGCCCGCTGTTGGCCGCCTGCGACCCCGCAAAGCGCACCAATGCCTGGAATTGCCGCCCGCCCTCCTCCAAATCAGCCCCGCGCTGCAGCGACCCAAAATTGAATACCACCGCCCCCAACAGCGCCAGCAACAGCGCCATCGTCAGGAGCATCTCCAGCAGGGTGAATCCCCGCCCGCCTGCTTGGCCAACACCACGGGGCGGGATTGCCATGCGCCGCCATCCTCCTTATGGGGATTGGGTTGTCCCGCTGACCTCCCCGCTTCCGTCGGCCGTGTCCGTCATCAGCTTCACGTCGTCATCCGTGTCCGCCTGCCCATCCGGCCCGACCGAGAACAGCTTGTAGGGCAGCCCGCCCTTCTTCTCGTTGTCCGTCGCCATCGACATGTCCATCAATTCATACCGCAGCCGGTTGCCCCACGGATCATCCAGTTGCGTGCCCGGCTTCAGGTAAGGTCCCTGCCA
>CAZSXX010000082.1:0-13992 GCA_964611245.1 uncultured Verrucomicrobiota bacterium | reverse complement strand
GCGAACGAAAGTTTTCGGACCCCTTTCATGGAAAACAGGAGCGGCTTCTGGCAACGGTCCCTGCCTTATCATAATTGTTGGTTAAAGCCAATTCCCAATCATCAGATATGGCGCCCAATAGCAGGGATGCCGGAAGCGCGCGTCCTGGATCAACCGCACCTGCGCCGCCTGCAGCGCCTTGGCTTTGCTGAGCTCCGGGTTCCCGCGCATTTGCGAGTAGAATTCGGAAATGAGCGTGACCGACGCCTGGTCGTTCACGAACCATTGCGTGGCCAGGGCGCTTCGGGCGCCCGCCTTGATCGCGACTCCAGCCAGCCCCAGCGCCGCCCGGTCATCCCCAGCGGCGGTCTGGCACGCGCTCAACGTGAGCAACTCCACCGGGCGCCCGTGGTACTGCCCGGGGCGGATCAGTTTCTCCAGGTCATCCAGCGTCAGCTTCTTGTCATGCGTCAGCAAAAAACATTTCTTGGGATCGCGGTCAAACTGCCCATGCGACGCGATGTGGACCAGGGAATATCCCGACTGCTCAAACTCCTTTTGGACATTGGCCAGGCTGAACATCTCGTTCAGGAGAACCTTCGACGTGTAATTGGTGCGCACGGTCTGCATTTCGTCCGGCACATAATTCAGGGCGGAGAATCCCTGGACGGCCTTGGACAAGCCGGAAAGCAGGAGCGAGCTTTTTTGCCGCTTGAGCGGTGTCGGATCGGTGAGGGTCATCCCGGGTGTGGTGGCGATGGCGAAATGGTTGATCAAAAATGATTCCCCGTCGTGCAGGGCGGCCATCGGAATCTTCCGCAGCGCCCCATCGAGGATGAAGACGAGGGTGTCAACCTCCCGGGTCTGGAGATCGGGCAGCAGCGGTTTGATCAGCAGTTCGTGGAGCCTTTGCGAAGGCTGCAGAAACTGCGATGTCGTCCGTTTTTCAAGCAGTTGGCGCAGGTTCCCGGCCATCCCCTCAAGTTCCCGTTCGGTCACTGTTATTTGGAACCGCTTCCATTCCTCCCCCAGCCCCACCAGCAGTTCCAGCCGGTCTGCGAATGGGATCGAATAGATGACCGCCGTCCGCGGCTCGACCTTCTCGATCGAGGCCGCCTTGGCGCGGACCGCCGTGACGCATTCATCGCGGAAATAGTCCTCCATCTCCGCCGACCGCAGCAGTTCGATCGTGTCCCGTGCCTCCACCAAAAAAATTTGCCTCCGTTTCGGATCCTGCTCCCGCTCGGATTGCTCCAGCAGCAGGTCCGCCAGCTCGAAGTAAACCGCGCCCGTGGTTTCGCGGAACGAACCGGTGTCCAGCCGGTTGCCATATCCAAGCGCCAGGTCGTTGCGGATTCCCCGCAGTGTCTGCACGGACCGCCGGTAAGCGCCGATGGCCCCCTCCCTTTCCCCCATCGCCTTCAACAGCCGCCCCGATTGCCATTCCCATTGAAAAAGGGCGTCCGGGTCGTTCGCCTTTTGGGCCGCAAAAATCGCCCGGCGGGTGAGGGTCAAGGCCTCCGCCGCCCGGCCATCGGATTCGTAAATCTTCCCAAGCGCTCCAAGCGCGGCGGATCCTGAGCGCAGGTCCCCGATGCTGTCCGCAATCTCCAGCGCCCTCTGCGCGGCCTGTTGGGCGCGGGGCAGGGACCGCGCGCGCCGTTCGGCCCCCGCGGCCGCGATCTGCCGGAAAGTCTGCGCGGCGCGAAGGTGCAGGCTCGCCTGGGTGTGGGACGGCTCCAATCGCCCCGCCGCCTCGACCGCGCGCTGGTTGAAGCGCTCGGCGTCGGCGTGGTTGGTCAGCATTAGGGCCGCGGCGGCGGCGTTGGCCCAGGCGTTCGCGCTCAGCGGGAAGTTGCTCAATGCGTCGGCCGACTCGCCGGCTCTCACATAATGCCCCAGGGCGACTGCGGGCCGGCCCTGCACGCTCGCAAGGTTGCCAAAGTTGACCAGCGCGTTGCCCACCGCCGCATCGTCCCCCGCCTGCCGGCCCGCTTCCAAGCTCTCCTGGAGCACGGTCTCGGCCCGTTCCGTCTGGCGCAGCAAGGTCAGCCCAACGCCAAGCGAATTCCTCAGCGCGCGAACCTGGTTTGACGCGCCCGCCTTTTCAGCCGTCTCCAGCGCGTCGCTCAGCAGGGCCACGGATTCCTGGTGGTGCCCAAGCGCCTGGTTCGCCTGGGCCAGCAGCCCCGCCGCCACCAGGCTCTCCGGGATCTTTTTGCCCTTTTCAAACCGCCGCTGGGCTGACTTGAGCGCCGGAATCGCTTTCTGAAAATCCCCCCGCTCCAGCGCGCGCCGTCCGCCCTCCAGGTCAACTTCGGCGGTTCCTGCCTCGGGCGGGGCCGCAGGGTTCAACGGGGCTCCAAAGTTCCCCGGCGTTGAAAGCGCGATCATGGCCGCGAGCGCAAGGCGGACCGCCCGCGCCGGGAAGCTCCGTTGGCCATTCCTGCATTCGTTGTGCGTCATACAAAGTCTCCTTTAGAATGCCATCACCACCGCCTTGAAATGCAGCCCCAAATCCTGGGCGTCGTTGCCCCCCGGCGGCGTCAAGTCCCGGAACGCGTGGCCCCAATAAAGCTGCATCCGAATTTTTTCCGTGGGCGTGAATATAAGGCCCACGCCCGCGCTCGGCAGGTCGCGCGGGTCCGGCGTGGCCGCATCCATGTTCCAGCCATTGCCATAATCGAAGAACGGCGCCACCTGCAAAATCGGCGCCCCGGCGCGGTTCCAAAAAACCGGGATTCGGAATTCAAGCGACGCCAGCACGCCCATGTCCCGCACAATCTGGTTTTCCCGGTAGCCCCGCACCGTGTTCGCCCCTCCCAAGCTGAATTGTTCAAGGGAAAGAAGCGGCTCGGAGGTCCATTGAAAACTCGTGCTCGCGATCAACTGGATTCCCTTTTCCGTCAGCCGCCGCACATATTGGGCCTGCCCCAGCCACGCCGTGAACTCCCCGCTCGGCCCGGTGGGATTGTCGGTCGCGTCCAGGACATTGAGGCCCCGGCTCAAGGTCGAGCGGAGGGCGATCACCTGCGATTGGCTTCGCTCCACAAACTCCAGGCCCATCCGGGCGACGCTCACCGTGGCCTCCCCATTCACCGCCCCCGGCGAAAACGAGAATGGCTGCCCCAGCAGGAAACTCTCGCTGTGGCGCCGGTCCCCCAACAGGCTGACCGTGAATTCCCGCCTCGGGGATCTGAACACCGGCTGGATCAATCCCACCGAGTAACTCTCCGATTGGCTCATGATGTCCAACGTGTTGAACGGCTCCTCGATGATGGCGAAGTCACCCCGGGTGTAACCCATCAGGAACGACGTGTCGTGAACCGTGAACGGAATCCGGTAGCTGGCCCCAAGGTTGTCCGCGCCCGAAAATTTCATGCTGTTGTTGCTTCGCTGCGCCACCCCGTAACGGAGTTCCAAAGGATCGTTGTTGCCCGTCACGTTTTGATGCGACGCCAGGATCTCCAAAACCTCCGCCCCGACGCTCGGCGGCCGGTCATTGCGCGCTTGCAGGCCCAGGTGCCACGGGCTTTTCTCCGCCACGGAAACCTCCAGGTCGCTCTCCCCGCGCACCCCGGTCGGCTTCAATTCCGCGTTGATGCGCCGGAGGTTCGGGTTGTCCTTGAGCATCAGCAGCGTCTCCTGCAGCGCGTTCATGTTCAGCGGCTCCCCCGCGCCCCTCCGGATTCGCTGGCTGATGTATTTGGTGCGCAGCCGCTTGTTCCCTTCCACGTGGATTTCCGAAAGCTTCCCCTCCACAATCTGGAAGGTCACCACCCCGTCCAAAACTTTCTGGTCCTCCAGCGTCGCCCCGGAATTGATGTATCCGTGGCTCACATAATGCAGCGTCACAGCGCGCCGCGCGTCCTCCAATTGGCCGGAATCAAGTTCCCGCCCCGCGAAACCCCCGACCACCTTCCCCAAATCCGCGCTCGAGAACACCGTGTTGCCCTCGAACTTGAATTCCCGCACCAACACTTTCACGCCGGACGCCAGCGCGCCTTCCTGCGGATCTTCTTTCACCGGGGGCAGCAGGCTCTCCTGCGCGCCAACCCCGAGGGTCCCGGCCGCGACCAACACGACCCCGGCCCATCGGCGCAGGGCAGGGGACGCTGCTGCCGCGCGGCTCCATCGGTCGTCCCTCGCCAAGCCCGCCACCGCCATGCGGAGAGTGTTTGGTTTCATCGTTTCGTCTTCGTTGAATCCTCATGGTGGTGGCTCGGCTGCCAGCCCTCCGCCTGCGTCGGCAGCCCGCCTCGGTTCAAAACCAAAAAGCTGCTCAAGTCGCCTCCCAACTTG
This sequence comes from uncultured Verrucomicrobiota bacterium, assembly GCA_964611245.1. Taxonomy (GTDB): domain Bacteria; phylum Verrucomicrobiota; class Verrucomicrobiia; order Limisphaerales; family SXQI01; genus CAZSXX01. The sequence goes on along the minus strand of CAZSXX010000082.1, from coordinate 9,711 downwards.
ATCCCGCAGTGTTCGGGCAGCCGCCCCTCCGCGCCCATCAATGACCCGGAAAGCGAGCTCAAGCTCCCCGTCAAATCCACCGACGGCCCCAGCACGCTGATCCGCCCATTGACCCCAAATTCGGACGAGGCCGTGATCGCGCTGTCGGCGGAGGAGATCAGGAAGTCCGTCGCCACCCGAATGTTCCCGCCATTCCCAAGAATCGCGTTGGCGATGATCCGGCTCTTGTTCAGCGTGACAAACTGGGGGTCGATATCAATGTTCCCCCCATCCTTGCCCGCCTCGGAGGTGATCCTGCTGTTCACCAGGCTGACCCGTTGCGGCGCCTCCACGCGAACCTCCCCGCCATTCTGCGCCGCCTGCGCCGTGATCTTGCTGTCGCGCATTTCAATGCTCGTCGCCGACCGCACGGTGATCCCCCGGCATTGCCGATCGCCGCCGCCGTGGAGATCGCGGCCCCATTCATCACAATGGGATCCCGGGCCTCAATGAGAATGTGCCCGGAGTCCCCAGCTTGCGCACTGGAGCTGCTGATGTTGCCCCCGTCAAAAAGCCCCAGCCGGCCCGCTTTGACTTGGACGTTGCCCCCGTTCCCCGGCCCTTTGGTCGAGGCCGAAATGCTTCCGCTGGCGCCAAAAATCTGGATCGAATCCGCCTCCACGAACACTTCCCCGCCCAATCCGCCGAACACCTCCGCGCCCGGTTCCCGGACATGCGTGAACGCGCCCGTCTCCGAGGTGATCCCCGTGAAATAACGGTGGTTCAGGATCACCGGCTCATCCCGGCCATCAATCAAAATGCTCCCGGCTTTCACCCGCGTGACTCCGGCGTGGCCTTTGGTTTCCGTCTCCGCGCCAATCCGCGCGCCGCTCCGGAGCGAAAGGGACCCCACCTCGATGTCCACAGAGCCGGAATTCCCGGTCGCCGCCGCGCAGGAGAACGCGCGAATCTTCCCGAATTGCTCCATCGAAAGCCGGTCTGCGGCGAACAGTACGTTCCCCGCATTGCCGGACGATCCGCACGTGATCGAACTGATGAGGGAGTTATAACCGAGGAAAGCCTCGCGCACGTTGATCACGACGTCGCCCGCGTTGGCCGGCCCGGAGGTTTGGGTGAAGATATGGTTGACGTGCTGCTGCATGAGCCGGTCGGCCTCAATCCGGATCGTCCCCACCGGGCCTCCAAAGCTCAGCGTGGTGATGAACGTGGCGGTGCCGAGCCCAGACTGGTCGGGCACTCCGCCGTCAAGCGACACGGAACCCGCTTTGATGTCAATGTTGCCGGAGGCGCTCGTCAACGACCGGGAGCCCACCGCCACAATTGCGCCCCCGAGGCGATTCTGGATTTCCAGCGGCCCCGTTGTCTCCACGCGCACATTCCCCGCGTTTCCGCCCAGGGGCCTTGCCAGGCTTTGCGACACAATCGCGGTCATGGTCGGGGCGCCGAGGCTGTCAATTCTCACGCTCTCCGCTTTGAAGTCCATCTGTCCCCCGGCGCCCAACCCGTAGGACATCGCGGTGGAGATCCCGCCGCTCAGGAACTCAATCGACCGGTTTGCGCGGACCACAACATCTCCGCCACGGCCTGCGCCCGCCGTCGTGGCGTCGAGATGAGAAGCCTGTTCGATCCCAATGTTGTTCGCCTCCACCCTCACATCGCCGCCGCGGCCGGGACCGAGGGCCGTGGCCAGGACGTGGGATTTGTTTTGCAGGCTCAATTCGGCCGCCAGCCGGATGTCGAACCCGCCGCCGGTTCCGTCTCCCTCGGTCGTTTGGTAAAGGGCGGAGCCATCCATGCTCAGGTTTCCTCCGCGGATGCTGACGGTCCCGCCGCCACGAAGGCCGGTCACTGGGGCAGGGGAGCCCATCGCCACGCCGCGCGGGAATGAGACCCTGGCGATGGGGTCCGATTCCCGGCCGTCCCAGAAAACGGGCTGGCTGCCGCCTCCCACATTCACCACGCTCCCGCCGGTTAACTGGATGTCGCCAAGCGCGGACAAGTCCGCTGGCTGGAGGTGCAATCCATGGCTGACCTCGTTCGCCGATTTGACGCTCGCGAGATTCAGGCGGCCGCCGGGCGCCCAAATTTCCGCGCCTTTGATCCCAATGTCGCCCCCAGCCACGGAAATCGATTTGCCTTCGATCACGCTGAGCCTGCTCCCTTCAATCTTGATCCCGGCGACCTTCGGCCCCAGAAATCCAAACGCCTCGATTGGCGCGGCGGTCAGGACAGTCCCCTCCGGAGCCTTCGCGTCGAACCGTCCCCCGTCCACCAGCTTCAAATAATCCGCCGTGGAGACCGCTAGGGATCCGCTGATATCAATTGCGGCGTTGGGGCCAAACAGGACTCCCGCAGGATTCACCAGGAACAGATTTGCCCCGGGGATGGTGGATCGAATCGTCCCGTCAATTTGGGACACGCCCCCGCCCGTGACCCGCGAAAGGATGTTTTGCACCTCGCCCGGGCCGGAGAAGGTCGCCGTTTCGCCATTGGCCAAGCTGAAATGGCTGAAGCTGTGAAACAGGTTGGCCCCCCGCCGCTGCCCAAAATCAGCGGTGACCTGGAAATTGGGGCCGGCCAACGCTCCGGCCGCGCCCAATGACCCGTCCAGCGACACCTGCGCCATCCCCGGGCAGGCTGCCGCCAAGATTGCTCCGCAAAACAGCTCAAAGTTCGTCCATGATGTTTTCATGTGCGGTCCTATGGGCGGCGGCGCCAAGTTCGGTGGGGAAGCGGTCGCCTGCGCCAGCCAAGGCTGGCCTGCGGAGCCAAAGTTCTGGTGGTGCGAGCGTGCATGTGGAGACGGTTTTTCCCGCGGGCAGACCAGTGAGTGCCGTTATGAATTTCATAAACCAAGATATTCCACAATAAAAAACGACCCGGTTTTTGGCGGTTTAAATCCCAACATAACGATGGCGAATCCTGGCCTGCCCTAAGGCAGCCCGTTCATTCGGCCAGCCTGCTTTTCTTTTCCGCCAATGGAGAATGGCTCGGCAGCCAGCCGTCGGCCTGCGCGGGCAGCCCGCCCCGGCCCAGGATCAGGAAACTGCTCAAGTCTGCCCCCAACTTCATCCCGCAATGTTCCGGCAGCCTCGACTCCGCCCCCATCAGCGACCCGCTCAACGACGCAAGGCTGCCGGTCAAATCCACCGCCGGCCCCAGCACGCTGATCGTCCCATTGACCCCAAACTGCGAGGACGCCGTGATCGCGCTGTCCGTCGAGGAGATCAAAAAATCCGTCGCCACCTGGATGTTCCCTCCATTGCCGAGAATGGCATTCGCGGTGATCTGACTGTTGTTGAGCGTGACGAACTGGGGATCAATAAAGATGTTGCCGCCGTCCATTCCCGCCTCGGAATTGACCTGGCTGTTCACCAAGCTGATCCGGATCGGCGCCTCCAACCGAAGTTCGCCCCCATCCAACGCCGCCTCCGCGGTGACCTTGCTGTCAAACAGCTCAATCTTCGTCCCCGCCCGGGCAGTGATCCCATTCGCGCTGCTCTGTTCCGCGCGGGTCGTGATCGCGCTGCCGCCCCGCAGGACAATCCCCTCAACGGCATCTACGGCGATCGTGCCCGAATCCCCCGATCGCTCGCTGGAGCTGCTGATGGCGGCGCCCGAATCCATCCTCAGGGATCCGGCGGTCACACGCACCGCCCCTCCGTCGCCCACCCCGGACACGGCGGCGGTGATCACAGCCGCCGTCCCCTTCATCTCTAGCCGACCAGCCTCCACAGAAACACTGCCCCCGCGTCCCCCGTTCGCTGCCCTGGAAAAAGCCCCAATGGCGAAGGATCCAATGTCATGCCCGGAAACGGAAAAGGGGACCGCCGCCGCGAATTCCTGGTCGATGCCAAGCGTCCCGCTCTTCACGCGGATGTCCCCTGCATGGCCAATCCCCTCGGCGTAAGCGGAAATCTGGGCGGTGTTGGCCATCCTCAGGCGGGAGGACTCGACCTCAACATTTCCTCCATTTCCCCATCCGTAGGCGGCGGCGGTGATCACGGCGTGGCTCATCGAAAGCGGGCCCGTCCTCACCTTCACCTCCCCGGCCGTGCCTCCCTTCAGGGTGCTCGCGTAAATCCCCGCATTGTTGGCCATCTCCATCTCCCCCGCGTGGATTGTGATGCTCCCTCCGTTGCCCGTCCCGCGCGTGAATGACCCAATGTTGGATGGCTTGCCCTCGCCGCCGCCAATCATCGCGAGCCGGTCTGCCTCCACGAACACATTCCCCGCGTTTCCGGTTGCGTTGTCACCCAGCGACGTGTTGAACACCCCCCAATTCAGCAGCCGGATTTCCCGCGCCCGGATGTCCACGCTCCCGGCGTTGCCCTTGCCACTCGAATCCGTGTTGATCGACACTCGGTTCCGCAGCTCGATCTCGTCGGCGACAATCCGGATGTCCCCGCTGTTCCCAGTCGCGTTGACGTCGCGGCTCGTCGAGACAATGACGGTCGAATACTGGCTGATCGCCGATGGCCGCTCGCCGCCGTCCACCTCGATCTTCCGCGCTTGGATGTCCACCGCGCCAGAGTTTTTCGCCCCCAAGGTGCGGGAGCCAATCGCGTTCAGCCCGGCCAGCGGCTCGGCGGTCGGATGCGTGAGGATCGTGATGTCCCGGCTGTCCACCTTGACATCCCCCACCGCTCCTCCCGTGCGCGATCGGATCGTCTGCGTGCCGATCAGGTTCCCATACAACGTCGAATTCTCCATCCGCAAATCGCCGCCGGTCGCCACCGTCACATTCCCCGCGTCCCCAGTGTTGAACGACATCGCGACGATCGAGTTTCCATTGATCATCCTTAAATCGCCGCCGGTGGAGATCGACACGTCCCCGCTGCGCCCGCCCGAATCCACCGTTGAATAAATGCTGGACCGGTCCTCCAGGCTCAGGCTCCCAGCTTGGATGTGGATGTCCCCCGCCCGGCCAGTGCCCAACGCCGTGGTCACCAAGTGCGCTTGATGCCTCAGGAGCCCCTCTCCCCGCAGGCCAATGTCAATGCTCCCCCCGCTTCCATTCCCCTCGGTCGTATGATAAAGCGCCGCACGGTCCATCACGAGGCTCCCGCCACGGATGCTCACGCTCCCGCCCCCGGCCAAGCCCTTCACCGCCGCCGCCGACCCATGCGGCACGGCGCGCGGGAACAGCGTTCTTGTGACCGGGTCAATCTCAAGCCCAGCCAGATAAACCGGCTGGCTTCCCCCGCCCACATTCACCACCGTGCCCCCCGCCATCCTCACCTCGCCCAGCGCGGTGAAGCCGCCCAAGTCGGCCCTGGGGGCATTGGCCACCTCCCCGGCCGATTGCACGCTCGCCAGGTTGACCTGCCCGCCGGGCGCCCGGATTTCCCCGCCTTTGATCTCGATGTCACCCCCCACCACGGAGATTGATTTCCCCTCTCCCACCCCCAGTTTTGCGCTTTCGGAATAAATACTCGCCGCCTTTGCCCCGAGAAAACCGAACGCTTCAACCGGCGCGCTCGTGAGCACGCTCGCTTCCGACGCCGTCGCGCTGAATCTCCCCCCGTCTCCCAGCTTGGCGTAGTCCGCCGTCGAAACCGCGAAGGACCCGCTGACGTCGATCGCCGCGTTCGGCTGGAACAGCACTCCCGCCGGATTCAGCAACAGCATGTTCGCTCCGGGAATGGCCGATCGAATCGTGCCGTTAATGGACGAGGCGTTGCCGCCCGTGACCCTCGCAAGAATGTTCTGGACCTCGCCCGGACCGGAGAACGTCGCGGTTTCCCCCGCCGCCAAATTAAACTGGCTGAAGCTGTGAAACAGGTTCCGCCCCACCTGCTGGCCGAGATCCGCCGACACCTGGAAATTGGGGCCCGCCAGCGCCCCGGCCCGCCCCAGCGAGCCATCGAGGGAAACTTGGGCGTGCAATTGCGCGGCGATTGGGGCGAGCAAACAAACTGATGCGTGCATGCGAACCAGCTTCAATGGCATAAGGGGCTCCGCGCGATTTTTGGCAACACCGGCCAAATTAGTCAATACAGGTTCAATTTGCCCATGCGCGACACAATGTGTTTTGGGGTTCGATCCAGCGTCGGCCGGCGGTGCCCACGATGAGTTCAGCCCACCACAGTGCCATTGGCTCACCGGGTCGCTCCGCTCCGGGGGCGCGCGTCAACGAGACCACCCCGGCGGGCGCCAATGCCAAATCCCGCCCCGCCCCCGGCCGCCTCCCCGCGCAAAACATGGGCAACGGACCACAACCAGTGTGTAGCCCTTCCCCGCACCCTGCGGAATGGTGGACGCATCGAGATTTGGGGATGGAATATGAAGAACCAACTGCTTCTGGGTGCGCCGGTCGAGCCTCATTTGTTGCCCCCCCCGCCTGCCCCCGGCGAAACAAGGCCGCCCGCCGCCTTCGCCTACCCCCGCGATTTCCTCGACAACCGCTTCGTTTACCTGACCGTTTCTCCCAGGGCGCGTGGGCTCTCCATCGGGGTCAACATCAACCCCGACCAAAAATGCAACTTTGACTGCGTCTACTGCGAGGTCGACCGCGCGGGAGACGCCACCCGCCCGGAGTTTGACTGCGATGCCGCGGCCGTCGAGTTGACGGAGACCCTGCGCCTCGTCACCAGCGGCGAACTGCTCCGTCGGCCTCCCTACCACTCCCTTCCCAAAGAGTTGACCAAACTCCGCCACGTCGCTCTCAGCGGCGATGGCGAGCCGACCATCAGCCCCGTCTTCCGCGCGGCCGTCGAAATGGCGGTCCATGTCCGGGCACGGGGGGGCTTTCCCTTCTTCAAAATTGTCCTCATCACCAACGCCTCCGCGCTCGACCTGCCCGAGGCCCAGGCCGCCCTCAGCCTGTTCACGCCCCGCGACGAAATCTGGGCCAAACTCGACGTCGGCTCCCAGCGGTCAATGGACCTCATCAACCTCCCCTCTGTCCCCTACCAAAAAATTGTCCAAAACATCCTCTCCGTCGCCCGCCTGCGGCCCGTCATCATCCAAAGCCTCTTCTGCCAGGTTGATGGCGCCGTCCCCTCCGCGGCGGAAATCGAGGCGTTTGCGGCCCAACTCCGCGCCTTGAAAGAGCAGGGCGCCCAAATCCCGCTCGTTCAAATCTATTCCGCCACCCGGCCCGCCTTCCGCCCCAACGTCCGCCACCTTCCCCTCAAAACCCTCTCGGACATCGCCGAGCGCGTCCGAAAATCGGCGGGCCTGAACGCCGAGCCGTTCTAGGGTTTTCCCTTAGCCTCCCTTCCGCCTTCCCCCACGTTTTTTTGGGGGAGGCCCAATTGTTGCCCTCCCTCTCCCCCCTTATTTTGCCTGCAACGGAACAATTTTCGCCAACACTCATGAAAACTGAAACCACCCTCGTCGAACGGCTCGCCGAATCCCAGCTTTACACCGACTATGAACGCGCCTTCAGCGAAGCCACCGGTCTTCCCTTGCGCCTCCGGTCGGTCGACTCCTGGCAGTTGCCCCACCACGGCCAACGGAAGGAGAATGCCTTCTGCGAAATGATGGCCGGGAAAAGCCGGGCTTGCGCCGCCTGCCTCCAAGTCCAACAGGCCCTCGGCGAAAAAGCCCGCGAATCCTCCCACTCGGAGACCTGCCAGGTCGGCATGTGCGACACCGCCGTCCCCGTCCGCCTCGGCGACCAACTCATCGGGTTCCTCCACACCGGCCAGGTCTTCCGCAAGAAACCCACCGAATCCCAGTTCCGCAAAATCTACGACCTCGTCCGCCAATGGGGAATCCAGAACGGCCAGACCGAGCTGAAAGAAGCCTATTTCCAGACCCGGGTCCTCAGCCAGAAAGAGCACGAGGCCGTCGTCAAACTGCTCGAAATCTTCGCCAGCCACCTCTCCGAGTTGAGCAACCAAATCGTGGTCCAACAGGCCAACGCCGAACCCCCCATGATCACCCGCGCCAAGGAGTTCATTAAGCAGAACCACGCGGAGGAGCTCTCTTTGGGGCAGGTGGCCAAATCCGTCAACACCAGCGCCTTCTATTTCTGCAAAATGTTCAAGAAGGGCACCGGCCTCAATTTCACCGAATACGTCTCGCGCGTCCGCGTGGAAAGCGCCAAAAACCTCCTCCTCAACCCCAACCTCCGCATCAGCGAGATCGCCTACCAGGTCGGCTTCCAGTCGCTCACCCACTTCAACCGCGTCTTCAAGAAGATCGTCGGCGAGTCTCCCACAGTTTATCGCGGCAAGGTCCATTTGAACTAACGGTTTGTCCACGGCTCCGGCCCGCGTGTATCATCGCGGGCCGATGCGAGAGTACGCAAAAATGACAAGTTCCGAGCTGGTCGAAGTCATCCATGGCCTGGAGCGTGGCGTCGCCGCCGACGCCCGCCTCCTCGCCGATTACAAAGCGGCCCTGGACGCCCACTCCATCGTCGCCATCACCGATCCCCAAGGCCGCATCACCTACGTCAACGACAAGTTCTGCGAAATCTCCCAGTTCTCCCGCCCCGAACTCATCGGCCAGGATCACCGCGTCATCAACTCCGGCCGCCATTCAAAATCGTTCTTTCGCGGCCTCTGGGCCACCATCGGCCGGGGCCAAACTTGGAAAGGGGAAATCTGCAACCGCGCCCGCGACGGCTCCCTCTATTGGGTGGACACCACCATCTTTCCGTTCCTGGACGCCGCCGGCAAACCGATCCAGTACATCGCCATCCGCACCGACATCACGGAGCGCAAAAAACAGGAGCGGGACCGCGTCAACCTCGAGAAGGAAATCCTCGAGATTTCCGACCGCGAACGCCGCCGCATCGGCCAGGATCTCCACGATGGCCTTGGCCAGCACCTCACCGGCATTGAGCTCATGGTCCAAGCCCTCGAAACCAGGCTCCACCTCAGCTCCCCCCCCGACGCGGACCAAGCCGCCAAAATCTCCCTCCACGTCCGCGACGCCATCCGCCAGGCCAAATCCCTCGCCCGCGGCCTTTCCCCGGTGGACCTCGAGGCCAACGGGCTGATGTCCGCCCTCCAGGAGTTGGCCGCCACCATTCGGGACATGTTCCGCATCAACGGAACTTTTTACGCGCGCGGCCCGGTGCTCATCCCTGACAACGACCTTGCCACCCACCTTTTCCGGATCGCCCAGGAGGCCGTCAGCAACGCCGTGAAACACAGCGGCGCGACGGCCATCGAGATCGAGTTGGCGAAGGAGGACGGGCAACTGTCCCTCTCCATTTCAGACAATGGCCGGGGCCTGCGCGACAAGCGCGAAGGCGGAATGGGCCTTCACATCATGTCCTACCGCGCCGGAATCATTGGCGGCTCCATCGCCATCCAAACCCGCCCCGGCGCGGGCACGAAAGTCCTTTGCTCCGCCCCCATTTCGCGGGTAGACACTAAGGAGTGAAAGGAAACGGCGCCAAGCCGCCCTCAAAAAAGCGGATCCTGATCGTCGATGACCATCCGATGATGCGCGATGGCCTGCGCCAATTGATCTCCAATGAGCCGGACCTCGAGGTTTGCGGCGAAGCCGACGACGCCCCGGCCGCCCTCACCCTGGCCAAAACCCTCAGGCCGGACATCGCCCTCGTCGACATCACCCTCCGCTCCAGCAGCGGCCTCGAGCTGATCAAGGACATCCAAATCCACTCCCCCGCGACCGCCGTCCTCGTCCTCTCCATGCACGACGAATCCCTTTACGCCGAGCGCGTTCTCCGCGCCGGCGGGCGCGGCTACATCATGAAACAGGAGGGCGGCCGCAAGATCATCGACG
>CAZSXX010000081.1:11562-13998 GCA_964611245.1 uncultured Verrucomicrobiota bacterium | reverse complement strand
AAAGGGACGGCCGGCGCCGGCCTCGGGCTTGTAGCCACCCGCGGCGTCGTAAAGGGAGACGGTGGGAACCAACGGGCTGGACGCGGGCATCCGGGTGACCAAGAACACGGTGGAATTCGCCGGGATGTCAACGAGACGGAAATAGTCCAAGTCGCCATTGTAGCGGGAGAATCCTCCGACGGAACCGAACCGGGAGTTGCCATCCACCGCCAGGGTGACCGTGTTGGCGGGGCCGGAGGATTCGTTGTTCTCCGTTTCGTATTGGAGTGGCGGCGTCAGGAGGTTGACTCGGACATTGTATTCGCCGAGGTAGTGGTGCCAGTAGCGGACGGCGAGGTAGTAAGTTCCATCCTGCGGGATTTCAAAGGCGGTGGTCTGGCCACTGCCGGAGGATTCCGGATAAAACTCCCAAATTCGGGAAGTCCCGTCGGAGTGGAAGAGTTGGTAGTAAAGGCCGGTGCCGCCGGCGAAGCCCGGAGTCTCGGTGGCCACGACGACGCGTTCGCCCGCCGTGGCGTCAAAGGCGTAGTAATCGTAATCCTGGAGGCTGCTCAGGTTTCCGCGCGCGAAGGCGGATTTCAGGCCGCTGGGGTCGTTGACGAACTTGAGCATGGTGGCGGTGGAGTGGGAGTCGTTGCCGCGGTTCTCGATGGTGTAAGGGAGCCGGGGCGCGACGGTGAACAAGCGCTCGAAAATGGAGGCGAGCGGATTGCCGGCCAAGTCCTTCAGGGGCGACTGCGCGCGGAAGCGATATTCGCCGGGCTGAAGGGGGGCGTCCGGAATGACAAACGAGGCGCCGAGCCCGCCAGCGTAGTCGCCGTTGACGGCTGTGTAAATTTGGTCGTCCCCGGTGTCGAACAAGGCGTCGGGTCCGGCGGCGCGGAGATCAAAGCTGGCCGGGTTGCGCACGGAGTCGATGGACATGTCCTCGCTGAAGGCGACGCTGAAACGGTCGATCACCGCCGTGGAAGTGGTTCCCGCGTCCGGGAGGGTGGCGCTGGCGAGCAGTGGGCCGGAATTGTCGGCCAGTTCGAGCGCGAGCAGGAATTGTTGGTTTAACCCGCCGGATTCGCTGAAGGCACGGAGGTAAAACGGCCCAGTGGCCAAGACCGTGAAGTCCAGCGCGGAAGGTTCGCTGGAAGATTCAGACAAGATCGCGCTGTTTGAGTCGAGAAGCTCGAGCTTCGGCCAGACCGTGCTGCGCGAGGGCCGCGTGGCGGTGGCCCGCACGCGGGTCCCGGCGCTCAGGTTGCCGAGGAAATAAACGTCACCGGGGTCGAGGTGATTGAAGTAGCTGAGCATCGAGGAGGAAAGGCCGGACGGCCCGGGCTTCCAGGAGACCGGAGTGGCTTGCGCGAGCGTATTGTCCGGTTCGACTTCCAGTTGGGTCGCCGGGGGAGCGATGGAGACTCGGAACCGGTACTCCCCGGAATAGGAGTGCCAGTGGCTCACCTTCAAATAATAAGTGCCGCTCGCCGGCAGCACCCCAACGTTTTGGCCAAAGCCGCGATGGTCGGGATAAAAATAAAACACCCGGGCGTCGTTCGGGCCGTAAAGGTCGAAAAACTGGGCTGTGCTCGAGGGGTGGCCGGGATTCTCGGAGGCGATTTCGATGCGTTCTCCCGCTTTGCCGCTGAAAGTCCAGATGTCCACGTCGAGGCTGTTCTGGATATGGCCGCGGCCCCAGGCGTGGCGCATGCCGCTCCCCACAGGGTCCTCGGCGAGGAGGTTGAGGCTGTTGCCGAAGATCACGCCAACGGTGTTGCCCGCGTGGTTGGCGGTGGCGATGTCGGTCCGACCGTCTCCATTGAAGTCGCCGGGCGCGACCCAGATGGGATTGCCAGGGCTGTGGTAGCCCATCGGCGGCGAGAAGCTCATTCCACCGAGGCCCTGCAGGACGACGGCGAGGCTGTTGCCATAGCTGCCAATGACAAGGTCAAGCTTGCCGTCGCCAGTGACGTCGAAAAGCGTGACATGGTACGGGTCGGCGGAACCGGCGGGAATGTGGCCGGAAAGGTCGAACGCGCCCGTTTGCTTGTTGCGCAGGACGGTGAGGCGGTTAACCCCGGCGTCGACGGAAACGAGGTCGGTCCAGCCATCGCCGTCAATGTCACCAACAGCGACGGAGCGGGGCAGGCTTTCGGTGGGGTAAAAGGATGGCTCCCCAAAAACGCCGGAGCCGTTGTTCATCATGACGCCGATCTGGTTTTGGTTGAGGTTGGCGAAGGCGACGTCCGGGTGGCCGTCCTTGTTGAAGTCGGCGACATTGAGACCGTGGGTGGCGCCGCCGGTGGCGTAATTGACGGCGGGGGCGAAAGAGCCGACGCCGTCGCCAAGGAGGATGCTGACGGACTGGCTGGTTTGGTTGCAGGCCGAAACGTCGAGCTTGCCGTCCTTGTTGAGGTCGGCGACGACGACCTGGCGGGGATTGGCCTG
>CAZSXX010000081.1:8455-11552 GCA_964611245.1 uncultured Verrucomicrobiota bacterium | reverse complement strand
GACAAACCACCGAATCATGCGCGCCGTCGTGCCCGCGGGGAAGAACGCCGCGTCGTCAAAGGTTCCATCGCCCCGGCCAAGAAAGAGCGCAACTCCACCGCTCCACGCGCAGGACACGATGTCCAGGCTGCCGTCGGCATTGAAATCGCCGGTGGCGACGGAGATGGGGTTGTTGCCGGCCGAAAGGGCCAAGGGGGCGCGGAATGTTCCGTCGCCATTGCCCAAATGGACAGTGACAAACGTGCCGGAGTAATTCGCGACCGCAACGTCCAGGAACGCGTCATTGTTGAAATGGCCGGAGGCGATGCTCCAAGGATTGGAGGCGCCGGTCGGGCTGGTGGGCCCGGTGGTGAATGATCCGTCGTGGGCCGAGGAGGGATTGACGCTCAGGTTGTCCGCAGTGGCGAGCGTGTTGTTGGAGCGATCCTCCAGTTGGTAGCCCGGAACACCCTCCACAATGAAGTTGCGGATATATGGAGCCTGCAAGGGGCTCGAGGCCCGATCCCTCAAGCCGGTGGAAATGGTGAATCGATGGAGGCCGGTTTGGAGGGGGCCGTCGTCGAACCGGAAGTCCGCCGAAAGGCCGCTGGTGTAGCCCAGGGGGATGAGGGCGTAGATGGCGTCGTCGGCGTTCCCGAAAATGCCGTCGGGGCCCGCGCCGCGAAGCTCATAATTGGCGGGGGCGGTCACGGTGGCCGGGAGCATGTCCTCGGAAAAGCTGATGGTGAACCCATTCGGGACGAAGGTGGAAACCGAGCCCTCGTCCGGCAGGGTGACGCCGGTGATGGTGGGAGGGGCGGTGTCGCCGATCTGGATGGAGAGGAAGTACTGGGCCATCAGTCCGGGGCCCCTGGCGGTGGGGGACCCGAGTTCGCGCCAGGCTGGATTGTTGATCGCGGAGCCGTTGTGGGCATTGGCGGTGGTGTCGGCGATGGTGGTTCCGGCGCCCTCCTCGAATTTCCAAAGCGCAAGCAGGCCGGGCTCCGTGCCGGAGAGGTCGGCGTTCATGGAGGCCAAGATTTCCCCTTCGGTGAGGGCGCGGTCCCAAATTTGCGCGTCGTCAATGAAGCCGCTGAAATAGGCGCCGCAGCACACTTCGCCGCCCATCCAAACGCCGGCGGCGGTTGGGTTGTAATTGGCCCGGACGGGCGCGCTGTTGACCAATTGGCCGTTCAGGTAAAGCCGGGCGGTGATGTTGTCGCTGGTTCCGGCCAAGTGGACCCATTCCTGCAAGTCGGGCCACGTGGGAGCAGTGATCACATCGCCACCCAGGCCATGGGAAAGGCCGAGAAAGCCTTGATATTGGACAAGGCCCCAGTCTTGGGAATTGGCCCAGCCACCCAGAATGCCCCGGCGTCCCCCGGGCAAGCCGTCTGGGCGCACCCAAGCCTGGACGGTCCATTTGGGCCCCGGAGTCCAGCCGCCGGCGTTGACGTATTGGTTTTCGCCGTTGAGGGACAGGTAGGGGCCGGTGTCGTTCGCGCGGGAGGCGCCGAGGGAGCGGATGCGCGCGAAGTACGAGCCCGCCCCGCCGTTCGGAATGTCGTAGGAAACAACGTGCGCGAGGGGCACGCTGATGGCCTTGACCGCGCCGGAGGCGTCGACAATTTCGAGGATTTCGTCGAGGTGGCTGCTGTCGGGTTTGGCGAAATCAAGGCGAACGGAGGCGCCCGGGGAAAGATTGCCAAGGCGGAAATAGTCGGGGCCGTCGCCCCAGCTCAGGTAGCCGCCGACAGTCGCGGACTGGACTCCGTTGTTGAGCGCCAGCGTGAGGGTGTTGGCGGTGTTGAGGGCGTTGTTGACCTCCGTTTCCATCTGCATTGGGGCAGGCGCGAGGGAAACGCGGAAACGGTATTCGCCGGTGTACTCGTGCCACCATCGGACGGCGACATAATACGTGCCGTCCGCGGGGAGTGAAATGGGCGCGGATTGCCCCCAGCCACGGGGATCGGGGTAAAAATAGGCGCTGGAATAAAGGCGGACGCCGTTGCCGTTGAGCACTTCGTAGAAAAGGCCGCTGCCGGCGGTGTGGCCGGGGGTTTCGGAGGCGACGACCAGGGTGTCGCCGGCCTTGGCGGAGAAGCTCCAAATGTCGGCGTCCGCGGAGTTGTCCAAGTTGCCCCGGCCTGTTCCAACGCGGAAGCCGCTGCCGACGGGGTCTTCGGCCAAGGGCTGTTCGGGGTTGCCGATGAGCAGGCCAAGGCTGTTGCCGTTATGATTGGCGGACGCGATGTCCATGCGCCCGTCTTCGTTGAAATCGCCAACCGCGACCACAATGGGGTTGCCTCCGACGGAGAAATCCACCGGGGAGCGAAAGTCCCCAGTGCTGATCCCTTGCATCACCGTGACCATCGATTCGCCGTAATTGGCGATGACGGCGTCGAGCAGCGTGTCGCCGTCCACGTCCGCGAGAATGAGGTAATACGGATCGGCGCTGGCGGCGCCGCGGACAAAAGTCGGGGTGAGGGCTCCGGAGCCCGTTCCGATCAGCACGTGAACCTCGTTTTGGATGTTCAGGCTGGCCACGTCCAGTTTCCCGTCACCATTGAGGTCGCCCACCGCCACGGAGCGCGGACGGTCGCCCGCCGGGAACGTGGTGACAGCGCCGAACTCTCCAGCGCCCGTTCCCAACAGCACGCCCACCGTGTTGTTGTTGTAATTGGCGACAATGATGTCCAGGAGGTTGTCGCTGTTGAGGTCGCCCAACACGGCGCCAAAGGGATTGGTTCCGACCGGGTAGGGGACCTGCGCCGCGAAGGTGCCGTCACCGATGCCAATGAGGACGCTCACATTGGCGGATCCCCAGTTCGCCGCAACAATGTCCCGGTAGCCGTCGCCATTCACGTCCCCTATGGCGACGGTGATCGGATTCGAGCCAACAGTCATCGCCTGCCGGGCGCCGAAAGTCCCATCGCCGTTGCCAAGGAAAATGCCCACCGTGGTGGTTCCATACTCGGCGATTACAACGTCGAGTTTCCCATCGCCGTTCAAATCGCCGACGGCAAGGCCGCGGGGGTTGCCGCCCGTGGAGACGCGGGGCAATGCCGTGAACGTTCCATTGCCGGCTCCAAGGTACATTGTCATGTCGGAACCGGAG
>CAZSXX010000081.1:0-8445 GCA_964611245.1 uncultured Verrucomicrobiota bacterium | reverse complement strand
CGCGCCAAGGAAGACGTTCATGTCCGACGAGGAGTAGGAGCCGATGACCGCGTCCAAATGCCCGTCGCCATTGAAATCACCCGTGCCCAGGGCCCAAGGATTGGACCCGGCGCCGCCGGTGTTCCCCACGTTGAGGAATGATCCGTCCGAGTTGGAGCGCGGGTTCAAGGAGAGGCTTGTGGCGGTCCCGACCGTGTTGTTGTCGCGGTCTTCCAGGACGAAATTGGGGACGACTTCCACTGCGAAGAGGCGGACGTAGGGCTGGCCCAATGGGAAGCCGAACCGGTCCTGAAGGGCCGTCTTGGCGGTGAAGCGGTAGGAGCCTGGCAGGAGCGGTCCGTCCGGGATGAAGTAGCTTGCGGTCAGCCCGGCGGAATAGGCCTGATTGTTCACGGTGTAAATTTCGTCGTCCGCCGTGTCAAACTGGCCATCCGGACCCGATGAACGGAGGTCGTAACTGGCGGAGTTTTGGACCGTGGCCGCGCTCATGTCCTCCGTGAAGGTGAGGGAGAAATAGGGGCTGACGGACGACGACGAGGATCCTTCCGCGGGCAACGTGGCCTGGGTGACAAGGGGAGCCTGGGTGTCGAGCAATTCGGCCCGCAGGATGTACTGGTTGAACATGCTGCCAGCCCCATCGTGTCGGACGCGGGCGTAATAAACCCCGTTTCCATCCTCCGGGAGGGTGTAATTCAGGGTGGATTGCCCGGAGGGGGCGGTCGCCACCGCTGTCCCGGCCGAATTCAGGATGTCTAGCAAGGGCAGAAATCCGCTGGTTCCGGGCTGGGTCGCTGACAGCTTGATTTCAGTCCCAAAGGAGAGTTCCCCGAACGTGAAAATATCCGCGGGGTCGCCGAAGGAATCGTAGCCTAGGATTGTTCCGACCTGCGTGTTGCCAAGACGCTCGAGGACGGGGCGGTTGGCTTGGGCGAGCGAGTTGTTCGCTTCGCTTTCCGTTTGGATCGGCGGCTTGATCAGCGTGACGCGGAAACGGTATTCACCATAATAGGCATGCCAGATGCGGACGTTGACGTAGTAACGGCCGGAGTAGGGGAGGATGTAATTGGGCGACTCGCCCCAGCCCGCTGGATTTGGATTGAACGCGAAGATCCGTTCGCCGCTGGAATTGAAAAGGTCATAAGCCAGGCCCGTGGAGGCCGGGTTACCTGGAGTTTCGGTGGCGATGACGATCCGGTCCCCCGTCGCGCCGGTGAACGCCCAGAGATCGGAGTCGTCATTGTTCATCAATGACCCCCGCCCCGCCGCCGTGCGGATGCCGCTCCCAGCCGGGTCTTCGGGCAGCAAGATGGTGGGGCTGCCCAGCAGGATTCCCACAGTGTGGTTTCCGTATTGGCAGGAACCAAGGTCGAGGATGCCGTCCAAGTTGAAGTCGGCGACCGCGATCGAGAGCGGATTTCCTCCGTAATGAGTGGAGGCGCCCTGAGTGAACGTTCCATCGCCGTTGCCGAGGTAAAGTCGGATGCGCGACTGGCCGTAGGAGGCGGTGGCAAAGTCGGTGGCCGAGTCCCCGTTGAAGTCGGCAGCAACAAGATCATAGGGATCGGCCGTTCCCGCCGCGGTGGTGACTGCGGCGGCGAAGGTTCCATCGCCGTTGCCGTGCAGGAAGCTGTGGGTGTTGTCGCCGGCGTTTATGCTGACGATGTCGAGGCTCGAATGCGCGTCGAAGTTGCCGGCGGCAATCGAGCGAGGACCCGAGCCGACAGGATAGGTGACGTGGGGATGAAACGTCCCGTCGCCTTTATTCAACAGGATGCTCACCGAGGCTGAGCCGTTGTTGGCGACAGCCAAGTCCTGAAAACCATCCAGATTGAAGTCATTGGCGATGACCGAATTGGGCAAAGACCCGGTTGGGTAGGAGATTGGGGCCTCGAACGTCCCGTCCCCAACACCGAAGAGGACGCTCAGATTGCCGGAGCCGCGATTGGCGCAGGCGATGTCCAGTTTCCCATCGTTGTTCAGGTCGGCCACGGCGACGGAGCGGGGGTTGGGCCCCACGCCGTAATTCACCGCGGACTGGAACGTCCCGTCGCCATTGCCCATGAGGATGCTGATCGTGGCGGAGCTGTAGTTCGCAACGACCAAATCCATTTGGGAGTCGGCGTTGAAATCGCCCGCGGCGACGGAGATGGGATTGACCCCCGTGGTGTATGATTGCGGGTTGCCCAAGCCGCCCTTGCCGTCGCCGAGGAAAATGGCCGCGTTGTTGCCCGAATAGTTGGCGGTCGCCAAATCCGGAAAGCCATCTGCATTGAAATCGGCCGAAACCGCGAACCAAGGATTGTTGGAACCAGCCGGGCGCTGGTTGAGGCCAACAAACGAGCCGTCACTGGGCGGTTGGGGGAAGGCCAGGGGCGTCGCGCGGGCGAGTGAATCTGTGCCGCGCGACTCGGAGATCAACCCGCTGACAGGGACGACCGTGAAAGTGCGGACAAACGGGGCCTCAAGGTTGTTTCCCGACCGGTCGGCCAAGGTTGTTTTGGCGGTGAAGCGGGTTCGGCCTTCCTGAATGGGGCCGTCTGGAATGAGGTAATCGGCGGACAAGCCGCCGGTGTAGGCTTGGTTGGCGACGGTGTAAATCTCATCATCCGCCGTGTCGAAAGTTCCATCCGGCCCGGCGCCGCGCAGGTCATAACTTGCGGCGGACGTGACCGAGGCGGCCAGCAGGTCCTCCGAGAAATCGAGCCGGAATCCGTTGATGATGGATTCGACGTTGGCGTCCTGCACGGGGAGGGTGGCGGCGGTGACCAGCGGCTTGACGCCGTCGTTGACCAGGAGAGTCAGGATGTATTGGGCGCGGACGTCGAGGACGGGACTTGTCAGCCGGAGGTAGTGTTCGGCGTTCTCGGTGGCGGTGAAATTGAGGCTGCCCGTGGCGCTGGTGGCGACCGGGGTCGAGTTGCCGGTCGCGAACACGGAGATGGCGACGTCGGAGCCGGTGATGGAGGCGCCGTCCGGAAAAGCGAGGCTGATGGACCCCGAATTGCCGACGTTCATGACGCCGATGCGGAAGAAATCGCCCGGCGCGTCGTCCCGGTCCATGGCGCCGACGATGGAGGCCTGGTAGCTGGTGGCGCTGAACGCGAGATCCAAGTCGTTGCCGGGGGCGCCATTGTTGCCTTCGAGTTCCTGGGCAAGGGAGCGGGTTTGCTGGAGGCGAAATCGGTAATGGGAGCGGACACTCGCGTTGTAAACGCGGAGGTAAAAGCTTCCCGGCGCGGGAATGCGCCACGATTGTTTCTGGTGGTTGCCGCTGCCGTATCCACCGCCCAATGCGCCAATGTTTTGCCCCGCCGCGTTCAGGAGCTGCAGATTGGGGCTGACGCCGTTGAGTTCGGCGTCAAGGCGGACCGTGACGGTGTCGCCGGTCTCGCCTTCAAACCGCCAATAGTCTGAATCGCCGCCGGCGGCGAACGTCCCAACGCCCTCCGCGGTGAAAAGGCCGGACGCCGCCGGGCTTTCGGCCACCGGAAGCGAAGTCGCCTCCGGGATGGACCCATTGCTGGTGTTTTCGATCTTGCCGAGGACCGGGTTGGCGATGGTGAAACGGCGCGTGAATTCCGAAACGTCGCCGCCGCCGGAATCCTTCAGGCCCGAGGCGCGAAAGCGGTAGGATCCGGGCTGGGCGGGGCCGTTGTTGACGTTGAAGGCCACCGTCCGGCCCCCGGTATGGGACGGGGTGAGGCTCCAAACGACATCGTCGGCGTCGTCGAACGTTCCATTGGGGCCCGCCTCGCGCAGCGAATAATTGGCGGGGACATTGGCGGAGGTTGGATCAAGCAACCGGCTGGAAGTGACGGTGAAATTGTCGTAGGCACGGTTGCTGGTGGCATTCTCATTGGGAAGGCTGGTGGCCAGGATGGTGGAGAGCTCGACAGAGGACGAGAGGTAAACGCGGACATTGTCGATCCCCCAGGATTCGTCGCTGATAGGCTGGAGGCCGGAGCCGCGGAATGTGATGGACGCCGTGGCTGCGTCGGGCAGGAAGGCGATTTCCACGTTCCGATAAATGGAATCCACGTAGCTGCCGTGGAAGCCCAGGTGAACGCGGCCGGAATCCGGCTGCACGGGATAGCTTTGGGAGCTGCTGGGCGGGTCGCCGTTGTAATTGCTGAATGTGTAATTGAACTTCGGGCTCCCATCGACTTCGACGATAAAGGTGTCGCCGCCCGCGTTGCCGTCCCAAGAATCGATGGCGTAGAAATCAAAGAACAGAGTGTGGCTGACGCCGGGAGTGAGCCCGGAGAGGGAAAGGGTCTGGGATTCGTTGCTGTACCGGCCTGTGAACGCGGTGAACGATCCGGGTTCGGAGGTGTCGCGCTGGGCAACGCTCCATTCCGGGCCGATGGCGGACTCGAAATCAGCGGCGTAAATCGTGGTTGGGACGCCATGGAATTCGATTTCGCTCAGGAAAATCCATGGCCTTCCGCTGCCCTCAAGGGTCAGCCGGAAATAGCGGCCCTGGGCGCCGACCGGAACTTCAACGAAACGGTAGGTGAGGTCGGCGCGGTCGGGCGCGGAGGTGACATAATCTGGCAGGGCCGTGAACGCCGTCCCGTCATCGCTGACGGACATCCGGGCGCGGCCAAAAATCCCGACGTCAGTGGAGGTGCCAATATGCAGCCGGACGTCGTCGATTTGCATTTTGGATCCGAAATCGAACGTGATGGTGGGCTGGATGGTCCACCCAACCCATCGATGGGCCGGCCCTTCCCCTTGGTCGACCGAGTACGGACTTCCACCAATCAGGCCATCCGTCAATTGCCCCAAGCCTCCGGAGAGCGGCACGCCCGCGGCGGTTGGCGCGCCGGCGCTGTACGTTTCATCCCAGTAATTGTACGTGCCCGAGTAGCCGTTGGGCATCGAGTAGGAGATCGGGGAAAGGACAGCCGCGTGGAGCGGTTGAATGAGCTGCGCAAAGAGGGAAACGCAGGCCGAGAGAATGGCAATCCTTGCTTTCATAGGCGGAACGGGAAAACGGCGGACACTTCAAAATTTCGAAGAACTGACTAGAGCAGAGCTCCGCCGAAAAAGCAAGAGAATTGCGCCCGGAAAATAAGCTCAGGATGTCCTTTGCAGCCTTGAGAACATTGCATTAATTGGACTTCTTGATTCTAAGAAATGCAACGCGGATTTTAACCGGAGCGGGGCAAAAAACGGCTGGCGAGGCGGGAGAAAAACCCGGCCCGGCCCAGTTCGGCCGAGAGTCTTTCCAAATCGGGGCAATCCCGGTCGAGTTCGCGGGCCCGGGCGAAGGATTGTTGGGCCTTGCCCTCGATGCCCAAGCCGGACTCGCACCGCCCGAGTTGCTGCCAAACGATGGCGCGCGCGGGATCCAAGGCCAGGGCTTGCTGGGCGAATTTCAATGCCTGGGCGGTGCGGGCATAAAAAATGTGGATGCGGGAGGCCAGCCAAGGCCAGAGCCAGTGGTCCCGGGCGAGCAGGAGCGCTTTCTCAAAGCAATAATCCGCGCGCTTTTCCTTTCGAGACAGGAGGACATCGCCGCGCGCAAGCCAGATGTAGGGGGTGCCGGCGTCGACCTCCATGGACGCGTCGGAGAAAGCCAAGGCGGCTTTGCCGTCGCCGCCGCGGGCGAGGGCGACCGCTTTGGCGGCAAGCAACTCGCCTTCTCGCGGGAAAAGGGCGAGGGCTTTTTCGGCCCAAAGCTTGGCCTCCCGGAATTCGCCCAACTCGATGAGCATCCTCACCTGGCCGGTCCAGGCGGCGGCGCTCTTGGGATTCTGCTCCAAGGCTTTGGCGAAGGCCCGGAGCGCCTGCTCGAAACGGCCACTCTCAAACGCCTGCGCGGCCTCGTTCAGGTAGTGCGCCTCGTCCTTGACGCCCGCTGGGGCACGCGATTCCGAGCGCGGCGCGTCGCCAAATTCGAGGTTGCCAAAACGGCTCATGGACAGGCTGAGTATGGGTAATCCATCAAGATTGACAAGCCCGGGGCGGAATCGTCACGGGACGCGCGGGCCGGCAACGCTGAACAGGCCCGGCGGCCCGGGATCAGGGGCCCTTCAGCAGCTCCTCCTCGGTCCAGGGCGCGTCGCGGTTTTCGTCCCCGGCCCGGATTTTGGCCACGTAATCAGGGGTCACCGGCGAGGCGGAGTGGTTCCATTCACGGCGGACGTAAGTCATGATCGCGGCGATCTGGTCGTCCTCCAAAATCCCCAACGGCGGCATTTCAAGGGAGTATTGCTTGCCGTTGACCGTGAGGGGGCCGCGCATCCCGTGGAGGATGATGCGGGCGAGGCGCTTTTCGGACCCGGTCACCCATTCGGAGTCCACCAAGGGCGGGGCGAGACCTTCCTGTCCCAAGCCATGGGGCTGGTGGCAGGCGGCGCAGGTGAGCGTGTAAGTGTTTTTGCCGAGTTCAAACTGCTCTTTCTCGGCGGCGGTCAATGGTTTCGCCTCATTGTCGGGTTCGCCGTCCTTGCCGGGCCACGCGAGCAACGCTTCAAGGGCCGCCACTTTTTCGGCGAGCGCCGGCTCTTTCTTGAGCGCGGCCAAGGCCGGGGGCTGGGCGGCGAGGCGCATGGGCTTGGGAGCCGGGGCCTTTTTTGCGCGCGACGCGGCGGGCGCGGTGGCGAGGACGCCATCGATGAGGGCGTCCCCGCGCCAACTCTTCTCGGCGAGGGCCAAATCCAGGAGGCGGCTCACGGCATTGCTTTGGCCGGAGAGGGAGGCGGACCGCGCGAGGCTGGCCAAGAATTTGTCCATCCCAGACTTTTGATCTCGCCAGCCGGGGCGGGCCAGGAGCAGTTCGGTGAAGGCAAGTTCATGGCCGCCCAACCCGGACAATGTGGCGTCGCGAAACAGGGGCTCGGTGACGCGGGATTCGACGATGGAGGCCATGGCGTCCATCGCCTCTTTGTTGTCGGCGGCAAAGCCGAGCGAAAAGGCGGCGTGGAGCTGGACCAGGCTGTTGGCGTCGGCGGCGGCTCGGATGAGGCTGGAGCGAATGGAAGGCTCGGACGCGGCCCGCCCGCCGGCGAGGCGCGCGGCGGTGGCCTTGGTGGCGGGGTTCTTCGAGGAAAGCGCGGCGAGAATCGCCGATGAATCGAGTTGCCCTAGGCCGTGCAACGACCAGAGAGCATGGGTGGCCGACGCCCCCGGACGGTCGCCTCGGGCCAGGGCCGACAATGGCGCCACGGCGGCCGGGTCGGAGGCCTCGACCAACAGGCGCTGGGAGGTGTCCCGGGTCCAGCCATTGGAATGGTTCAGGCCGGCCACCCAATCGGTGGAGGTGGAGCCCATGGGCGTGATGGGGCGGAGCGGGCGGCCCTCCTGCACAACCCGGTAAATCCGGCCCATGGTCGTGGGCTGCTCCAGGCCGCGGGACAGGGCTTGGTTGCGCAGGTACGTGGTCAGGTAAATGCGGTGCTGGAGGACGCCCCGGTGCATGTCAACGATGTAGAGGGCGCCGTCCGGGCCGTTGTAAAGGTTCACCGGCCGGAATCGTTCCTCGGTGGAGGCGAGGAATTCGGCGCCGGGAAACGCGTTGGTCGCGGTCAGGACGCCGTTCTGTTCGGTGATCCGCGCGCATCGGACGATGTTGCCGGTCGGTTCGCAGACGAAGGCGGCGCCACAATAGGACTCCTCAAACTGGTCGCCCCGATAGATGACCGGGCCACAGGCGCCGGTGAACGAGGCCAGCGAGCCGTCCTCCCTCAGTTGGCCTTTTTGGTAGGCGCGGTTGACCCCCGGATTTGGGCGGATGGGAAAGACGGCCTGGTTCCGGTCCAACTGGACGTTGACGCCAAACGGGAAGGGGGCGTTGCCGTTGCGGAAAGCGAGTTCCGGCGGGACCAGGTCGCACCGCAGGTAATCGCTGTTGCTGTTGAAGAATAGGCGGCCGAAGTCGTCCTGCGAAATGCCCCATTGGCCACGGCCGGAAATGACAGCGGTCGGCTCCTGGACCCATTTGCCCTCGACGCGCCGCAGGCGGTTGGTGTGGTTGGCGCTGTAAATCCAGTTGTCCATGGCCCACATCAGCCCGTTGGCGGTGTGCTCGGGATTGGCTTGGCTGCCGTAGTCCGAGGCGATGAGGATTTTTTCGTCGGCCACCAAGTCGCCGTTGGTGTCCCGGCAAAACCACAGTTTCGGCGGCTCGGCGATCAGCAGGCCTCCATATGCCAGGCCGATGGCGCGGGGCATGACCAATTCGTCGGCGAAGACGGTGGCTTTGTCCATTTTCCCGTCGCCGTCCGTGTCCTGCAGCACGCTCACCCGGCCGAGGGGTTGATCCTCGCCGATGCCGTCGACCGTGGGCATGAAGCCGCGCATTTCAAGGACGTAGATTCGGCCGGCCGGATCAAAGGCCATGGCCACGGGAGCCTCGATCAAGGGCTCGGCCGCCACGGCTTCGATGCGGAAGCCCGGGGGCAGCTTGAATGTCTTGAGCGACTCGGCGGCCGAGAGGAT
>CAZSXX010000080.1:0-14002 GCA_964611245.1 uncultured Verrucomicrobiota bacterium | reverse complement strand
ATCCATCTCCATCAGCGCCCGCGAGGACGGCGACAAGGCCATTGTCGCCTTCACCGACAACGGCATTGGCATTGCCCCCGAGCACCACGAACAAATCTTCCAGATCTTCGGCCGTGTCCATTCGGAGAAAAAATTCGAGGGCACCGGCATCGGCCTCGCCATCGCCAAAAAAGCCGCCGAGCGCATGGGCGGATCCATCGCCGTCGAATCCACCCTCGGCCACGGCAGCACCTTCTCCGTCCTCCTCCTCAAGGCCCCCCGATGATTCTTGGGCCCCGGCCCCCAACCGCCGACGCCCGCCCCAAAATTCCCCCTTCGCCCTTCCTATCGGTGTTTCCCTGAATTTTCCCCAACGCATGGACACCGCCCCTTTTTTATGTATAATCGGCGTCGCGGCTGGACCAAGGAAAAAATGCCAAAAAACTGCACTCTATTGCTGGTGGAGGACGACGAAAACGACGCGTTTTTCATCAAGCGCGCCCTCAAAAAACTCGGCTTCACCGGCACCCTCCTCCATTTCACCGCCACCGAGGACGCCAAGTTCCACCTCCGCGCCTCCAAGCCGGGAGAAAAACGGCCCCTTCCTCACCTCATCATCGCCGACTCGGCCGTCTCCATCCGCGACAGCGGCGTTGAATTTCTGGAATGGGTCCGCCGCGAAAGTGTCATTCCCAAAGTCCCGTTCATTATCCTCAGCGGCGGCGTCTCCGCCGAAACCCAACAGCGGGCCGAAGCCGCCGGAATCCGCAAAATCCTCAACAAAGGCGCCGGTCACTCGGAAATGCTGGCCCGCCTCCGTTCCGTCCTCGAGGAACTCCCCCCGGAATGCAGGGAATGGCTCACGCCCCTCCCCGAAAGTTTCTCGCCCAACCCTTCCGCCCCTTAATCCAACGAAAGGATCCTCACTGTGGAAGTCGAGCGGTTGCCGGTGCTGGTGGTGGAGGACAATGACGATGATGTGTTCATCCTCCGCCGCGCCTTTCGGGACTCCAAACTGGCCAACCCACTCTTCATCGTCACCGACGGGCAGGAAGCCCTCGACTACCTCCGCGGGCATGGCCGCTTTGCGGATCGAACCGCCTTCCCTTTCCCCAGCTTGGTCCTCCTGGATTTGAAGCTTCCCTTCGTCAGCGGCTTGGAGGTCCTCGAGTGGATTCAATCCCAGCCCTTCAAATCCAGCCTCCTCGTCATCATCCTGACCTCCTCCGCCGAGGACCGCGACATCCACCGCGCCTATCACCTCGGCGCCCGCGCCTACCTGACCAAACCGCCCGCCTCCAAAACCCTCCGCGAATTGATGTCCAAGACGGACGAAGCCTTGCGCGGTGTTCAACCCATCCGCCGGTTGCCCTTGGCCGAGGACCATTTTGTCCGCACCCGGATCGCCACGGAAACCTCGTCGCCTTCCCTCCAGCCCATGGTCAAGGCGCGCCCTTGAGTTCAATCCAAAACTCACTGCCGGTCTCCCCGTCCGATTGAACCCCCACCTGCCCCCCCATCTTCTCCACCGCCTTCCTCACGATCGCCAGCCCGATCCCCGTCCCTTCGTACCCCTCCTTCGGATTCAGCCGCTCAAACATCGTGAACAGCCGGGCCTGCTGGCTTGGTTTGATCCCAATCCCATTGTCCTCAACCCAAATCCGCACCAAATCGCCAACCCTCTCCGTCCAAATCCGGATGACCGGATGCGCCCCGCGCTTCATGAACTTCACTGAATTGCTCACCAAATTCGTGAGGGCCTGGCCCAGGGAAACTTCATGGGCCAGCACGCGGTGCAGCGGGCTCTCGACCTCCAGCGTGGCGTTCGGCTCCTGGAATTCCACATACTGCGACGCCAATTCTCCGATCAGCTTTTCCAGGTCGATCGTCGCCAGCGCCAACTCCGCGCGCGCCACCCGGCTGTACGTGAGCACGTCGTGCGTCAGCTTCTCCATCCGCACGCTGCTCCGCTGGATTCGCCGCAAGTATTCCCGGCCGGTCTCGTCCAGTCTCTCGCTCGCCTCCTCCAGCAGCGCGTCCGCGTAGGCGTTGATCGCCCGCAGCGGCGCCCGCAAATCATGCGACACACTGTAGGAAAACTCCTCCATCTGGGACACGGCCTCCTTGAGGGACGCCGTCCGCTGCTGCACCCGCGTCTCCAACTCCTCGTTCGCCTTCGTCAATTCATCCTGCGCCACCCGCAGCTTCTGTTCCGCCAGTTTGTGCTCCTCCAACTCCCGCTGCAACTCGTGGTGCAGCCCCGCGTTGTCGATCGCGATCGCCCCCGCCGCCGCCAGGCTGATGATCACATCCTCCGTGTCGGCCGTGAACACCCCAGGCTCGCCATGGCCAAAAACCAGCCCGCCGAACACCCTCCCAGTCCGGCTCACCGGCACGGCCAAAAAACTCCGCAAATGCCCCAGCCCGCCTCCTTCGGACCTCCCCCCAAACCGCGGGTCCTTCCATAAATCCTTCACCAACGACGCCTCATCCTTCAGCACGCTCGGGCCCACCAGGTCTCGGTTGGCTGGATCCAACATCGCCCCGACCGCCCTCCCGGGGTCCCCTGCCACCGCCTCTGCAACCAGCCTGTCGCCGGGCGCTTCCCCTTCCTTCCGGATAAACGCCGCAAATTCAGCGCTTGCGATCTCCGCCCCGGCGTGCGTGACCAATTGCAGAATCTTCTCCAGGTTCAGCTCCCCCGCCAGCATGCTCCCGGTCCGGTTCAAAACCTCCAGCACCCGGCTCCGCTTGCGGACCTGCTCCTCGGCCCGCCGGCGCAGCGAAAGCTCCCGCAGTGTGTCGCGCCTCGCCTTGTCCAGCCCCTGCGCCAGCGCATGGGCCTGTTTCGCCGTTTCCGCCGCCACTTCCGCGTGCGCCCGTTGCGCCATCGCGGCCCGCTCCCCATTGAACGCCGCCCCAATCAACGGCAGGATGTCCTTCAGATGCCGCATCAACTCCCCGCATCGGTTGCCGCCCATCGCGACCAGCACGCTCCCGTTTGCCCCGACCGCCATCGCCCGCTGCTCCTTCCCCGAGCCCGGCGCCGGGAGTGTCCCCTCCCTCACGCACCCCTCCATGCATCCCTCCAAAAATGTCTGCCACCGTTTCCCGTCCGGGTAGGTTTGCGGAAAGCCGGGGGCCGCCAGCAGCGTTTCCACCTCCGAGTCCCGGAGGAAAAGCAGCAGCGAGTCCAGCCCGCAATCCTTGCAGAACCGCTCCAGCGTCTCGGTCCGCGTCTCCGGATGGATCACTTCCGTGGCGAAACGGAGGACCAGGCTGGGGATCCCCTCGCTCATCTTGGGAACACGGCCACCACCGCGGTGCAATTGTGGAACCCGCTGAATTGCCCCTCCGTCCTCGCAATTTGGCCATACGTGTTGCACCCCGCGTACTCGGCCTCCCCGAGCGCGTCGGTCACCTGGTCCAGCTCAAACCCGAACTCCTTCCCCATCCGCAGCCGCGTCGCCACACAGTCAAAAAACAGCGCCACCTCCGGCTCCTCCCCCGACAACTGCTCCATCGCCGCCCTCGTGGCCGCCGCCGCGGAGCCACCCCTCGGGCTCATGATGTGCACTATGCTTCCCACCGGGACATCCGCCGCGCATTGGATCGATCCATCCGCGTTGACGCTCAACGGCACCCGCAGCCGGAAGCCGGCCGGCGTCGAAATCCCCACCGTGTTGTGCAGAAAAAACGGGATCGGATCCGACGCCTTGAAGGCCTGCCCCGTTTTCATCGCGAATTCCCGGAACACCTCCACGGCGGGAATGTTGTTCAAGCTGATCAACCGCATGTCTTCGGCCGCGGTCACCCGCATGGGCGGCGTCGCCGGCTCCCAACTGTGCCTCACCCCAATGCCAATCGGCTTGTTCGACAAGATCTCCAGCGCCACCGCCGCGTCCGGCGCCGCCTCCAATCCGCAGAACACATGCGTCCGCGTGAACCTCGCGTCATCCCCTGCCCCACCCCCGAACAACTGGTAGTTTCCCACCGTCAACTTTGTCAACCGCTCCACCAAATCGTCCGCATGCCCCGCCAGCGCGTCCGTCAGCACCAACGCCGCCTTCGTCCCATATTCATGCGTCTCCAAACCTTGGAACTTCGACACGATGTCCTGCGCCGCCCGCGCCCGATTCTCCCTCAACCCCCGCCCCACCGCCGCCGTGAACCGCATTTCCGGATCCTTGAACGCCACCGCCGACACCGTTCCTTCGTCAAACGCCTCGGACGTGAATTCCCCGGCCGACGAGCTTCCCACCAGCGCCTTCGGCTCGCACGCCTCATGGATCCCCCTCAGCAACGCGGCGAACTCATGCCGGGCCGACGCGAAGAGGACAATCGCGTCCGGCGCCCCCCCGCGGAACGCCTCCCGGATTTTCCTTCCGATTTCTTCTCCGGCTTGCGCGCTGTCCTTGATGCGGGTGTGGACTGTTTTGGCTGTCATAAAATTCGGATGGCTACCCAGCCTACCACTTGCCACTAAGGAATGTCCGTAAGGCTTTCCCCGATTTCCTGTCTCTTCAGGCGGTTTTCCCTCCCCAGCTCCACCCTCCGAATATCGGTGTTTCCCCGATTTCTTCCCGTCCATTTTCCTCGTAGGCTTTGCCCCCGAACAGGATATGGCCAATTCCCTCGCATCGCTGATCGTGCCCTTGGCGCTCTTCCCCGCCTT
The DNA here is from genome assembly GCA_964611245.1 of uncultured Verrucomicrobiota bacterium. Lineage (GTDB taxonomy): Bacteria > Verrucomicrobiota > Verrucomicrobiia > Limisphaerales > SXQI01 > CAZSXX01. The sequence goes on along the minus strand of CAZSXX010000080.1, from coordinate 9,348 downwards.
GGCAATCTCCTCGGCGGAGCCCCCCGCCGCGCCCGCCCCGCTCATGCGCCTCTCCCTCCAGGACCTTCGCTACGTCGAAGTCACCTCCGTCTCCCGGAAAGAGGAGTCGCTGATCACCGCCCCAGCCGCGATCTACGTCATCGAGCAGGAAGACCTCCGCCGCTCCGGCGTCACCTCCATCCCCGAGTCCCTCCGCATGGCCCCAGGCATCAACGTCGCCCGGATCAACGGCAACAAATGGGCCATCTCCTCCCGCGGCTTCAACAGCCGCTTCGCCAACAAACAACTCGTCCTCATGGACGGCCGCGCCCTCTACACCCCGGTCTTTTCCGGCGTGTATTGGGACGCCGCGGACACCGTCATGGAGGATATCGACCGCATCGAGGTCATCCGTGGCCCCGGCGGCGCCCTTTGGGGGGCCAACGCCGTCAACGGCGTCATCAACATCCTCACCAAGGACGCCCGCGACACCCAGGGAACCCTCCTCACCCTCTCCGGCGGAACGGAGGAAACTGGCTCCGGCGCCCTGCGCCACGGTGGCCAGCTCACGGAGAACCTCCACTACCGCGTTTACGCAAAAGGCTTCCGCCGCGGCGATTTCCGCGAGTTGAACGGAGTCCGTGGCGCCGACGAATGGTGGCAGCAGCGCGAAGGCTTCCGCATGGACTGGGCCCCGCTCGAGGACCGCCACCTCACCCTCCAGGGCGATTATTATTTTGGCCATTCCGGCGACCGCGTCGTCATGGCCTCGCCCACCGCCCCCTACTCCCTCTCCCGCAAAGAAAACGCGAAAGCCACCGGCTGGAATCTCTTGGGCCGCTGGTCCCACACCCTCTCCGAAACGGCCGATTACACCCTCCAACTTTATTACGACCGCAAGCAACGGGAAAATCTCGTCCTCAACGCCAAACTCGACACCCTGGACCTCGACTTCCAAAACAAAATCCAAATCGGGGAGCGCAACGAGTTCATCTGGGGCGCCGGCTACCGCCTCCTCGTGAATGACATCGCCGGCAGTTACAGCGCCACCTATTTCCCGGAGGAGCGTCACGACCAACTCTTCAGCGTCTTCGTTCAGGACGAACTCGCGCTCGTCCCCGACCGCCTCTCCTTCACCGCCGGCTCCAAGTTCGAACACAATGACTACACTGGCTGGGAAGTCCAACCCTCCGGCCGCCTCACCTTCAGAATCACCGACGCGCAAACCCTCTGGGCCGCGGTCTCGCGCGCCGTCCGGACCCCCGCCCTCTTCGAGAATGACGCCGTCGCCAGGGTTGCCCTCCCCGGCTCGCCCACCGTCATCGCGACCATCCGCGGCAACCCCCGCTTCTTCTCCGAGGAACTCACCGCCTACGAGCTCGGCCACCGCGTCCAGGTCAACCAGTCCCTTTTCTTCGATTCCGCCGCCTTCTACAATTCCTACGACCGAATCCGCACCAGCGAACGCGGCCCCGTCATCCCCGGCGCGCCCATCCAGGTCCCCATCACCTACGGCAACCAGCTCCGCGGCCAAACCCACGGCTTCGAACTCGGCCCCACCTGGCAAGTCACCGACTCATGGCGCCTCGCCGCCGCCTACAGCTTCCTCTCCATGGACCTCGACCTCCGCCTGCCCTCCACCGACCGCACCGCCGAGAACGCCGAGGGCGACAGCCCGGAGAACCAGTTCCACCTCCGGTCATTCCTCGACCTCCCGCACAATTTCCAACTCGATTCCGCGGTCTTTTATGTCGATTCCCTGAAAAACCAAAAAGTCCCCAGCTACGTCCGGTGGGACATCCGCCTCGGCTGGTCCCCCAGGCCAAACCTGGACCTCAGCGTCGCCGTCCAAAACATTCTCGACTCCCGCCACCCCGAATTCGGCTCCACCGCCCCCCTGGTCACCCCCACCGAAATAGAGCGCAGTGTGTATGGCAAGGTCACCTGGCGCTTCTAACCCTCCCCGCCGGCGCGCGGACGCGGTCCAGGGGGCCATCGCCCTCCTGTTCGCGTCCCTGCTCTGCCTTGCCCTCTCCTCCCCCCTCCACGCCGGCCCCCCACGCCTCAAGGGCACCGAGAACGAAATCAAGTCCGCCTACCTCTACAACTTCGCCCTCTTCACCAAATGGCCCCCCGCCGCCTTCCCGGCCACCACCGCCCCGTTCGTCTTCGCCTTCCTCGGCGAGGACCTCCTCGCGGCGGTGCTCGAAAAATCCCTCGCCGAAGTCCGCCTCCTCGGGCGCCCCGTCAAAATCATCCGCGCCCCCTCCGGCTCCGCCCCCCCCGACTGCCAAATCCTCTACATCGCCGCCTCCGAAAAAAATCGCATCCCCGAAATCCTCGCCGGCCTGCGCGGCAAGCCCGTCCTGACCGTCTCCGATTTCGCCCCCTTCTGCCGCCTCGGTGGCTCCATCCGTTTCGAGCGAGGCGAGAAAAACGTCAGCCTCATCATCAACCGCAAATCCACCGAAAAACACGGCCTCACCATCAGCTCCGACCTCCTGGCCATCGCCCGCATCGTCGAGACCGATCCCCGCCCATGAAAAAATGGTTCGGCAACCTCCCCCTCCGGGCCAAGCTCGTCCTCTCCGGCTTCGTCCCAAGCATCGCCGTCCTCCTCGCCGCCGCCCTCGCCTTCATCGCCTTTGACATCTACTCCTTCAAAACATCCGCCCTCGGCAACCTCTCCGGCGCCGCCCACTTCATCGCCCTCACCACCCGCGCCGCCGTCCAATTCAACCAGCCCGAATACGCCGAAAAAATCCTCCACGGCCTCGCCAGCAACGACGACGTCTCCGCCGCCTGCATCTACGACGAGGCCCAAAACGTCTTCGCCCGCTACCCCGCCTCCCTCTCCGACTCCTCCTTTCCCGACCTCGCCACCCTTGCCTCCCCCAAGCCACCCCCGGGCCGCATCTGGGTCTTCGCCCCCATCCACCTCGACGGCAAAAAAATCGGCTCCGTCTTCATCGACGCCGGCTACCTCCGCCTCTGGCGCCGCCTCTGGATCGTCGCCGCCGGCGCCGTCGCCGTCCTCCTCATCCTCTCCTTCGGCGCCTTCGCCCTCTCCGCCCGCCTCCAGCGCCACGTCTCCAAGCCCCTCACCAAACTCGCCGCCACCGCCCACCGCATCTCCGCCCAAAAGGACTACTCCCTCCGCGTCGAGCCCGAGCCCGGCCCCGAATTCTCCCCCCTCACCGACGCCTTCAACCACATGCTCTCCCAAATCCAGGCCCGCGACGCCGAACTCCTCGCCCGCGCCCAGGAACTCGAGGCCGCCAACAAGGAACTCGGAGCCTTCACCTACACCGTCTCCCACGACCTCCGCTCACCCCTCCGCTCCGTCGCCGGCTTCTCCCACATCCTCGAAACCCAATACGCCCACAAACTCGACGGCGAGGGCCACACCCTCCTCCGCCGAATCCGCGCCGGCGCCCAGCGCATGGGCCAACTCATCGACGACCTCCTCTCCTTCGCCCACCTCGGCGCCGAACCCGTCAAAAAAGAGCCCCTCGACCCCGCCTCCATCGCCCGCAAAGTCTTCGCCGAACTCGCCTCCCAGGACAAAAACCGCTCCCCCGCACGCCTCCTCGTCCCCATGCCCCCCGGCCACGCCCACCCCCCCCGCCGCGAACAAGTCTACGTCAACCTCCTCTCCAACGCCCTCAAATACTCCCGCAACCCCCCCTCCCCCCGCGTCCACGTCGGCTCCACCACCCACCAGGGCAAAACCACCTACTTCGTCAAGGACAACGGCGTCGGCTTCGACATGCGCCACGCCCCGCAACTCTTCCAAGTCTTCCGCCGCCTCCACAAATCCGACGAATTCGAGGGCACCGGCGTCGGCCTCGCCATCGTCCACCGCATCATCACCCGCCACGGCGGCCGCATCTGGCCAGAATCCCAACCCGGCCAGGGCTCCACCTTCCACTTCACCCTCAACTGAACCCGATGGACCCCATTGACATTCTGCTGGTCGAGGACGACCAGGACGACCTCGACCTCGCCCTCGCCGCCCTCAAAAAAACCCACCTCGCCCAATCCATCGCCTGCGCCCGCGACGGCGAAGAAGCCCTCGACTACATCTTCTGCCGCGGCCCCCACTCCTCCCGCAACCCCTCCCACCTCCCCCGCCTCATCCTCCTCGACCTCAAAATGCCCCGCGCCGACGGCCTCGAAGTCCTCCGCCAAGTCAAAACCGACCCCCGCACCCAAAACATCCCCGTCGTCATGCTCTCCTCCTCCAGCCGCAAACAAGACCTCGAAGCCTGCTACAAAGCCGGCGCCAACAGCTACCTCGTCAAATCCGTCAACTTCGAACGCTTCACCCGCGACGTCCAACAAATCGGCGAATACTGGCTCAAACTCAACCAATCCTGACCCAACCACACCCCCTCCCAACCAAATCCCCCCATCCCCCCTCCGCGCTCCGCCCCTCTCCCCTCACTTTGGCAACGCGTCCAAACTTTTCCGCACCGTCTCCAGCAACCGCAGCGGCGGGCATGGCTTCTGCAAAAAGTTCTGCCCATCCTTCAAGTTCAGCTCCCTCCCCGCGATGTCCGCGCTGTAGCCGCTCGTGAAAATCACACGTAAATCGGGCTGCCATTCCTGCAATTGCCCCGCCAATTCCCTCCCGCTGATCCCTTCCGGCATCACCATGTCCGTCAACAACAGCCGGATCGAACCCTTCTCCCTCTCCCAAACCTGCATTCCCTCCACCCCATTCGCCGCCTCCAACACCCGGTACCCTTGCCGCTCCAGCAAAATCCTCGTCAACATCCGCACCCCCTGCTCGTCCTCAACCAGCAGGATCGTCTCCGTCCCCCCGCGCGGCTTTGCCGGCGCAATCGGCGCGCTGGCCCCCAAATCCCCGCTCCCGGTCGCCCGCAAAAACACCTCAAACCTCGTCCCCTTCCCCAACTCACTGGCCACCGTCACCCATCCCGAATGCTGTTTCACAATCCCAAACACCGTCGCCAACCCTAGCCCCGTCCCCTTTCCCGCCTCCTTCGTCGTGAAAAACGGCTCAAAGATCCGCGGCAACACCTCCGGCGATATCCCGGTCCCACTGTCCTCCACCGACAGCGACACATACGGCCCCGGCGCGGAATCCGGATGCGGCGCGGCCTCCTCCTTTTTCACCACCCGCACGGAGGTCTCAATCAACAACCGCCCCCCTCCCGGCATCGCATCCCGCGCGTTCACCGCCAAATTCATCAACACCTGGTCCAGCATCCCCGCGTCCGCCCTCGTCACCAGCGCCGCCGAATGAAGATGCATCTCCAACCTCACATCCTCTCCAATGATCCGCTGCAACATCTTCGCCAACCCCGTCACCGTCTCGTTCAAGTCAATGTCCTGCGGCTGCATCACCTGCTTCCGGCTGAACAACAACAACTGCCTCGTCAACTTCGCCGCCCGCTCCGCCGCCGCCCGTATTTGCTCCAGGCTGTCCACCACAGGATCCGGGATGTCCTCCCCCATCTGCGCCAACTCCGACTGCATCATGATCACCGCCAGGATATTGTTGAAATCATGCGCCACCCCTCCCGCCAGCCGCCCGATCGCCTCCATCTTCTGCGACTGCCGGAATTGCTCCTCCAACATCTTCCTCTCCGTGACGTCCTGGATCACCCCCACCATCCTCCGCGGCCCCCCGGCCTCGTCCCGCTCCACATCCGCCTTCTGCTGCACCCACCTCTCCCTCCCGTCCCGCTGCACAATCCGGTGCGCCACCTCATACCCCCGCTCCCCGGCCAACGCCCCCCTCATTGCCTCCCTCACCAGTTCCACGTCCTCCCCCTTCACCATCGAATAAAAAGTCTCCTCCCTACCGTCAAACTCCCCGGGCTCAAATCCAAATATCCGCGCCGTCCCGTCCGACCATTCCAATCGATTCCCCTCTCCAAGCTCCTTCGACCAACTCCCAATCTGCCCGATCTCCTGCGCCTTCTCCAACAACTGCGTCTTCTCCCCCAGCGCCGACTCAGCCGCCTTCCGGCTCGTCACATCCCGCGCCACCCCCACAATTCGCTCGATCTTTCCAGCCTCCTCCCGGATCGGAAACGCCCGGTCGTTGACCCACCTCACCGTCCCGTTTGGCAGGAGTATTCGATACTCCTCGTTGTAATTTCCGCTCGCGCTCCCCGCCGCCGCCTGCGCCACTCTCTCCCGGTCCTGCGGATGCACGGTTTCCATCCAACTCCGCAGCCCCGCCGTTAAGCTGCTCCGCGGCCTCTCCCAGATCGTTTCAAACGCCGGACTGATATACGAGTACTTGGCTTGCCCTGCGTCCATCACCCAAAAAACCTCATCGATGTTCTCCGCCAACTCACGGAACCGCTCCTCGCTCGCCTTCAACTCCTCCCCCGCCTGTTCCGCGTCCTCCAGCAGGCTCAACAGCGTCTGCCGTGTCTTCGCCCCGAGTTCCTCCGCCCGTTTGCGCTCCGCCGTTTCCCGCTCCAGTTCCCTCGCCCGCCTCCACAGCTCCAGATGCCACACCACCTGCCGGCTCAACACCTTCAGCGCCTGCCGTTGCACCTCGTTCAGCTCCCGGGGCCTCCGGTCCATCACGCACAGCGCCCCCAGCGCATGCCCGTCCTGCGCCACCAGTGGCGCCCCGGCGTAAAAACGGATCTTTGGCTCCGACACCACCAAAGGGCTGCTAGCAAATCGCTCGTCCGCCGCCGCGTCCCTCACCTCCAGCACCGAATCCTTTTCCTGGATCGCCCACGCGCAGAATGAGATGTCACGCGGCGTCTCCGCCATTTCCACCCCGTGCCTCGACTTGAACCATTGCCGCGCTTCATCCACCAGCGACACCACCGCCATTGGCGCCTCGCAAATCTGCGCCGCAAGCCGCGTGAGTTCATCCAGCGCCGCCTCCGCCGGGGTGTCCAGCACGTTCAACCGCCGCAAGCTCTCCAACCGTGCCCGTTCGTCCACTCGTTCTGTCATTCTCATCGCTTTCCCTGACTGGCATACCGCGCCGGGCGCCCCGCCTCCTCCAAAAGTTCATTCACCTCCGCCTTCAGCCGGCCCACCCGGTCCTCCCGTGCCAGCATCAATTGGTGCCACCGCTGCAATTCTCCAAGATGCGCCCTCACCTCATCCTCCGCCTTCCTCCGCACCTCATCCCTCTGCGCCACCTCGATCGCGAACCCAAGATCCTCCGCCATCTCATCCAGCAATCCCAGCTCCTGCCCCTCGAATGCCTTCCCCTTCCGCGAAATTAATCCCAGCGCTCCAATCGTCCTTCCCCCAACCTTCAATGGCAGCGCCGCCATCGGCCTGAAGCTGCCCCCACCATCCTCCGCCTTTTGCCCCACCGCTTCCCCTTCCCCGGCCTCATTTGCCACGGCCCGCGCTCCCGTGCGCATCACCTCCCGGCACAACCGCTCCCCAACCCCACCCGCCGCCGTGAACGCCGACTCCAATCCGCCGCCAGTCGACCCACCAGCCACAGCCACTCCTCGCCTCACCAAGACTCCCGTGCCTTCCTCCTCCAAACCAATCCATCCCATCGAAAAACCCCCTCGATCCACCGTGAGCCGGCACGCCTTTTCCATCATCGCCGCCGGCGAGCGCTCCCGCACAATCACTTGGTTGATTCCGCTCAACACCGAATACATCCTCATCAATTCCTCAATCCGCTCGTTCAGCTTCCGCCGCTCCGTCCCATCCTTGCTCACCACCAAAAAACCGCCCAACTCTTCCCCCGGACCCCGCAGCGCGGAAATCGTCGAATTTGCCCAATACCGCGTCCCATCCGCCCTCATCCTCCACCCCTCCCGCTCCACCTGCCCCGACTTCTCCGCCTCCTTCAAGTCCTCCTCGCATTGGCCCGCCGCGCGTTCCTCTTCCGGATAAAAGTTCGCAAGGCGCCTCCCCTTGATTTCATGCTCTTTCCATCCTCGGATCGCCGCGGCGTTGGGATTCCACGTCTGCACCCTCCCGTCCCGGTCCAGCATGAAAATTGCGTGGTCCCGGACACATTCCACCAACGCCGTCAGGCGCCCCTCAAGGGCCCTTCGCTCCTCGATCGCCGAGGATGCCGCCTCGTGCGAAATCGTGCCCGCATGGCAAAGCAGAAAAAAACTGATCGGAATCACCAGAACCAAAACCAAAACCATGGCTGCGACCCACGGCAGCGCCTCCGCTTGCGCCTTCAAGAGGGTCTCCCCCACCGGCGTCCGCACTCCAACAAATCCCCGCCACCGTGCGCTGTGCACATAACCCGCCAACTCTTCCCTCCCCTTCAAACTCCGGATTCTCCCGCTCCAACTCTTGTTCTCCCCAAGGCTCGCCAAAAACCCAGTTTCCGCCCTTTCTTCTCTCCCGCGCGCTGTCCCGATGTCCAATCGCTCCAATCCGTCCTCGCTCACGAAATCTACCTCCCCCGCCCTCGACCCCACCTTCGCCGCCTCCTCCATCTCCCGCAACATTCCCATCGCGGCCCCCTCGTTCGGCGCTCCCTCGATTGCCGCCTTCAACAGCGCCGCGGTCCTCAGATTGCAGCTCTCGGTTCGATTCTCAATCGTTCCTCGATACGCGTCATAAGCCACCTGCCCCAACCCCAGGCAGCACACTCCGGCCCCAATGCCAATCAATGCCGCCGTTTGCCGAATCCATCTCACCTTGGCCAGTTTTTCTGCCTCCCCCACTTCCTTCGCTGTTTTCTGCTCCGGCTTCGGTTCCGGTTTCCGGTGCCACCGCAACAAAAGCGTCAATCCCACCAGCATCAAAGTCGAAATCAGCAGCCCAATCGATCTTCCCAGCACATCCGGCCCCATCGTTTCCTCAAGTTCCCGATAAAATCCGACCCCCCGCCGGATAAGCATCAAGGCGTTCGCAAACGCCACCAAAAACCACGCCGTGCGCCATTTTAGGACACCCAATCGAAACGCCTGGACCGTCGCCAACAATTGAATCGTCACCGAAACCGCAAGGATTATTCTGCTCCAATTCGCTAAATCGTGTTGCATCTAACTTGATGGTGACCATATCAATTCCTACTTTGAAACGCAACGTATTTTGCCCTGCGTATCCCTACGCACATCCACCCGAGTTTCTTGAAATACACAAAGCTTTTTATTTTTTTGCCTTTAAAGCCACATATGATTGTAATCTCTGGTGTGTTAAACCTAAATTCTTCCATCTGGACCCTCTTTTCAAACATTGTTCCTGCAGTCCCATTTCGATGGTAAAAAAGAACACACTTGACAACATATCAGATGACACTAAAGTGACCACGACAGGCCGACCAAGCCCGTTCCATCGCCCCCGGCGAACCGGAACGTACAACAGGAAAGCAGAAACGCCCAACCGTTGACTGAATCCGGCTGCCTCCCCAAAAAAGAGACACCCCGC
>CAZSXX010000079.1:0-14033 GCA_964611245.1 uncultured Verrucomicrobiota bacterium | reverse complement strand
CTTCGAGACCGTCACCCGCATCCGCCAGCGCGGCATCGAGTCCTACGCCATCGCCTCCTCCCTCCGCGGCGTCGTCTCCCAGCGCCTCGCCCCCCGCCTTTGCAGCGCCTGCGCCGAGGAGTTCAAGCCCGACGAAGTCCTCTTCGCCCAGCTCCGCTCCGCCGCCATTCTCGAGCCCGGTGAAACCTGCAAAACCTGGCAGTCCAAAGGCTGCACCCATTGCCGCATGACCGGCCTCAAGGGCCGCCTCGGCATTTACGAAGCCCTCGTCATGACCCCGCCCCTGCGCGACGCCATCGAAAAAGGCGGCACCATCGGCGAGCTCCAGCAGGCCACCCCTCCCGGCAGTTACATCTCCATGCGCCGCTACGCCAAATTCGCCATGGACAAAGGCCTCGTCAACCCCAGGGACGTCCTCGACATCCTCCCCGCCGTGACCACCGCCGGTGAAGTGAATTGAATCCTATGGCACTCATGGCGAACGCCCGCTCCCTCGCGCGCGCCTTCCTCCTCGCGGCCTTCCTCTTCCCACTCCTTGCGGCCGACCCCGCCGTCGACGCCGGGACTCCGCGCGGAAAATCGGTCGAGGAGCTCACCGAGAAAGCCCGCCCCTCCGTCGTCATCATCACCCAGCGCGCCCGCGACGGCTCCGTCGAGGGCGTCGGCTCCGGCTTCGTGGTCCACCGCCGCGGCCTCATCGCCACCAGCCTCCATGTCATCGGCGAAGGCCGCCCCATCGAGGTCCGCTTCGCCAATGGCGATTCCTTCCCCGTCCAGGAAATCCACGCCTGGGACCGCAAGCTCGACCTCGCCATCATCCGCGTCGCCGCCTCCAACCTCCCCGCCCTCAAGCTCGCCGATTCCGCCGACCTCAAGCAGGGCGCCCGCGTCGTCGCCATGGGCAACCCCCGCGGCCTCGCCCACAGCGTCGTCCAGGGCGTCGTCTCCGCCTTCCGCGATTTCTCCAACGGGCGCATGATCCAGCTCGCCATCCCCATCGAGCCCGGCAACAGCGGTGGCCCCCTCCTCGACTCCTCCGGCCGCGTCGCCGGCATCCTCGAAATGAAATCCGCCGTCACCGACAACCTCGGCTTCGCGATCCCCGTTGATTCCCTCAAAACCCTCCTCGACAAGCCCAACCCAGTCCCCATCGACCGCTGGATCACCCTCGGCGCCCTCGATCCACGCCTCTGGAAATCCTCCTACGGCGCCCATTGGACGCGCCGCGCCGGGGAAATCCGCGTCACCGGCTCCGGCACGGGCTTCGGCGGCCGCTCCCTCTGCTTTCACCAGCCCGATCCCCCCGCGCTCCCCTACGAACTCTCCGTCACCACCCGCCTCGACGACGAATCCGGCGCCGCCGGCCTGATTTTCGCCGCCGACCGCGCCGACCGGCATTACGGCTTCTATCCCAGCGGCGGCCAGCTTCGCCTCACCCGTTTCGACGGCCCCGACGTTTTCTCCTGGAATATTCTCGAACAAAAAGCCTCCCCGGCCTACCTCCCCGGCGATTGGAACACCCTCCGCGTCCAGCTCGAAAAAGACCTCATCCGCTGCTTCGTCAACGGCCAACTGGTCTTCGAATCCCGCGACGATGCCCTTCGCCTGGGCGCGGTTGGCCTCGCCAAATTCCGGCATACCCAGGCCCAATTCAAGAATTTCTCTGTCCGTCCGATGCTCCCTGTGGAGCCTGGCCCGGCCTCAACGCCTGCCTTGGCCTCCCGCGCCGTTTTGCTCGCCGAGGCGAAAAAGCGAGACCAGGAAGCCGCCGACCTCCGCAGGCAGGCGGATTCCGCCCATCTCGCCGAGGTTCAATCCGCCATGCTTGCTGAATTCAAGAAACCGGAGCCCGAAATGGACCTCTTCAAATCCGCCCTCCTCGTTTCCCGCCTCGACAATCCGGACCTCGAGCTCGAACCCTACCGCGAGGAGCTCGCCGCCATGGCCGGCGAAATCACCCGCTCCCTCCCTTCCGGCGCGTCCGCCGAGTCCAAACTCGAGCGCCTCATCAACTATCTTTTCCACGAAAACGGCTTCCACGGCAGCCGCGGCGACTACTACAACCGCTCCAACAGCTACATCAACGAGGTGATCGACGACCGCGAAGGCATCCCCATCACGCTCTCCATCCTCTTCCTCGAGCTCGCCCGCCTCATCGGCCTCGACCACCTTTCGGGGGTCCCTCTTCCCGGCCATTTCATCCTCCAGTTCGCTCCGCCCGGCCAGTCTCCCCAGTACATCGACGTGTTTGACGGCGGCCGCCTGGGCAACCGCGAGCGCGCCGCGGAATGGGCCCGCGCCCACAGCGAAGTCCCCATTTTCGACGAGCATTTCCGCCTCGCCTCCAAAAAGGAAATGATCATCCGCATGCTCCGCAACCTCATCAGCCTTGCCTCCCCGGCCGACTCCCCCGCCCAGGCCCTCCGCTACCTGGACCTCGCCATCGCCGTCGATTCCGGCGAACCCTCCGACCGCTGGCGCCGCGCCGTCCTCCGCTGGCAATCCGGCAACCTCCCGGGCGCCCGGGAGGACCTCGCCTGGCTCGTCGAAAAACAGCCGCCCGGCGTCAACATGGACCGCGTCGAAGAACTGCTCCGCTCCCTCTGATGCCCCGCTCCAAAAAAAGGCGGATTCGCATTCTCCTCGTGGATGACCATCCCGTCGTTCGCGAAGGCCTCCGCTCCATTCTCTCCAGCTTTGACCAAATCACCGTCGCCGGCGAAGCCTCCAGCGGCCAGGAGGCCCTCGCTGTCTCCCGCGAACTCAAGCCCGACGTCATCGTCATGGACATCAACATGCCCGGCATGACCGGCATCGAGGCCACCTCCCTCCTTCGCCGCGATCTCCCCGACTGCAAAGTCCTCGCCCTTTCGATGTATGAGAACCGCGGCTACGTCGCCGGCGCCGTCCGGGCCGGCGCCCGTGGCTACCTCCTCAAGGACAGCGCCCCCAGGGACCTCGTCAAAGCCATCGCGGAAGTCTTCCGTGGCGGCTCCCCCCTCAGCCCCCAACTCGCCCAAGCCATCGGCGGCGCCCCGGGCAAACTCCCCGCTCCCCAGCCCCTAACCCCCCGTGAAATCGAAGTGCTCATCTTCCTCGCCCGAGGCCGCTCCAACAAGGAGATCAGCTCCCGCCTCGGCATCAGCGTGCGCACCGTCGAAACCCACCGCGAAAACTTGATTCGAAAAACAGGCCATGCGACGGTCGCTGAGTTGACCCGTTACGCTGTGAATCACGGTCACATGGACTTGCAGACGCACAAATGACGCCGCCGCTCTCGCCCGCTGGACTCTCCCTGCTGCGCCGCCGCGATTTCCTCGCCCGGGCGGGGCAGGGGCTCGGCGGCGTCGCCTTGGCCTCCCTCCTCTCTGAACAAGGCCTCCTCGCCTCCAATCCGATCACTCCGGTCATCCTTCCCGAATCGCCCCTCGCCGCCCGGTCCCCGCACTTCCCCGCCCGCGCCAAAAACGTCCTCGTCATTTTCTGCTCCGGCGCCTGCAGCCACCTCGACTCGTGGGATTACAAGCCCGAGCTCATCCGCCGCCACGGCGAGCCTCTCCCCGGCCAGGAAAATCTCATCACCTTCCAGGGCGAGCAGGGCTCCCTCACCAAAAGCCCGTACGAATTCAAGCCCCGCGGCAAGTCCGGCAAATTCACCTCCAGCCTCTTCCCCCGCCTCGGCGAACTCGTGGACGACCTCTGTTTCATCCATTCGATGACCGCCAAGAGCAACACCCATGGCCCCGCCGAGAACCAGATGAGCACCGGCTTCACCCTCGACGGCTTCCCCAGCATGGGCTCATGGGTCTCCTACGCCCTCGGCACGGAATCCGCCGAACTCCCCGCTTTCGTCGCCATCCCCGACCCCCGCGGCGTCCCCCAGGCCGGCTCCCGCAATTGGGCCTCCGCCTTCCTTCCCGCCGTCTTCCAAGGCGTCGCCTTCAATGCCGACAAGCCCATCCCTCACCTTGCCACGCCCCCCTCCATCAGCCCAAAAACCGACCGCGCCACCCGCGATTTCCTCAAGCTCCTCAACGACCGGCACCTCGAGAAATACCCCGGCGACACCGACCTCAGCGCCCGCATCGCCAGCTACGAACTCGCCGCCCGCATGCAGCTCCGCGCCTCCGAGGCCGGCGATCTTTCCAAGGAATCGTCCCTCACCCGCCAGCTTTACGGCGTCGAGGACGCCAACCCCCTGAAAGCCGGGTTCGCCAAAAACTGCCTCCTCGCCCGCCGCCTCGTCGAGCGCGGCGTCCGCTTCGTCCAGCTTTTCAACGGCTCCTACGCCATGGGCGAAGGGGTTGGAAACTGGGACGGCCACAAGACCCTCAAGCAGCAATACGACATCCACGGCCCCATCCTCGACCAACCCGCCGCCGCCCTTATCCAGGACATGAAAGCCCGCGGCCTGCTGGACGACACCCTGGTCGTCTGGACCACTGAATTCGGCCGCATGCCCACCTTCCAGAAAGGCGCCAGCGGCCGCGACCACAACCCAAAGGGCTTCACCGTCTGGCTCACCGGCGCCGGCGTCAAACGCGGCTTCTCCTACGGCGCCACCGATGAATTCGGATACAAGGCCGTGGACAAGGTCTCCACCATCTACGACCTCCACGCCACCGTCCTCCACCTTCTCGGCCTCGACCACGAGCGCCTTTCCTTCTACCACAACGGCGCCCAGCGCCGCCTCACCGACGTCCACGGCGAACCCATCCTCCCCATCCTCGCCTGAGTTTGCCCGCCCCGACTCCCGCCGCTACCCTTTGTAAACGATCATCACCCCGTAATCCGTCAGGATCTGCCGCGACCCCATGTCCACATGCGTGTAATTCAGCGTGTTGATGCTCACAATGTTCGGTTCCCCGACCTCCCCCAGGAACTTGGTCACCACCTCGTCAAAATGGTCTTTCCCCACCTCCACACAGTCCGTCCGCCGGATGCATTTCGTCCGCAAAATCTTGTCCCCGTCCTTTTGCGCCTCCAGCGGCGGCAGTGGCTTCTGGATCAGGCTCGCGGTGGGGGCTTCCGAGACCGGCACCGCGAAATGTTTCTCCTCCTTCGCCGCCGCTTGCGACGCGTTGGAAGTCCTCGTGTTCGCTGGGTCCGCCGCCGGGATGACAATCACCGCTTGGCACGCTGGACAATCAATGGAGCTGCCCGCGAGCGTCGCATCCGCCTCCAACTGCTGCTTGCACGTTGGGCAAATAAACATCACATCCATATAGGGCCTGTCCTGGCTTGAGGTTGGGTTTTGGTTCGCCCCCATCTTACCCAACCCCTCCCCGCTGGCGAGGGAAAACCTCGCCCCAAATTTTCGCCCCCCGCGCTCGACCCCTCCTTTACGCCAAGATTGCCTTCACGACGTTTCCATGGATGTCCGTCAGCCGGTAATCCCTCCCCGCATGCCGGTAGGTCAGCTTCTCATGGTCGATGCCCAACAAATGCAGGATCGTCGCGTGCAAATCGTGCGTGTGCACCTTGTTCACCAACGCCGCGCTCCCGTAATCATCGGTCGCGCCATAAGCGAATCCCGCCTTCACCCCGCCCCCCGCCATCCACACCGTGAACGCGTGCGGATTGTGGTCCCGCCCATCCAGGCTCCCCTGCCCCGTCGCCGTCCGCCCAAACTCCCCGCCCCACACCACCAGCGTGTCCTGCAGAAGCCCGCGCGATTTCAAGTCCCTCAGCAATCCCGCGATCGGCTTGTCCACTTCCCTCGCGTTCCGTTCATGGTCCCGCTTCAGGTTCTGGTGCTGGTCCCACTTGAAGCTGTGGCTCACCTGCACAAACCGCACCCCCCTCTCCGCGAACCGCCGCGCCAGCAGGCACTGCCTCCCAAAATCGTCCGTCGGCGTCTGGTTGATCCCATACATCTCCAGCGTCGCCTCCGATTCCCCCGTCAAATCCGTCACTTTCGGCGCCTCGCTCTGCATCCGGAACGCCAGCTCGTACGACTCGATCACCCCCTCCAGTTGCGCGTCCAGCGCCGCCTGCCTGAGCTGCTCCCGGTTCAGGTCCTGGATCAAATCCAGTTGTTTCCGCTGCAGGTCCACCGGCAGGAATCCGTTTTGGATATGCTTGATCTGCGCCTGCGACAATGCCGTCCCCGCCCGTCCAATGGGCGTCCCCTGGTAAACCGCCGGCAAGAACGCCGGCCCATAATTCTGCGCCCCGCCCGTCAACGAACTCGGGCTGATCGTCAGGAACCCCGGCAAATTCTGGTTCTCCGTCCCCAGCCCATAAATGATCCACGACCCCATGCTCGGCCGCACCTGGCTTTCCGATCCCGTGTGCAGCTTCAGCGTCGCCTGCCCGTGGTCCTGCCCATTCGTGTGCATGCTCCGCAACAGGCACAGGTCATCCGCGTTTTTCGCCACCTCCGGAAAAATCTCCGTGATCTCCAGCCCGCTTTCCCCATGCTTCTTCGCCTCAAACGGCGAGGGCATCAGCTTGGCGTTGGGGTCGATCTTCGCCCCGCCAAAGCTCGCGGGCAGCGCCTTCCCCTGGTCCCGTTGCAGCAGCGGCTTCGGGTCAAACGTGTCCACATGCGATGGCCCCCCGTGCATGAACAAAAAAATCACCCGCTTGGCCCTCGGCGTGAATGGAGCCGGCTTTGGCGCCAGCGGATTGCGCGTCCCCTCCGCCCGCGCCAGTTGGTCCATCAACCCCGCCAGGGCCACGTATCCAAAACCGCACCCCGCCATTTTCAGCGCCCGCCGCCGTGATGTCCTCAAAAAGTTCATGGGTCAATTGATGTAACGAAACTCCGCCGACGCGATCAGCGCCTGGCAGAACGCCTGCCAAGCCATTTCCCTCCTCTTCCCCTCGTCGGCCTCCTTTTGGATCGCCTCCTCCACAAACTCGTTCAAAAACCCTTTCGCCCGTGCCAATTCGCCCGCGCTTGGCTCCCTCGCGAACGCCTCCAAAAATGCCCGCCGCACCCGCCCCCCGTCATCCCTCCCGCCGTCCGCCCGCAATCGTTTCGCCCAGGCCTTGGAATGCTCCAGCACAAATGGGCTGTTCATCACATACAGCGCCTGCGTCGCCGCGCTCGTGATGTGCCGCTTCCCCGACGGCGCGTGCGGATCCGGCATGTCAAAAACCAAAAACAGGTCATCCAGGTTGTTTCGCAACGTCGGCAGGTACACGCTCCGTCGCGCGCTCTCCGGCGCCTGCATTGTCCCATCCCGGATCGCCCGGGGATTCACATTGGCCAGCGACATCGCCGGCCCTCCCCGTGTTCCCTCCAGTTGCCCGCTCACGGACAGGATCGCGTCCCGGAACGCCTCCGCCTCCAGCCGCCTCCGGTCCATCCGCCACACCAGCCGGTTGTCCGGGTCCTTCGCGAACGCCGCCGGATTGTGCTCCGCGCTCATTTGATACGCGCTCGACAGCATGATCATCCGCGCCAGCTTCTTCACCGACCACCCTTCCTCCACCAGCCGCGCCGCCAAATAATCCAGCAATTCCGGGTTCGACGGCGCCTCCCCCTGCACGCCGAAATTGTCCGGCGTGTTCACCAAACCCCGCCCGAACAAATGCTGCCAAACCCGGTTCGCCACCACCCGCGCCGTCAACGGGTTCTCCGCCGAGGCGATCCACTCCGCCAACTCCAGCCGCCCGCTGCTCTCCTTCGAAAACTTCGTCCGGCCCGCCGCCCCGCCGCGGTCGATCACCGAAATGAACCCCCGCGGCACCCCGTCCCCCAGCCGCTCCACATCCCCTCGGATCGCGATCCGCGCGTCCTGCGCCTCCCCATCCTGCACCGCCATCGCGCTCGGCAGCGGCGGCGGCGCCTTCGACCGCAACTCCTCCACCTTGTCCTGCATTCCCACCAAATCCGTCCCGGCGAAAGTCAGGTCCCGCGTCATTTTCTTCTCCGCCGGCGCCATCGCCATCTGCATTTGCGTCCCGCTCTCCAACGGCAGGAATTGGACCGCGTCCACCACCACAAATCCCCCCTTCGTCCCCTCGTTTGAAATCTCCACGCTGTTGTTCGTCCCCGCCGCAAAATCGAACAGCCCCAAATACGCGAACGCCTTGTCAAATTTCGGCGCCTCCCTCTGGTTCAAATACTTCGTCGCCACGTTCGTCCCCATCCGGATTCGCACCGGCACATTGGTCGCCCGGTTCACGTGCGGTGTGTAGGCCAGCCGCACCTCGTACGTCCCCGCTTTCGGGATGTCCGGCACGAACCGCACCCGCTTCTCCCCCTTCCCCGCGTTCCCATCCTGCAGGTAATTCTTGTTCACGAAATTGGTCGAGTAATTCGAAAGTCTCCAACTCCCGATCACCTCCGCCTCCAAATTGTCCACCACAATCCCCGCCAAATCCTTCGCGTCGATCCCGCCCGGCAAATCCCGGATTTGGTCCCGCGCCGTGTCGAACTCCGCCTGCGCCTTCGCCACCGCCGCCGCGTGCTTCTCCGCCGCCTCCGTCTCCTCCTTCGTCCCCAGCGGCCGCTCCGACCATCCCTGCGGATTGATCCGCGCCTGCGCGTTCGGCGTGTTCAGCGTCACTGTGCTCCGGAATATCCCCGCCAGCGCGTAATAATCCCGCGTCGGGATCGGGTCGAACTTGTGGTCATGGCACCGCGCGCACGCCACCGTCAGCCCAAGGAACGCCTTGCTCACCACGTCGATCTGCTCGTCCACCACATCCGCCACCAGCTTCTCCCGCATCGGCTCGTTGAACGCCTTCGGCCCCAGCACCAAAAACCCCGTCGCGATCCACTTCTCATGCTGGTCCTCCACCCCCCCGTTCGGCAGCAAATCCCCCGCGATCTGCTCCCGGATGAACTGGTCGAACGGCTTGTCATTGTTGAACGCCGCGATCACGTAATCCCGGTACCGGTACGCGTTCGGGAACGGCGTGTTGATCTCCATCCCGTTGGAGTCCGAATAACGCGCCAAATCCAGCCAATGCCTCCCCCACCGCTCCCCAAACGCGGGCGACTTCAACAGCCGATCCACCACCGCCTCGAACGCCCCCGCCGTGCTGTCCCCCACGAACGCCTCCACCTCCTCCGGCGTCGGCGGCAGCCCCGTCAAATCAAACGACGCCCGCCGGATCAACGCCCGCTTCTCCGCGGGAGGCGCCGGCGCCAGCCGCCTCTCCTCCAGCTCCGCCAGGATGAACGCGTCAACCGGCTGCTTCACCCATTTGCGGTCCTTCACTTTCGGCGCCGCCCGGCCCTTCACCGGTTGGAAAGCCCAATGGTTCGTCGGCGCCGCGGCCGCCGGGCGCCCCTTCGCCGTGCGCGGGTCCGGCGCCCCCGCCTTCACCCATCGCTCAAAATCGGCCACCACCTCCGGCCCCAGCGGCTCCTTCGGCGGCATTTGCAGCGCCTCATCCTTGTACCTCAACGCCACAATCAACCGGCTTTTCTCCGGATCTCCCGGGACCAGCGCCGCTCCCGATTCCCCGCCCCTCAGCAACCCCTCCCGGGTGTCCAACAGCAACCCTCCTTTCACCCGCTCCGCCTCCGCCGAATGGCACTTGTAACAAGCCTCGACCAAAACCGGCCGAATCTTCGACTCAAAAAACTGCGTGTCCACCGCCCCCTCCGCCCCCTGCGCCGACACCCCTCCCATCCCAGCCAGCCATCCCGCCAAAAATCCCCAGAATTTGATCAACCTCGGCATTTTCACGAATCCTACCACGCCCCATCCCTTTGACCAGCCTCCCCTCCACCCCTCACGCCCTCGGCCCAATTTAATCACCGGATAAAAAAATTGCGCCGGAGGTCAACTCCGGCGCAGCCAATGATCCGAAATGGATTGCTTGCTTACTTCGCGGCTTTCCGCCGCATCAACGCAATGGCCGAGACAACCGAACCGAGCATCAGACCCATCGAGCCGCCATCCGGCACATTGCCGTCAAAAGCGCCCGAAGCCGTGCCCCCATTCACATTCACGCGCATATACGTCGTGGCCAATTCAGTGCTGCCCGAAAAGGCTTTGATCGCAAAGTCGTACGTGCCCGCAATCGTGTTGTCATACCCGGGAATTCCCACGATCGGGAACCGCAGGTTCTCTGAATTCTGCTCGTAAGCAGTCCCGGAAACAGCGTTGTCGGGAATTGCCGATGGATCAATGACATTCCAGATGTGCGCTGCGGAAGGGTCAGAATCGATATACAGCCGAAAAATGTAATCCCCAATGTTTCCAGACGCCCCGAAGACATTCAGCGAAAAATCGTAATTCCAAGAAGACCGGTTTTGGGCTCCGTTGTAACCATTCTGATCCGCCCATTCGTAAACCCCTATCCCGACATTCGACCCTTCGCTGAAGACATTGGCCGGTGCCGGATATCGCCGGTGAGTGCGAATCCCGAGTTCAATCCCGTTGGAAGTCCCCACTGCCCATCCCCCATTGGCGTTGCCACTGCCAAAAAACACGCCCGGACTGGGGTCGTTCACGTTAGCGTTGAACGACAGGGCCTGCAAACTCGGGGCCGCGAGCGCGACCAGCAGAGTTGCTAATACTTTGTTTTTGTTCATCATTAGTCTCGCTTTCCGGTGCAGCTCCCCGGCTCTCGAATTCGTAGCCTTTGCTCTGGAAGCTTGCGTTCCAATCACTTAGCTGATTTCGTGCCAAACAATCTTAGATGTGGGTCAAAAACAGGGTCAAAGTGCCAAATATCAACATGTTGCATTGATCATTTTCGCGCATTCTATTTTTCGCGCCGAAGCAGATTCTCCAGAGTGGAAAGTATTCCGACACTGAATAGAGCCGTGTGGGCCAGTTTCCTCCAAAATGCTCGAAATACGGGGCTTGCGCAGGGTTTGGTGTTGTAAAGAATCCCGACAATCGAGCCGGTCTCGCGTTCCAAACCACATGATAAGTCAAAAACCCCTTACTTTTTCGTCTTTTCGGGTCGCTGTTTTCCCTGACTGTATCACACTTTAGATTCAAGAAATTAGCTACGCTATTCGAATTTAATCAGCTGTCGTCTCCATCATCCGCCGCTCCAAATCCGCGCGCACCGCCTCCCTCGTCGCCGGATCCGCGTTCCGCGCCACCTCCAGCGGCGCCCCAAATCGGATTTCGCACCGCGCAAATGGCTTCGGTATCTGGAATCCATCCCAGCTCCCCAGAGTCCATTTCGAGCTCACTTCGATGGTGCATGGCATGATCGGCGCCCCCGTCACCTGCGCCAACGCCACAATTCCCTCCTGCACCCGGTACTTCGGCCCTTTCGGCCCATCCGGCGTGATCGCCACGCTGGTGCCGGACTCGATCTGCCGCGTCAATTCCAGCAGTGCCTGCCGTCCCCGTCGGCTCGACGATCCCCGCACCGGCGTCACCTCAAAATATTTCAGCACCCGCGCCAACAACGCCCCGTCCTTGCTCGCGCTGATCAATGCCGCCAACCCCGCCGGCGGCCATTTTCTTTTCGCATACCCATGGTAAGCGGTCATGCACAACGCCAGCCCGTTGTGCCAAAGCGCATAGATGAACGGCCCCTTCCTCTCCCCCGCCTCATCCGAAAAGCGCACCCGCCACGTGCTCGAAAGCGCCCGGATGCCCAGGTAAATCGCCAGCGCCGCCAGCTTCCCATGCCACTTCAGCCTCTGCGGAATGACCGGCCCGGACTTCTGCGGCGCCCTCATGTCACGACTTCTTCAGCCCCGCGCGCACCAAATCCTCCACCCCCGCCTGTGGCCCCAGCCGGTCCACCGCCGCCCGGATCGAGTCGTGCGCCTCCACCTGTTTGAATCCCAGAGCCATCAATGCCAGCACCGCGTCATTCACCTTTTGCTCCTCCGCCGACAGCCCACGCGCCGCGCTCGCCGCCTCCCATGCCCCCGCCTGGCCCACCTTGTCCCGCAACTCCACCACAATCCGCTCCGCCGTCTTCTTTCCCACCCCGGAAATCTGCGACAGCGACTTCACATCCGCATTCGCCACCGCCCCGCGGAACGCCGTCACATTCATCCCGCTCAGCACGTTCAGCGCGATTTTCGGCCCGATTCCGCTCACCGTGTTGATCAACAGCCGGAACAAATCCCGCTCCCCCGCCGTCATGAAACCATACAGCACATGGGCGTCCTCGCGGATTGCCAGGTGCGTCAGGATTCGCACCTCCTGCCCGGGCGCCGGCAGCTTGTCGAACGACGACAGCGGGATCAGCAGCTCATACCCCACCCCTTGCACGTCAATGGCCACCTGGGTCGGCAACACCTCCACCAGCTTCCCCTGCAAAAAAGTAATCACCGCCCCTGTTATCCGAAACCCAGCCGCCCCTGACAAGCCAGCAGCGCCACGGCCCCGGTTTTCGGCCTAGTCCGTCCTCCGCCCCCCGCCGTCCCCCCGAGCCTACACCTTGGCCGTCGGATCCTGCTCGGGAACCGCCCGCGCGCCGCTTTCCCCGTCCGCAATTTCAGTGTCAATCACCTCCAGCTCCGGCTCCGGCTTCTTTCCCTTCCGGCTCTTCTTGGCCGACTTCCCATTCTTCGCCGGCTTTCCATCCGGCTCCACGTCGGCCAGGTAATACTGCGGGTAATTGTAATAATTGTAATCCCCGGACCGCGTGTCCGCCCGGTTGTACACCACCCCCAAAATCCGCACCTGCCTCTGGTTCAACAGGTCCATCGACTGCCGCAGCAGCTTCGCCGACGTGTAGGAATTCCGCACCACGAACAAAACCCCGTCCATTTTCGGCGCCAGGCTCGTCGTGTCATCCGCCGCCAGCACCGGCGCGCTGTCGATCAGGATGTAGTCATACTCATTGTAAACTTCCTGCAGGAACCGGTCCATGCTCACCCCAAGGAACAGCTCGCCCGGATTCCGCGGCGGCCGCCCCCGCGCGATGAACGTCAAATTCGTCAGGTTCGTCGCGTGCGCCGCCTCGGCGACCGTCTTCTCCCCCCTCAATATTTCGGCCAACCCAGGCTCCGACGGATATCCAAACAGCTCATGCAATTGCCCCCGCCTCTGGTCCCCCTCCACCAACAGCACCTTCGACCCCGTGAACGCCATTGCCCGCGCCAGGTTCGAGGTCACCGTGCTCTTCCCTTCCGCCGGCACGGAGCTCGTGATCAATATCGTCTTCGGACGCACCCCATCCGACGCCATGAACAACAGCGAGGAACGGATGTTCCGGTATGACTCCGCGAAATGATGCCGCAGGTCATCCGGCGCCAGCAATTCGACCCGCGTCTCCCCTTTCTTCATCTCCAACTCCGGGATCTGCCCCATCACCAGGCAATCCACGTTCGCCCGCAACTCCGCCAGCGATCCCAGCCGGTCGTCAAACCACACCACCATCAGCACAATCCCCAATCCGATCACCAATCCCAAAAACGCGCCCCCAATCACCGGTGGCGCCTTTTGCAGCGGCGGCGCCATCGGCGGCGACGCATGCTCCAAAATCTGCAGGTTGTCCTGGTCCAGCCCCGCCCCCACATCCACGCTCCGCACAATTGACCCCAGCGAATCCACCGTCTTCTGCGCCGCGACCACCGCCCCGGCCAGCCGCCCCGCTTCCTGCACCACCTTGGTCGTCTCCTCAATCCGCTTGTTCGCCTTGGCCAAATCCACCTGCAGCATCTTGATCTTGAACTCCAGTCCAGCCCGCGTCTTTTGCAACTGGTCCCGCCCCGCCCCTTTGTGGACGTTCAAAATCTTTTGCAGCGTCTCGATCTCCTGGTCGAGCTTCACGATCTTCGGGTGCGCTGGCTTCAAATTCACGCTCAATGCCTCCCGGTCGATCTTCAACACTTGGATCTTCTGCTCCACCGATTTGTAACCCGCGTCCCTCGGCTCGCTGAGGCTCAAAGCCTTGTTCTCCCCCGAATCCAAAGACCCCGCCGCGCCGGTCTGTTTCTGCGTTTCCGGCAGCTCATCCAGTTCAATCAGCGCGTTGATTGTCGCCAACTCCACCGTCCGTTCGATCAATTCCCGGTTCCACCGCGAATAATTCGCCCGCGCGCTCGCCTCCTCCTCCTGCATCACCGCCAGCGGCTTTTCGGCTTGGAATTCGTCCAGCCGCGCGAGGGGTTCAGTCTTTACTGTGACAATGCCGCG
>CAZSXX010000078.1:0-14039 GCA_964611245.1 uncultured Verrucomicrobiota bacterium | reverse complement strand
CCCGGCGGCGGAAACGAAGCGGGTAAGATGGACCCGTTTAGGAAAAGGTCAAGTGAAGATCCACCCAAAATTGGGCCGCGTCTGGGGCGGCCGTGGTGGGCCCACACGGATTTGAACCGTGGACCAAGCGATTATGAGTCGCCTGCTCTAACCGCTGAGCTATGGGCCCCACGGGGTTTGCGTCCGGGGCCAGTCGCCCAACGCAATTTTTGGGGGCGCGCCTCCGTCTGGATCCACCGCGGCTCCGCCGTGGCCGCAGGGGTTGCGCGCTGGGTTATCCTTCGCCCGGGCGGGCATGGATGGCAAGTTGATTCCGCGTTTTGGCGGGTGGACGCAGGAGGGCTGCGCCCAGCCAGGAAGGGGCCGCCCGCCAAGTTTCGTCGGGTCCAATCCCGCGTTTCTCTCAGGCGGCGAACCCGAAGCGGAACCGTTCCTCATCCGGCTTGATGCCGAGGGAGGCGCAGATTTTCCGCGAAGCGAGGATGTTCGCGGCGCCACGGACCATGTTGTCGAACTCGGGCGGAGTCAGTTCGACCCCATCGTGCCGGATTTTTTGGATGAGAAAACCGCGGTCCAACAACTCGTGAAGGAAGTCCTCGCAGGCCACCGGATCGTCCGTTGAGTAGTGGTTGGGGGCCGCGTGCTTGTGGAGTTTCGCGGTGTATTCGACGGTGTATTTAGGGATCATGGCTCGCTCCTTTCTGGTAAAAACAGCCGCGGCGGCTCGGGTCAGTTCGCCGACGCCACCGGGGCCCCGCCTCCGGGGCCTCGGCCGGGATCGCCCGCCGAACCTTCTCGCTCCACGCGCGGAAAATGTCCCGCGCGTACTGGGCGACCGATTCCTCCGGAACGGACCTCCGCACGACTTCCCGTTCCGGAATCCATTGCGGGGCTCGCGCTGGTGCTGGCGCGTCCCGAAGGCGCCCCGCAGGGAACCCGCCAAGAGAATCACCAGATTTTGGCGGGTTTCGTCGAAGATGACTTCCGCGACCACGCAGACGTCGGCCAAGCCGCCTGCGGACCAAGCCTTGCCAACTTCCGCGCTGATGGTCATCCGCTTCATGCCACAATTTCGACGCGGTTGGGCCAGAAGGCTCCCCCTTCCTTGGCGATGGCCGGGCTTTTTTTTGGCGTTGCGGGGCGCGGGATCAGGCCGGATAGCTCCTTGCCAGCCCCGCCGCCTTCCGTATGATCGGCCCCTTTATCGAACAGACTGGAACCTGAATATGAGCACTTACATTGAAAATATCACCGCCCGCGAGATCATTGATTCGCGCGGCAACCCCACGGTGGAGGTCGATGTCCTCCTGGAGGGCGGAGCCGCCGGCCGGGCGGCCGTTCCCTCCGGCGCCAGCACGGGCGAGCATGAGGCGCTGGAACTGCGGGACGGCGACAAGAAGCGGTACCTTGGCAAAGGCGTCTCCAAAGCGGTGAACAATGTCTCCAAGCTGGTCCTGCCGGCCCTCGAAGGGGTGGACGCGCTGGACCAGTTGACGGTGGACCGCATCATGCTGGATTTGGATGGGACGGAGACCAAGTCCAAGCTGGGCGCGAACGCGATCCTGGCCGTGTCGCTGGCCAACGCGAAGGCCGCCGCCGCCGCCACTGGGCTGCCGCTTTTCAAGTATCTGGGCGGGCCCAACGCGAAGGTGCTTCCGGTGCCGATGGCCAATGTGATCAACGGTGGGGCGCACTCGGACGCGCCGATTGATTTCCAGGAGTTCATGATCGTCCCCAAGGGATTCGACACGTTTTCGTCGGGCCTCCAGGCGATCACGGAGATCTTCCACGCGCTGAAGGCCGTGCTGAAGAAAAAGGGTCTTTCGACGGCGGTCGGGGACGAGGGCGGTTTCGCGCCTAAGCTGGACAGCGCCGAGGCGGCCATTGAGGTGATCCTTCAAGCGACGAAGGACGCGGGTTACAAGGCTGGCAAGCAGATTTTCCTGGCCCTGGATGTGGCGTCGTCCGAATTCTTCGTGAAGGAAACGGGCGGCTATATCTTCAAAAAGAGCAGCGGACGCAAGCTCACCGGCGATGAGTTGGTGGATTTTTACGTCGAGCTCACGGGCAAATACCCGATCATCAGCATCGAGGATGGGTGCGCGGAGAATGATTGGAAAACATGGAAGACGCTGACGGAGAAATTGGGCTCGAAAGTGCAGTTGGTGGGCGATGACCTGTTCGTCACCAATGTGAAGTTTCTCCGCAAAGGGATCGACGCGGGCGTCGCGAACTCGATCTTGGTGAAGGTCAACCAGATTGGGTCGCTCACCGAGACGCTGGATGCGGTGGAGTTGGCCCAGGAGAACAATTACACGGCGGTGATCAGCCACCGGTCGGGCGAGACGGAGGACGCCACGATCGCGGACATCGCCGTGGCCACGAACGCGGGGCAGATCAAGACTGGGTCGCTAAGCCGGACGGACCGGGTCGCCAAGTACAACCAGCTGCTGCGAATTGAGCAGACGTTGGGCGGGAATGCGGTTTATGGCGGGAAATTCTGACCGGGATCGAATGCCAGAATAGTGGAACGGCGGCTGCCCTTGCAGCCGCCGTTTTTCGTTTCCTCAGTTCCTCGGACCCACTGAATTCTTACCGTCGGCCACCGCCGCGGTTCCCGGGGTTGCCAGGGCCAGTGCCGGGACCGTCATTGATTGGGGGATTGCCCGGAGGCTGCGGGTCTTCCCCGTTCCCGACACCATTGTTTCCTTTCGGCTTTGGTTCCTTCGGCCCTTTATCAGGTTTGGGAGATTTATCCTTGTCTGGCTTTGGATCTTTGTCCGGTTTTGGGCAGTCGCCGGAGCCTCCGCCGGACGGCGGCGGGGGGGGAGGCGGGTTGTCGCCGCCACAGTTGCTGATGATGGAGATCCCCCCAACCGCGCAGGCGTCGCTCATCGCGCCAAACTGGTCATAGACAATGACACCGTGATGGAGCAATTGAATCTGGAATTGGTCCCCCGCATCCCCGTGGTCGGCGATGAAAACCCTCACCTCGTCGTAGTTCGCGCCGGACGCGGCGAAGATGTAGCCGCGCACGTTGAAGTCGATGTATGAATAGTCGACCAGCGCCGACGAGGTGAGTTGAAAATTGGCCGCTGTGTCGGCGTAGCTGAAAGTACCCGCGTGGCCCTCGGTTTCGAGGTCGAAACTCGCCTGCAGGTTGAAGACCCCCTTGCCTCCCCCGGCGACATCGATGCATCCGTCCCCCGCCGTGGTTTCATCGCAGGGCGGCGAGGCCAATGCAATTGAGGTGGCGGCGAGCGTGGCCGCGCAGCAGGCGGCCCTGACACTTGTTCTTATGAATTGTCCCATATCCTCCAGTTTCCTTTGCTTTTGAAGATCATTCAGGCCGAGCCAACCGCCATCGGGTGGGAGCCACCGTTGTGCTGTCATCGATTTTTACCGTCGGCCCGTGCTCGAAATCCCGGGTGGGGGCGCTTTTTACCCTTGTTTTTTTGGAGCGGGCCGCGCCCAGGCCAAGGTCAGGCAATGTCCTGATTGCATTGTCTTCCGGGCTTTTGGGCGCTAAATGTCCCATGCATGCGATGGCCTCGAGCGTTACTCTTATGCCTCGCGCTGGCGGTGCGGACCTTCGCCGCGCCGCCGCCGCTGCGTTCCGCCGGCGAGATTCTTGACCTGTCCCCCGCGAGCGCGGATGAGGGCCACCCGGTCCTTGTGACGGGGGTGGTCACGTGCAGCGACGCGCTGGCCCGCCTATGTTTCATCCACGATGGGGCAACAGGAATCTACGTGCATTCAGAATTCCCGCCGCCCGCGTTCGGCGAGCAGGTCACGGTGTCCGGCGCGACGGGGAAAGGGCTTTTCTCGCCGATCATCCTGGCCCAATCGATTCAATCCGCCGGTGGGGCGCCCATGCCGCGGCCCATGACCGCCGCCGTCGAGCAACTGGCCTCCGGACGGCATGACGCCCAGTGGGTGGAGGTGGAGGGAGTGGTGCTGCGGGAGCAGTTGCACTGGGGCCACCTTGTCCTCACGCTGGGTTCCGGCAAAAGCCGAGTGGAGGTCCGAATACTCAACGCCGCCCCGCCTTCGCTGCCCAACTGGGTGGACTCGCGGATCAAAGTCAAAGGCGTGGCCGGGACCACCTACAACGACCGGCGCCAGCTCACGGGCTTTCATCTCCTGACACAGAACACGAATCTTGTGACGTTCGTGGAGGCTCCGCCGACCGACCCATTCTCCGGCGAGCTTCGTGTGAGCCGGAACATGATGTCCTATTCACGGCACGGCGCGGCCGAGCATCGAATGCGGCTGCGAGGGGTTGTCACACTGCATTGGCCTGGGCGCGATTTTTACATTCAAGACGAAGGGGGCGGCGTGCGGGTGCAGTCCCGGCAGGAGGGTGGCCTGCAGCCCGGCGATGTGGTCGAGGTGGTTGGGTTTCCCAGCTCCGGCGAGTTTCGGCCGCAGCTGCTTGAGGCAGTCCACCGAAAAGTTGGCCAGGCGGCCGAGCCGGAGGCCAGACCGATCACAGTGGAGGAGGCCGCGAAGGGATTGTTCGAAAGCGAGGTTGTGGCGATTGAGGCGATGGTCCTTCAGGCCGCCGAGCCGGACCACGGAGGCCCGGCCCTCGTGTTGGAATCTGGCGGGAAGGTTTTTCGCGCGCACCATCGTGAGGAATGGGGATTCCATGGCGGCACGTTCCCGATTGGCAGCCGGGTCCGGGTGCAAGGCGTCTTGGAGAGCAATGCGACGAGCGGGTTGCCCGGGGACGATTTTTCGATTTGGCTCCGCCGCCCGGAAGACGCTCGGGTGCTGAGCCTGCCGCCGACTTGGCATCAGCGTCGGCTGTTGATCGCGCTGGGGGTGGTTGGAGCGGGGATTCTTGCGGGAGCGGTTTGGCTGGCTCTCCTGCGGCGGCAGGTCAAAAGCCAAACGGCCGCGATCCGGCGTCGCGAAAAGGCGTTGGAGGAGCGATATGAGGATCTGTTCCAGAACGCGAATGACATCATCTATGCCCACGACATTGCGGGCCGCATCATTTCGATCAACAATTCGGGCCTCAAGACGCTGGGCTATTCGCTGACTGAACTGGCGAGCCTGGGCCTGTTCGCGTTGGTGGAGCCGGAAGACCACGCGATGGTCCGCGGCCAAATCCAGGCGAAGCTGGACGGGGCGCCCCGCACGGCCTACGAAATCCGGGTGCGGGCCCGGGACGGGCGGCTGCTGGTCTTCGAGGTCAACTCGCGCCTCCTGCTCAAGGACAGCATCCCGGTTGGGGTCCAGGGGATTGCGCGCGACATCACGGCCCGAAAAAATGCCGAGGAGGCCCTGCGCCTGAGCGAGCGCCATCTCAGGGCCTCCCTTGAGCAACGGGAACGATTGGGGCGTGACCTGCATGACGGCATCATTCAGTCGATCTACGCGGCCGGGCTGAACATTGACGACTGTGCCCACCTCGCCATCCAAGATCCCACCACAGTACAGAGGCGGCTGCACAAAGCGGTGGGCGACCTGAACCGGGTCATCCGGGAGGTCCGCAATTTCATCATGGGCCTGGAATCTCATCGGCTGACCGGCGGGGAATTTAAGGGCGCATTGACCGCGCTCGCCGTGAGCCTCGGGGAAACGCAGGCCTCCCAGATCGAGCTTGCGATCGACGACCGGGCGGTGTCGCGGCTCGCCAATGCGCAGGCGGCCCAACTGCTGCTGATTGCGCGCGAGGCGCTGAGCAACGCCATCCGGCACGCCCGCCCGCGCACGGTCACTTTCCGGCTGGTTCCCACGGGAAGGGGGGTCCGCTTTGAAGTGATCGACGACGGCGTCGGTTTCGATCCTGAAAACTGCGCAGCCACTGGCCACGGGCTTCGCAACATGGCGGCCCGGGCGGAGGAGATTAAAGCCAGCTTTCAGCTCGTCTCCAGGGCCGGGGCTGGCTCCCGAATCGTGCTCGACATCTCAACGGAAAGCTCCGAACAGTTGCCCAGTGAAAATCCGGTTGCTCATTGTTGACGACCACCAGGTCGTCCGTGTCGGACTTCGCACCATGCTGGAGCGATTTCCCAAAGTTGAGGTCGTCGGCGAAGCGTCCGGCGTCAAGGATGCGATCGAATCCGCGCGGCGTCTCCAGCCCGACCTGCTGCTCTTGGACATGCGATTGGGCGATGAATCCGGCGCGCAGGTTTGCCGGGAGCTGCAACGCTTCGAAAAAAACATCCATATTTTGGTCCTGACGTCCTATGCGGACGACCAAGCTGTTTTGGACGCCATCGCCGCCGGGGCGGACGGCTACCTCCTCAAAGAGATTGCGGGGGAAACGCTGGTCCGCGCCATCGAGCAAGTTGTCTCGGGCCAGTCTGTGCTGGATCCCGCAGTCACCCGGGCGGTGCTGGCGCGGATCAAAAAGGGAAGCTTGCCGACTCCCGAAAGCAAATTCGACTCCCTTTCCGCACAGGAACGCCGTGTTTTGGCGTTGGTTGCGGAAGGAAAAACGAACAAGGAAATCGCCACGGCGATGGGCCTGAGCGACAAAACGGTCAAAAATTATTTCAGCAACATTTTGGACAAGTTGGGGATGAGCCGACGCTCCCAAGCCGCCGCGTTTTTTGTTCAGCAACAAATGACTGAGCCCACGGCACTGCCGTAAATAGGGCCGAACAGCCCTAGTTAGTGGGGTTAAATACGCTGACTGATAGGGCCTAAATTCGATTCGAATCCCCGGCGGCGCAGGCGCACTCTGGTTCCGACACCAAAACGGAGCTCGGAAATTCGTGTTTTCTTTTAGCGAATCTGACTTCGGCAGGGTCCTTGCTTATGGTGTCTTGAAGAGCCGATTTCGGGCGGCCCTGTCCAATTGTCAAAATGAATCTTTGCCTCAGCCAGAAGCCAGCGAGAACCGCGCAGGCAGCCTTTGCGCTCGCGGAGATGATGGTCGCCGCCGGAATCCTGGGAATCACGGTGGTGGCGATGTACCTGGGCCTGTCTTCGGGGTTCGGAATCATCCAGTTGGCCCGGGAAAACCTGCGTGGAACGCAGATTTTGCAGGAGAAAATGGAGACCATCCGGCTTTACACCTGGGACCAGATCACGCAGCCCGGATTTGTTCCGGCGACGTTCCTGGAGGATTTCTACGCTTCGACCAACGCGTCCAAGGGATTGGTCTACACTGGATCGGTGACAATCGCGGCGGCGCCCGTCTTGGAGGTTTACAGCAATGACTTGAAACAGGTCACCATCAGGGTGCAATGGAAATCCGGGGGCGCGGTCCGCACCCGGGAAATGGTCACATTCGTCGGGAAACATGGACTGCAAAACTACATCTACTGAGCGGCGGGCAGGCATGACCCTGGTCGAGATGATGGTCGCCGTGGGCATTTCCGGCGTCCTGCTGCTGGCCCTGGCCGCGCTGACCATGCACACCGGGCGAAGTTTCGCGGCGCTGGCCAATTATGCGGACTTGGACAAGTCGAGCCGGGCGGCCTTGGACCAGATGTCGCGGCAAATCCGCCAGACAAACAAATTGCTCGAAGGCGACAATCACAACTTGGTCTTTGAGGATGCCGACGGCAAACGGCTGGAGTTCCGCTACAGCGCGGCGTCGCGGACACTCTCGCGCACGAAGGAAGGCGAAGGCTCCAAAGTGCTGCTCAAAAATTGCGACGACTTGGCGTTCTCGCTTTTCCAGCGCAATCCCATCGGGGGCACCTACGATGTGCACCCGACCGCGACGCCCGCGACCTGCAAATTGATCCAATTGCGCTGGACCTGCTCGCGCGACATGATCCGGGCGAAGGTGAACACGGAGAGCGTCCAGTCCTCCAAGATCGTCATCCGCAAGCAATGAAATGAAGCTCCACACACCATCCAATTCGGGCGGCATCCTCATGGTCACCCTCATTTCATCGGGAATTATGGGGGTCGCGCTGGCGAGCTACCTGTCGCTGGTCCGCCACCAGAACACGAGCGCCATGCGCTCCCAGTACTGGAACCAAGCCCTGCCGGTTTGCGAGGCTGGAATCGAGGAGGCGCTGATGCATTTGGCGAACGTCTCAACGAACGACCGCGCCGCCAACGGCTGGACCTTGTCCGGCGATTTTTACACGCGGGAAAGGTGGGTTCAGTCGAACAAATTCCTCGCCACCATCTCCAAGGATCCCAGCCCGAAGATCACCGTATCCGCGTTCGTCCAGGATCCCACGGGGAAGTCGCCAACCAACGTGGCCCGGACGGTGGCGGTCACGACAACGAACGACGCGCTGTTCGCCAAAGGGATGGTGGCGCGGGGGATCATCGACTTGCGGGGAAACAATCTCCGGACGGACAGTTTCGACTCGACGGACCCAACGGGCAGCACGGACGGGAAATACGACCTGGCCAAGGCCCGGGACCGGGGGGATGTGGCCACCAACTCGGGGTTGGTCAACTCCCTGGCCGTCGGCAACGCGGACATTTACGGGCGCGCCTCCACGGGCCCAGGGGGGACGATCAGCGTGGGGCCCAACGGCGGCGTCGGCAGCAAGAGCTGGCTTGACGGGGGAAACAACGGCATCCAATCGGGTTGGTCCTCCGACGACATGAATGTCGCGTTCCCGGAGGTCAAAGTCCCGTTCACAGGCGGAGCCTCCTCTCCCACCAGTGGAGTGGTCAACGGAGTGAACTACAAGTATGTGCTGAATGGCGGGAATTTCGACATGCTTTCATTGACCATGAATGGAAGCCAGGAACTGATCGTCACGCAACCGTCGATCCTCTATGTCCGCGGGGACATTTCGCTCTCCGGCAACGCCCGGATCATCATCGCGGCGGGAGCCACCCTGCGGCTTTACTGCGGCGGCGCGGACGCCAGCATCAACGGCAAAGGGGTGGCCAACCAGAACGCGAGCGCGAGCGCGTTCTCTTACTTTGGCCTGCCGACAAACACGAGCTTGAGCCTGGGCGGCAATGCGTCGTTCACCGGCGCCATTTACGCCCCCTCCGCTGAGTTTCATCTGGGAGGGGGAGGCAGTGACTCGTATGATTTTGCCGGGGCGAGCGTCACCGCCTCCGTGAAAATGAACGGGCATTTCAAGTTCCATTACGACGAAGCGCTTGGAAAATTCGGCCCGCGCCGCGGGTATGTGGTGACCTCCTGGAACGAGATGTAACTGTGAAACTGCGCCTGGAAAATATCAAAGACCGTGCGGTGACGGCGTTCACGCTGGTGGAGGTCCTCATTGCCACTGGCATCCTCGGGATCATGATCGTTTCCTTCTACGGCGGGATCGCGGGGGGCTTCGCCATCATCAATCTTTCTCGCGAGAATCTCCGCGCCAACCAAATCGTCCTCGAAAAGATGGAGACGATCCGCCTCTACAGTTGGGACCAGATCAACTCGAATGGGTACATCCCGGCGACGTTCACGGCGCCGTTCTACCCTGCGGCGGGCTCCTCCACACAAACGGCGGGGATCACCTACTATGGCAGCCTGACCATTTCCAACGCTCCCTTGGCAGCCGCCTACTCCAACAATTTGAAACTGGTGCGAGTCTCCGTGGTCTGGACAAACGGCAAGGTCCCCCGCACCCGGGAGATGGAGACACTCGTGTCAGAATTCGGGATCCAGAATTACGTTTACTGAAATGCGCATTATCGACCCAAAAACGTCCCGGTCCGGCATGACCCTCATGGAGATGATGGTCGCGATGGGCATCAGCTCCGCGTTGCTGGTGGTCATCATGATGATCACGGTTTACACGGCGCGCAGCTTCGGGGCGATTTCGAACTATGTCGCGCTGGACCGCGACAGCCGGAAGGCGCTGGACCTGCTCACCTCCAACATCCGCCAGGCGGATGGCGTCCTTGCGATCACGACCAACCAACTCAAGCTGAGTTTCAACGCGGCGGAGTTGACCTACACTTACTCCCCGTCGGCCAAGACGCTGAGCGAAACGTGGAATGGGACGACCCGCACGATCCTTGTGGGGTGCGACACATTCGCCTTTTCCGCCCTTCAACGTAACTCCGTCCCGGGGTCGTACGACTATTATCCCGCCACCCTGGACGAGAGCGCGGCTAAAATCGTCCAGGTCTCCTGGGTTTGCTCCAAGCAGCTGCTGGGCAATTTGATCAACACGGAAAGCGTCCAGTCCGCCAAAATCGTCATCCGAAAACAATAACAACTGGAAATTAAATGAAAATAAACCTGCGCAAAGAGGCCGGCAACGTCCTGATGATCACCTTGGTGACCGGGGCCGCACTGGGGGTTGGGCTGGCCAGTTATTTTTCCCTCATCCAAGCGCAAAACAACGCGGTCATGCGTTCCCAGAACTGGAACGCGGCGATCCCGGCGGCTGAGGCGGGTTTGGAGGAGGCGCTCACCCACCTCAACGTCGTGGGGGACGCGGACCGGGCCACCAACGGGTGGGTCCTCAAGAACAACCAATATTGGATGGCCCGCGAGTTCGGCTCCTTCCGGTACGAGATCGGATTGGACATCTC
This sequence comes from uncultured Verrucomicrobiota bacterium, assembly GCA_964611245.1. Taxonomy (GTDB): domain Bacteria; phylum Verrucomicrobiota; class Verrucomicrobiia; order Limisphaerales; family SXQI01; genus CAZSXX01. Next base: position 3,602 of record CAZSXX010000078.1, on the reverse strand, counting down.
CAACCAACCCGCCATTTATTCGACAGGCTATGTGCGCGCGCCCAAGGGCACGGGCGAGATCACCCGTGTGATCCGCGTCACCACCACGCGGGCCGGATCGGGCATGAAGGGGATGGTCGCGATCGGCAACGTCACCATGAACGGCAACTGCGCCGCGGACAGCTTCGACAGCGAGGATCCACTTCACAGCTCCAACGGAATGTACGACGCGTCCAAGCGCAGAGACCAATCTTTTGTCGGGTCGGTGCAGGGCAATGTCGACACGGGCGGCGGGAAGATTTATGGCTATATGGCCACGGGCCCCTCTGGAACCGGCTACGGAAACGTCGGCGACATGGCGTGGCTGGCGTCGAACAGCGGCATCCAATCCGGCCATTACCAGAAAGACCTCAATGTTTCTTTTCCGGCGGTGGCGGCTCCCTTCTCGAATGGAACGTACCCTGAAACCGGGACGGCGCTCATCACCACCAATTATTCCTATGTGAGCAGCGCGGTCACCACCAATGTTTATCCCAGTCCGCCGCCGGCCTCCGGGGTGACCACCGGAACGGCCAATTTCACCAGCTCCACGTATCCCACCGGCCAGAGCGGCATCACCACGAACACCTCGGCCACCAGCAGCCAGACCGCCCCGGCCTCCGGCACCTACGTCGGCTCCGTGGTCACCCGGACGGTCACGTCGGGGCCTCCGTCCGGCCGCGGGACGTGGTACGATTACCAGCGCATCACCGGCTACACTTACTCCACCACCGTTTACACGTACAACACGACCTCAACCAACATGCTGAAGAGCACCAACACCTACAATTATGTCCTTCGGACGGGCAATTACCAGATGTCCTCCGTCAGCATGTCGGGCGGCTCAACCATGGCCATCGCGGGCGACGCGGTTCTTTACGTCCCAGGCGATTTTTCGATGACAGGGCAGTCGCAGATCACAATCCTCCCGGGGGCCAGCCTCACGCTTTATGTCGGCGGGGCCTCGACGAAATTTGCCGGCAACGGAATCCTCAACCAAAATGGGGACGCGATGAAGTTCGCGTATTACGGCCTGCCGGGGAACACGGACATTTCCCTTTCCGGCAACGCGTCCTTCACGGGCAGCATTTACGCGCCGAGCGCGGATTTCAGCATGAACGGCGGCGGAAACAACGAATACGACTTCGTTGGCGCCTCCGTCACAAAAACCGTCTCAATGCATGGGCATTTCAAATTCCACTATGATGAGCGGCTCGGGCGCGACCGCGGGGCCACGCGGTACAATGTGGCATCGTGGAACGAACTTTGAGCGCGCCGGCGGCGTGCGGGCGGGGTGCCGGAGGCCACCGGCGCGGCCTCGTTGCGCGGAGTAACCGGCGCGCGGATTGTGGCATGGGGTGGCCCGCTTCCAATAAGGCCGCATTTTATTGACAATCAAATGTAAATAGGAAAGGCTTGTGGAGAATCCCTCCCAATCCTCGCCACCATGATAAAAACTTCCGTCAAAAATCAAGTCGGGGCTCCCCTGCCATTCCTGCAATCCACACTTCCGCAGTTGGCGCTCGCTTTGGCCCTCTTCGCCGGATCGGTTGCTTTTGCCGCAGGGAGAGACCGGCCCGAACCGACAGTTCTCCTAAATTCCTCTGGGTTCGGCGCGACCATACCGGGATGTCCAGGAGCCTCCCAGAACATCCTCGAGATCGCGATTGATGACCTGACGGTTGATGTCCGCGAGATGACGACGGGGCTCGATGTGGAATATCGGCTTTATGGCCCCGGTGCGGCGCATTGGGGCAACGCAACATTCACGGCGGCTGTGACGCTGGGAGGCAGCAAAGAGCTGCAGGCTTGGTTCCAAGAGGCCGACAAGGGGAAGAACATACGAAAAAACATCATTGTCCGCCACAAAAAGTCCGACAAAACTGACGGGCGCGGATACATTCTGCACGATTGCTTTCCGGTGAAGTGGTCTTTTCAGGACGCCGGCGAATCGTCGAAGGTCGCCACCGAAACCTTGACGGCGAAGATCGGCCGCGTCGAGTTTTTGACGGCCGGGGCCCGGAGCGGCGGCCAATCGTCCGTGGGAGGCGAGGGGTCGGAAGATGGCGATGCTCCCGCAGTTGGTTTCTCAACGGAAATCCGGGGCGGCGCCGGGAAGGAGGTGGACACCGCGTGGGAGAGCGTAAACGGCGGGGACATGGTGATTGAGACGGTTGATTTAACGGGGGAAAGCGACCGTTTTAAAACACATTCCCCAGGCCACAAGACGATCTCGGAGATCACACTGCGCGGGGCCATGACAGACGGGAGGAAAAACCTTTGCCAGTGGATCAATGACACCGTGAACGGCAAACCATGGAAACAGTCGCTCACGATCACGGAATTGCTCTCGGTGGACGGAGCGGTCAAAGACGGGAAGAGTTACAATTTCGTCGATTGCTTTCCGATCCGGTATGTGTTCCCCCGGATGTCAGTGGCCAACTCACGCGGGAACGTGATGGAGGAGGTGGATCTTAAGGTGGTTCGAATCGAGCGTGAATTGCCCGCTCGGGCACGGGTTCGACTTGCCATTCCGAAAGCCCCCATTGCATCGGAGCGCACACTGCTCATCCGCGTCAATGATTTGGACATGGATGTGGGACTGGTGGAAAAGACTGGGGACGCGCGGAACCCTTCGGCCACGTTCATCCTCCCGCGCGGGTCAGCGGTTGAGTTGATTGATTGGCGCAGGGCTATCGACGCAGGTTTGGATGGCGGCCGCGACATTTCGATTGAATTCCTCAAAGGAAAGCAACGACCTGTGGGCGCCCTTGTTTTGAAAGGGGCGTATCCGGTGAGTTTCAACCTCCTGGAAATCAACGGAGCTTTGATGGAGGAGGTTTCAGTGAAACCAATCCGCGTCGAATTGAAATAAAGCCACGCGGGGAGTGGAGCCAGTCAGGAAGGGATAGTGACGAGGCGTCTGGCCGCCCCTAAGTTTTTGCGCCACCAGCGCAGCCGCCGCACTTCCCCCGCAGGGCGACGACGACATGGCTGACCTCAAACGAATTCGGGAGGTGGCCAGTCTGGAAGGCTCCGTCGGTGGGAACATCCACGTCAAGGACCTCACCGCATTTTTCGCAGTAGAAATGCCAATGCTCCCGCATGTTCGGGCAAAAACGGACGGGAGCTCGGTCGAGAATCACCTGGCGGATCAACCCGCACTCGACCAGCACACTGAGGCAGTTGTAAACCGTGGCGAACGAGATTTCGGGATTGGCTTTTTTGGCCCGCTCGAAGATAAGTTCAGCGGTCGGATGGTCGTGGCTTTCGGCCACGACATCGAAAACCTGCTGCCGCTGGCGAGTCATGCGCAACCCGCTGGTGGCAAGGCGTCCTGCTAAACCGTCGTGATCCTGGACCGTCATGAAACGAGACTCGGTAGCTTTTATTGACGATACGTCCGGAGCGTCGCCGCTGTCAAATTAAGTGTGCGCCGCAGCGGGCATCTACTCCCGGGTGATTGTTTCGTCGAGGTTAAGCAGGACGCGGGCAACCGTCGCCCAAATTTGGGGCTCGGGCTCGTGGGAAAGTGAGTTTACCAGGTTCTGGAGCCGCGCCTTTTCCCCCGCCTCGGGAGCCCG
>CAZSXX010000077.1:0-14553 GCA_964611245.1 uncultured Verrucomicrobiota bacterium | reverse complement strand
CGCAGGAGGGTGCGGCGGGGGCTGATGGGGGAGAGGTACGATTCCTTGAAGCCGTCGCGGGTGTGGAGGAGGTACTTCACGCAATCTCCCTTGGTGAGGACCTTGCCGTTGTTGAAGGCGTCGATGAAGAGCTCGTCGGTGGTGGTCTGGAAACGGCAGAGGAAATGGCCCGGCATGCCGATTCCGGCGATGGGCAAATGAAGCCGGCGGGCGAGGAAAAGGAACAGGAGGCAGAGGCTGATCGGGTTGCCGGTGCGGCGGTCGATCACTTGGTTGAGATAACTGTTCTCGGCTTCGTAATAATTGGCTTCGTTGCCGTGGAACCCTTGGGATTTGAACAGGTAATCGTTGATGCCGCCGATGATTTGGGCGGCGCCGGCGCCAAAATCGAGGCGCTCGCGCAGTTCCGCGGCGTAGCTGTCCAGTATGGCGGTGTAGCCCAAGGGATTGATCTGCGGATACTGGGTCAACGCGAGGAGCAAGGCCCCTTCTTCGATGTCGAGGTCCTCGCCGGAATTCAGGCAGAACGCGAGGAAGCTGTCGTCGGCGCGCTGGGCGCGGATGACGCGGGAGATTTCGATCGCGCGGCGGCGCTGGAGCGGATCGTTGGAGCGGGTGGCGGGGGTGATCCACGGGAGAGCGGACTCGCCCTCGGCCAGGATGCGCTGGCGGACCGTTTGGTGAACCTGGGAATCTTCGTCGGAAAGCAGGAGAAGCAAAGCGCGTTGCTCCCCTTCTGAGAGCGCGGAGGGCTGCAAGCGGGCAGCGGCCAGCGACGACATTCCCTGCATGCCGGATGGATACCAGTTCGCCGGCGAAAAATCAATCGGCAACTCGCCGAAATTATTGCGAAAGGTAAAAAACAGTGTCGCCAATCTTGAATGTTTGGTCGGCGCGGAGGAGGACTTGGGCGTCAATCCGGCGGCCCTCCACGTAGGTGCCGTTTTTGGAGCCGAGGTCCTCAAGGATGAAGCCGTCGGGCTTGCGCAGGAGGCGGCAATGCTTGCGGGAGGCCTTGGCGTCCTTGATCACCACATCGCATTCGACGCCGCGGCCGATGACAATTTCGTCGCGGCGGCCGAACCGGGTTTCGATGGCGTTGGCGGGGCGCGGGCCGGGTTTGGCCGGATGCGCGGAGGTCTGGGTTCGGTCCTTATCAGTCGCCACGCCGCGAGATAATCAGAGCGGGCCCCAACTGGCAAGGCGCGCTTCGAGCCCAATGGGAGCGCCGGGGGCAAATCCCGCCTGCCCCGCCCGGTCCCGGGGTTTTGAACGGGGCGCGGCGGGGGAAGGAACGGGCCAATGAATATTTAGCCTTTCCGGAGGTCCAACATGCCGGTACAAACACCTTATGAACACACGCAGATTCCTGGCGGCGGCGGCGGCGCTCACCTTCTTGGCGCAAACCATGGCGGCGGTGGAGCCCGGCTTCACGCAGTTATTCGACGGCAAGACACTCGACGGATGGAAGACCGTGGGGAAGACCGGGCGGGGCTATATCGTGGATGACGGCAAAATTGTCTGCCCAAAGGATGGCGGGGGAAACCTGTTCACGGAAAAGGAATACTCGGATTTCGTGTTCCGGTTTGAGTTCAAGCTGGAGGATGGGTCGAACAACGGGGTGGGCATCCGGGCGCCGCTGGAAGGGGACGCGGCCTACGCGGGGATGGAAATCCAGGTGCTGGACGACAATTCGGCGAAGTACAAAGGGAAGCTGCAGCCCTACCAGTACCACGGGTCGATCTATGATTTGATCGCCGCGAAGCCGGGCTCGCTGAAGAAGGCGGGGGAATGGAACGAGGAGGAAATCCGCGCGGAGGGCCGCCGGATCAAGGTGACCGTGAATGGAAACGTCATCGTGGACGCGGACCTGAACTCGATCACGGACCCGAAGAAGATCCAGAAGCACCCCGGCTACCTGCGGGAATCGGGCCACATTGGCTTCCTGGGGCACAACGAGTACGTTGAGTTCCGCAACATCCGCATCCAGGAACTGCCGAAGAAAACGGCGGACAACATGGCGCCGCCAGGGTTCACCGCGCTGTTCAACGGGAAGGATCTGTCGAATTGGAAGGGGCTGGTGGCGGACCCGATCAAGCGGGCGAAGATGTCAAAGGAGGAGTTGGCGGAAAAGCAGGCCAAAGCGGACGAGAAAATGCGGGCGCATTGGCAACCGATCAACGGGGAGTTGGTTTTTGACGGGAAGGGCGACTCGATCTGCACGGCGCGGGATTTCAAGAATTTTGAGCTGCTGGTGGACTGGAAAATCAAGGATTTGGGCGACAGCGGGATTTATCTGCGCGGGACGCCGCAGGTGCAGATTTGGGACCGGAAGGACAAGAACAACCCGAAGGGGCTGGGTTCCGGCGGATTTTACAACAACGAGAAGAACCCCAGCGGCCCGCTGGTTTTTGCGGACAACCCGATCGGCGAATGGAACACGTTCCGGATCATCATGACCGATGACAAGGCGCACATCTTTTTGAACGGCAAGCTGGTGGTGAACAACACGGTGTTGGAGAATTATTGGGACCGGAGCCAGCCGCTGTTCCCGACGGGGCAGATTGAGCTGCAGAACCACGGCAACACGCTCTGGTTCAAGAACATTTACATCCGCGAGATTGGGGACTAGCCATGAACCGCCGGAAATTCATCTTTGACCTTGGGGCCAGCGGCGCGGGGTTGCTGCTGGCGGGATGCGCCACGGCGCGGACGCGGAAGCTGTCGGCGAACGACCGCCTCAATGTGGGGCTGATCGGGACGGCGAACCAAGCGCATTACAACCTGGTGGAGGTGTCCAAGGCGGGGGCGAACATTGTGGCGCTGTGCGACGTGGATGAGACGCTGCTGCGGAAGGCGGCGGCGCAGTTTCCGGCGGCGCGGACTTACTCGGACTTCCGGAAAGTCCTTGAGCAGGGGGATTTGGACGCGCTGGTGGTGGCGACGCCGGACCACACGCACGCGGTGGCGGCGGTGGCGGCGCTGAAGCGGGGGCTGCATGTCTATTGCGAAAAGCCCTTGGCGCGCACGATCTCGGAGGTGCGGATGATCACCGACACGGCGCGCAAGCAGAAGCGGGTGACCCAGATTGGCACGCAGATTCACGCGGGGAACAATTACCGGCGCGTGGTGGAACTGGTGCAGTCCGGGGTGATCGGCGAGGTGAAGGAAGTGCATGTCTGGGTGAATTCCAGCTACGGGAACAAGAAAATGCCCGCGCGAGGGGAGACCGTCCCGGCGGGGCTGAATTACGACCTGTGGCTGGGGCCGGTGGAGCCGATTTATTATTCGAAGGAATGGGTGCCGTTCAACTGGCGCAATTGGTGGCATTTTGGCGGGGGATCGCTGGCCGATTTCGGGTGCCATTTCATGGACCTGCCGTTCTGGGCGCTGCGGTTGAAATACCCGCTGAGCGCGGAGGCGGAGGGCCCGCCCGTGGACAAGGAATCGACGCCGCCGTGGCTGATTGTGCGCTACCAATTTCCGGCGCTCAAGGCGGGCGGGCAGCCGCTGCCGTTGACTTGGTATCATGGGGGCCGGCAGCCGGCGCCCGACATCTTGGCGCCAAACTTGGCGTCAAAATGGCAAAGCGGCGTGATGTTCATCGGCACGAATGGGCGGCTGCTGTCGGATTATTCGAAAAACGAGCTTTTTGGCGTGGATCGCCCCTCCCAAACGACTGTCCAAATCCCAAATTCAATTGGGCACCACAAGGAGTGGGTGGAGGCGTGCAAGAAGGGCGGGACGACAACGTGCCCGTTTGGTTATTCTGGCCCGCTGACCGAAGCGGCGCTGCTGGGGAACGCGGCTTACCGCTCGGGGCAAAAGCTGCAATGGGACGGCAAAAGGATGAAGGCGACCAACACCGCCGCGGCGGAGGAATTCATCCACCATCATTACCGCAAAGGGTGGACGCTCTAAAATTCTGGCTGGCGCTGCTGATCACCGCGGCAGGCCTGTCAGCGGCGGAGTGGGCGGAGCATCCCGGGTTTCGGCTGCGCTCGGTCGCGCCCGCGCCACCCGGAAAGACCGGATTCTCACTGCTGGGCCCCGCCGCCACCGGAGTCCATTTCACCAATGTCATGAGCTCGGAGCGGTCGATCACGAATCGGACGCTTTTGAATGGATCCGGGGTGGCCCTGGGGGACGTGGACGGGGATGGATTGTGCGACCTTTACGTGCTGAGCATCGACGGGCCGAACGCGCTGTTCCTGAACTTGGGCGGGTGGAAATTCGAGGACATCACGGCGCGGGCGGGGGTGGCCTGCCCGAACGAGGACAGCAGCGGGGCGGTGTTCGCGGATTTGGATGGGGACGGCGATTTGGATTTGGTGGAGACGTCGCTGGACCGGGGGACGCGGATTTTTGAGAATGACGGGAAGGGCATTTTCACGGAGACCACGGCCGCGGCGGGAATCAAAAGGAGGCCGGGGGCGACGTCGGCGGCGCTGGCGGACATCGATGGCGATGGGGATTTGGATTTGTATGTGGCGCATTACCGGAACGACTCGATCCAGGACCGTTACACGGTGCAGTTTCGGATCAGCCCGCAGAATGGCGTGAACACGGTGGTGTCGGTGGATGGGCGGCCGACCACGGACGCGGATCTGACGAATCGTTTCTTGGTGAACCCGGCGGGGACCGTGATCGAGCTGGCGGAGATCGACGCGCTGTATTTGAACGACGGGAAGGGGCATTTCAGCGAGCAATCGTTCACCGATGGGCGCTTCACGCATGAGGATGGGGAGCCGATGGCGCGGGCGCCGCAGGATTGGGGCCTGGCCGCGCGGTTCCATGACATCAATGGCGACGGCGCGCCGGACCTGTATGTGTGCAACGATTTTTCGTCGCCGGACCGAATTTGGATGAACGACGGGAAGGGGAATTTTCGGGAGCTGGCGGCGACGGCGCTGCGGAACAGTTCGCATTTCTCGATGGGAGTGGACTTCGGGGATTTGAACCGGGACGGGCATGTTGATTTTTACGTTGTGGACCTGCTGAGCCGCGACCCGGCGGCGCGGCAGGTGCAGGTGGCGGACTTCAGCCCATTCCGGTGGCGCGCGGGGGATTTCAACAACCGACGGCAGGCTTCGCGGAACGTCCTGCAGGTGAACCGGGGCGACAACACCTTCGCGGAGATTGGGTATTACAGCGGGGTGGCGGACACGGATTGGGCGTGGGGGGCGATTTTTCTCGATGTGGATTTGGACGGGTACGAGGACATTTTGGTGATCAATGGATTGTGGGGCGACATGCAGAACGCGGACTTGGCGAACGAGATCAACAAGCTGCGGACGGCGAAAAACATGCGGCGGGACTCTATTTTGAAAGTGGTGAAAAGCTTCCCGCCGCTGCGCACGGCCAACCTGGCCTACCGGAACAACCGCGACCTGACGTTCAGCGAGGTGGGCGTGGAGTGGGGCTTTGGGACGGTGGGAATTTCGCAGGGGATGGCGATGGCCGACCTGGACAATGACGGCGACTTGGATGTGGTGGTGAACAACGCCAATGAAGCGCCCGGGTTTTTTCGGAACGACAGCCCCCTGCCCCGCGTCGGCGTGCGCTTGAAGGGAAGGAGCCCGAACACGGCGGCGGTTGGGGGAAAAATCAGCGTCCAAGGCGGCCCGGTCGCGCAAACGCAGGAGGTGATCTCAGGCGGTCGTTACCTTTCGAGCGATGATCCGATGCGGATGTTTGCGTGCGGAACGGCTACAAATGTTTCGGTGTCGGTGCGGTGGCGCAATGGCTTTTCGACGGTGATTCCCAATGTTCCGGCCAATTCGGTCGTGGAGATCCTTGAGCCGGAGGTTTTCGGTGCGCCGCCGACGGATGGATCATCGAAGCCGATTCCCACCCTGTTCAAGGATGTGTCGCAGTTGATCGACCACGCGCACCATGAGAACGAGTTTGATGATTTCGAGCGGCAACCGCTGCAACCGGCGCGGCTGAGCCAGGGCGGGCCCGGGATTGCGTGGCTGGACGTGGACCGAGATGGGCGGGAGGACCTTTTTGTGGGAGCCGGGAAAGGGGGGCGGATGGGGGCGTTTCGCAACACGGGCCCGGGCGGTTTTGTGGCGATGCCGGGAGGCATGCTGCAGCGGCCGATGGACCGGGACCAGGCGGGGCTGGCGGGATTCGGGAACACGCTGCTGGCGGCGTCCTCGAATTATGAGGACGCGCTGCCGACCGGGGGCGCGGTGCGGGTGTATGGCTTCGCGCAGCAGACCAGCGGCGAGAGCGTGATGGGCGCGAAACTCTCCGCCGGGCCGATGGCGATGGCGGACATTGACCTGGACGGGGATTTGGACCTCTTCATCGGCGGGCGCGCGGCGCCGGGGCGATATCCCGAACCGGCGGATTCATTGCTGCTTCGGAACGACGGCGGGCGGTTCATCGCCGCGCAACGGTTTGAAAAATTGGGGCTGGCCACCTCCGCGGTGTTCGCCGACTTCAACGCCGATGGCTGGCCGGACCTGGCCATGGCGCTGGAGTGGGGGGCGGTGAAACTGTTCATCAACGAAAAAGGAACCCTTGCGGAAAGGGCGTTCCCGGGCGTTTCTGAAAAGACCGGTTGGTGGAACGCGATCGCGACGGGCGATTTCGACAATGACGGGCGCACCGACCTCGTGGCCGCGAACTGGGGCCACAATTCCAAATATCAACTGACCAAGGACCACCGCCTTTATTATGGGGATTTCGACGGCGATGGCACCGCCGACGTGTTGGAGGCGGGCCTGCGGAGCGACGGGGTGCTGGCGCCGGAGCGGGGCTACAAGGCGCTGGGCGACGCGCTGGGCTTCGTCAAGGAACGCTTCGCCACATACGCGGCGTTCAGCAAGGGGTCGGCCGCGGAATTGCTGGGGGAGGCGTTCGCGGCGGCGAAGATGGTGGAGGCGAACGAACTCCGGTCGATGGTGTTCCTGAACCGCGGCGGCCATTTTGAGGCGGCCGCGTTGCCAATGGAGGCGCAATGGGCGCCGGCCATGGGCGTGACTGTGGCGGATTTTGACGGCGACGGCGACATGGACATTTTTCTCGCGCAGGGATTCTTCCCGGTCAATGGCGAGTCCTTCCGGAACGACGCGGGGCGGAGCTTGCTGCTCAATGGCGATGGGCGCGGGAAATTCAGGGCCGTCCCGGGCCAGGAGAGCGGGCTCATGATTTATGGGGAGCAACGGGGATCGGCGGCCGCGGATTATGACGGGGATGGCAAGGTCGACCTGGCGGTGGCGCAAAATGCGGGGCCAACCCGGTTGTTCCAAAATGTCGGCGGCGCCGCGGGGCTGCGGGTCCAACTGCGCGGGAGCGCGGGAAATCCCGACGCGGTCGGCGCCCGGGTCCGGCTCGTTTCCACAAATGCCCCGGTCCGCGAGGTCCAAGCCGGGACGGGGCTTTATTCGCAAAACGGCCAGCGGGTCGTGCTGGCCCGGCCCGAGGGAGTTGCAGAAGTTGAGGTGACCTGGCCGGGCGGGCGGCGCGTGCGGAAATCGGCGCCGGCTGGAGCCAAGGAAATCACGTTCGACCTTGCGAGGTAGAATCAGCGGCTGGTGGCGAGGAACTCGACCAAGTTGCGGATTTCCTGCTTGGTGAGGATTTGGCGGAATTCGTCGGGCATGGCGGAGAGGGCGCGGTTGCGGCTTTTGATGTCCGGCTTGGAGATGGCGACGTCGCCGTCCTCCGGGCTGTTCAGGAACAAATGCGTGTCTGTTTCCCGTTTGACGGAGCCCGCGAAGCTGCGGCCATCGTGGAGGGCCACGACCACATTCTCCCAGCCTTGGGCGATCTTGTTGTTGGGCAGGACGATGGATTCCAGCAGGTAGGAGCGGGATTGGCGCGCGCCGATGCCGGACAAGGCCGGGCCCGCCTCGCCGCCTTCGGCGCCGACCTTGTGGCAGCGAGAACAGAACACCTCGGCGCGCTCGAAAAAAATCTTCCGGCCGGCGGCGGCGTCGCCCCCTTCGAGGCACTCACGAAACGAGGCGAGCTGATCGTCCGTGGGGCGCGTCTGTTCAAAGCGGCGGACGCGGTCGAGGATTTCGCGGGAGGCGCGCTTCGCGGCGGCGTCGAGCAAGTCGAGCTCCAGCGCGGGCGCAAGTTTGCCGGCGAGGAGGCGGTCCATCCAGGCGGCGAGAAGTTGGTCCGCCTCGCCCGGGGGGAGCAGACCGGCGGCGGTGAGGGCGGCGCGTTGTTGGGGAAGCTCGCCGGATTCAAGCTGCTGTGTGACGCGCCGGAGCGCGGCGGCGGGGTTCGCCTCGGCTTGGAGGCGGATGGCCTCGGCCTGGAGGGCGGCGTCCGGGCTGGCGAGGGCCGCGTCGATGGCTTGGCTCAGCTGCGCCGGATCAAGGGACGCCAAGGATTTGAGGGCCTCCACCCGGATGGCGGTCTGCGCCTGCTCATTCTTCATGAGCGAGAGCAGGCGGGGAGAGGACGATTTAATCCCGAGCTGGCGCACGGCGTTGACGGCGGCGCGTTGGACGCCGGACGACGGGCTTGCGAGCAGGGGATCGATGGAGCTGGCGAGCGCATCCCGGGCCACCTCGGGCGGCCGGGGTTTCAGGGGGCGCCACAGCCCCATCACGCGGTCGCGCCCGGAGGGTTTGGCCCAATCCGCAAGGGCGCTGAGGGACTCGGCGCGAAGGCCCTCCGGGAGGCCGGGGCTCGCCGCGAATCGGGCCAAGGCGACCGCGTTGGAAGGCGCGCCGAGGCGGAAGTTCGCGTTGAGCGCGCGGAGGAAAAGCTGTTCGGCGGGGGTGGTGACGCCGGTTTCCACGGCGACGGCGGAGACCGCGGCCTCGACGCCGGTGGGCCGCAGCGTGTTGGTTCTGGCCGTGGAGTCCCCGAGCAATTCGGTCTTGGCCACCATCGCGGCGAGTTGGGGGAAGGCGGATTCGATGGGGACGTCATTGATGGCGCGGGCGGCTTCGACGGCGAGGGCGGGGTTGGCGTCGCCGAGAAAGGCCGACACCCCGGGATCCTCGAGGCGGCGCAAGGCGAGCAGCGCGCCCAGACGGACCGGGGCGGAGGGATGGGACACCGCTTCCCGCAGCGCCGGGCGGTCCGCGATGCCCGAAAGGCCCATCACGGCGGCGTGGCGAAGGTAGGGATCGCGGTCGGCGTTTTGGTCGAGCAGGGTGTAAAGGGCCTGCTGTGCGGGCTGATGGCGGAGGCGGCCGAGGCTGATGGCGGTGAAAAAGCGGACGCGGGGCTCAGGATCGCTGAGCAGCGGAAGAATGACGGCGGCGGCATGGGGAAGGCGAGCTTCGCCCAGGCACTTCACAGCCTGGCCACGGATGTCGGGATCGCCGGCGCGGCTGGCGAGCAGGAGGCTCAGTTGCGCGTTCGTGCTGCCTTGGCGGGCGCCCTGCCCGAGGCCCCAAACGGCGTGGAGCGTGGCGAGTCGGTTGGTGTTGGCGAGGGCAATGGCGGCGAGCTGGCCGAAGCCGGGTTCGCCCTTGCCGACGAACGCGAATTGCGCTTCGCTGCGCACCCGCTGGTCGGGATGGGCGAGGAGGGGCTTCAATTTTTCAAACGATAACTCCGCGAGATCACTGGCGAGCAACCGTTTGGTGTCCGCGATGGCGGGGTCCTGGAGCGATGGATCGAACGCGCGGTAAATCCGGCCCTTGCCGGTTTTGTTCCAGGTTTCGACCCAGTCCGAAAAATAGACGCCGCCATCGACGCCGAACTCGACGTCGGTGGGCAACGTCTCCCAGATGAACTGCTCGTAGGCGCCGAGCTCGAAGGAGGCGCCTTTGGGGCGGACGTCGAAGGAATGGATGCCGCTGGAGGCGCCGCCGCGGAAATCGCAGAGGAAAAAGCGGCCCTGATAGCGGGCGGGCAGGCCCGTGCCGGGATAATAAGCGAGGCCGGAGGGGCCGTAGCCGAGGTTGGCGACGGGCGGGACGATGTGGGCGGGTTGGCCCTCGAAATGGGGATGCCACAGGCGCTCGGCGTTCCACGGGCCGCGCCGGGGCGGGGCGGTGAGGGTTTGGTAGCCAATGCGCCAGCCGCTGTCGCCGCCCTCAACCACATAAACCCAACGGGCACGGTCGCCGCCGTCGCTGTTGTTGTCGCCGGTGAAAAGGTTGCCGGCGTCGTCGAAGGCGAGCTCCTGGGGATTGCGCAGGCCGCGCGCGAAGACTTCCAGGTTCGAGCCGTCAAGCTCGCAGCGGAGGACCGTGCCTTCATCCGGATAGATGAGGGGCCTGCCTTCGCGGGTCATGACATTGAGGCCGCGGTCGCCAATGCTGAAATATAGGCGGCCGTCCGGGCCGATGCGCAGGCCATGGAGGTCATGGCCAAGAAAGGCGATGTGGACGCCGAAGCCGGTGTGCAGGGATTGGCGGAAGTCCGCGCGCCCATTGGCATCCGCATCGCGCAGCAGCCAAAGATCCGGCAGGCAGGAATAATAAACGTCGCCTTTGCGCGCGAGGACCCCGGCGCCGATTCCGTCGGCCGCGCGGTTGAAATTCTCGGCGAACACAGTTGAAAAATCGGCCCTGCCATCGTGATTGCGATCCTCGAGAAGGCGGAGCTTCTCCGAGATGAGGGTCAGCTTCGAAAAGTTGGTCCCGAGGTTGCGGCGCAGAAGTTCGACGCGGTCCGAGACGGTTTGCGCGGCGAGGTCCTGGTCGAGCCAATCCATGTGGCTGCGGATGTCGAAGACTCCTTCGTAAAGGCGGAACGCGGGGCCGACGGCGGAATGGCGGTGGGTCTCGGCGACAAACACGCGGCCGCGTTCGTCGATGGAAAAGGCGACCGGATTGGCGAGCATCGGCTCGGCGGCGAAGAGCTGGACTTTGAAGCCGGGGGGGACACGGAAACGCTTGATGGCGTCGAGCGCCTCGATCGGGGGTTCCGCCGCGCACACCGCCGCCGCGAAACCAAAGAACATCGCCAAATACTTCAACATTTGGCGATGCTATTCAAGCCAGGGTGCCGCCGCAATCGTTGGGCGCGGCCCGGAATTGGCCGGCGGATCAGGGCGTCGCGGTGGCGGACGCCTCCGCTTTTTTGAGGGCGACGCTGTCGGCGGGATTGCCGCTGGAGCCCCCGGCGAGGGCGCGCATGTAATCCTGGAGAATCTGGAGGGACTCGGCCAAGTGCGCGTCGTGGATGACGGCGTCGTCCTCGGCAGGCTCGTCATCGGCGTCGGGATCGGACTTGGGAACGATCCTGTTTTCGTCGGGCTTTTTCGCGACGAACGGAGTGAGCGGGCTGTTTTTCTCGATGGCCTCGAGGTTGAGCTCCCAAATTTTGTCGGCGGGGGCGGGACGGGCGGCGCGCTCCTTTTTGCGGAGCTCGACCCGCTGCTTCTGCTCGTCGCGCTCGGCGATGCGTTTCTTTTCGTTCAAGGAGATCATCTTTTCCTCCTTGTTCTTCTTGACCTGGGCGATGTCCTCCAGGACGTAGGCGAAGTCCTTGTCTTTGTTGATCCGCTCCTTGGAAATGCGGGCAAGGTCGGCGACATACTGTTTGACCAAGCCGAGGGTTTTGTAATCCGCCGGAGGGATGCTGTCTGCCTCGAGGGCATTTTCGAGGCTGCCTTCGCCGACATCAATGAAATCATAGACGGAGGGCAGGACGATGTCGGGATTCAGGCCCTGCTTTTGGGTGGTGCCGCCGGCGATGCGGTAAAACTTGGAGACGGTGACCTTGACCTTGCCGGGGGTGGGAATGGGGTCCGGGCGGATGATGCGCTCGAGGTCGAGGACTTGCTGGACTGTGCCCTTTCCGTGGGTGGACTGGTCGCCCACAATGAGCGCGCGGCCGTAATCCTGCAGGGCGGCGGCGGTGATTTCGGAGGCGGAGGCGCTCAAGCGCCCGACCAAGACCACGAGTGGGCCGTCCCAGACGACTTTTGAATCATTGTCCTGATACACCTTGGTGCGTTTGTCGCTGTCGCGCACCTGGACGACGGGGCCTTTTTTCATGAAAAGACCGACGAGATTGACGGACTCCTCGAGAATGCCCCCGCCGTTGTGGCGCAGGTCGAGGATGATCCCTTCCACATTCTCCTTTTTGAGGCGGACGAGCAGGGATTCAATGTGCTCGGCGCAGTTGTCGTAAAATTGCGGGAGATCGATGAAGCCGAGGCGCTGGACCTTGCCGTCGTCGAGCTTGTGCTCATAAATGCGGGCCTTGGCGAACTGGTCCTTGAGCTTGATTTCGTCTCGCACAATGGTGACCTGTTTGCGGGCGGTGCCGTCGGTGGAATCGGCGGGGATGATGGTGAGGGTGACGGGGGTGTTGCGCTTGCCCCGGATCAATTGGACAACTTTGTTGAGGCGCATCTCGACGACATCGACCGGCTCGCCATCGCCTTGCGCGACGGCGACGATGCGGTCGCTGGGCTTGAGAAGCTTGCTGAGGGCGGCCGGGCCGCCGGGGACGAGGCTGACAATCTTGGTGTAGCCATCGTCCCATTGGAGCGTGGCCCCGATGCCGCTGAGGGTCAGGGAGATGTGCTTGATGTCGAACTCAGCCGCCTCGGTCGGGCCCATGTAATCCGAGTGGGGATCGTAAACATGGGAGAGGGCGTCAAGGTAGGTTTGCAGGATTTCCTCGGAATCAAACTCCTTCATGGTTTTCTCCAGGCGGTCATACCGCTTGGCGATCCGCTTGAGGGCGTCCTCCTCGCTTTCCTTGCCCATGCGGGCGGCGAGCAATTCATACTTGATGCGGCCGCGCCAGAGCTGTTCGGCGTCGGCTTCGTCCTTGGGAAACTCCGCTTTGTGGCGGTTGGCGAGGATCGATTCGTCGGTGGTGAAATCAAATTTCTCCTTCAAAAGGCGGCCGACAAGCGCATTGCGCTCGGAGAGGCGAATGAGATAGCGGTCAAAAATGGCGTAGGCGGGCGAGGCGTTCTGGCGCAGGAGGAGGTCGTCGAGCCGCTTGCCATACTGGCTCTGGAATTCCTCGGTGTCGGACTTGAGGAAAATGAGGTGGTTGTAATCGAGGGTGTCGAGGTAGTTCTTGAGGAATCTTTCGGAGATGGTGTCGTCCAAGGGCGCTTGGCGGTAATGGAGCTTCTCCATGACCTGGCCGACGGCATGGGAGATGCGCCCAGCCTGGCTGCGGGTGAAGTCAACGGCGAGGCTGGCCGGGGCGGAAATCAAAAGGAAAACGGCGACGAGCCCCGGGAGCAGAAATTTCATAATGTGTTTGGCCGCGGCGCGCGCTGGAACCTGGACCCGCCAGATGCCCTCGCAGCAACCGTGGAGTTCCCTGCTAATAACACACGGGAGTTCCGTTTTCAATTTCGATTTCGAGATTTGGAGGAAAGTGGAGGCGCGCCGGAATGGCGCAACTGAAGTTTTGCTTCCCGGCCCCGCAGCCAGTACCCTGCCCCCTTTGAGTCGCATGAAGAAGAAATCCTCGCCTGTGTCGCGCAGCGGACGGTTCGCCGCCGGGCCGGCCGCCGCGGTCGCAAAATTCACCGAATCCATTTCGTTCGACTGGCGGCTTTGGAAACACGACATCATGGGCTCGATGGCCCACGCCGCGATGCTGGAGAAGATCGGCGTTTTGACCAAAACGGAGTGCGCGGCGATCCACGATGGATTGGGGAGGATCGGGGACGAGATCGAGGCGGGGAAGTTCACGTGGAAGGCCGAGCTGGAGGATGTGCACATGAACATCGAGTCGGCGCTGACCAAGCGGGTTCCCGCCGGGGCCAAGCTGCACACGGCGCGGTCGCGCAATGACCAAGTGGCGCTGGACATCCGGATGTGGCTGCGGGATGAAATCGTGGAGGCCATCGGGGAGATCCGGGACTTGCAGCGGGCGCTGGTGGAGTTGGCCGGGAAAAACGAAGGGGTGGCCATCCCGGGCTACACCCATCTGCAGCGGGCGCAGCCGGTGTTTTTCGCGCACCATTTGCTGGCTTATTGCGAGATGCTGGAGCGGGACCGGGGCCGGATGGAGGATTGCTTCCTCCGCGCCAATGTGTGCCCGCTGGGGAGCGGGGCGCTGGCGGGCTCAACGCTCCCGCTGGACCGGGAATTTGTGGCGCGGCGCCTCGGCTTTGTCGACGGAAAGGGCCAGCCGCAGGTGACGCAGAACTCGATGGACGGGGTTTCCGACCGCGATTTCGCTGTGGAATATTGCGCGGCTGCGGCGCTGCTGGCGGTGCATCTTTCGCGGCTGGCGGAGGACATGATCCTTTGGGCGTCGAGCGAGTTCAATTTCATCCGCATCTCCGACGGATACACGACGGGCTCCTCCCTGATGCCGCAGAAGAAAAATCCGGACATCGCGGAATTGACGCGGGGGAAGAGCGCGCGGGTGATCGGGAACCTGATGTCGCTGTTGACGCTGCTCAAGGGGCTGCCGATGACGTACAACCGGGATTTGCAGGAGGACAAGGAGCGGCTGTTCGACACCTCCGACACGGTGCGCGCCACGCTGCGGTTGAACGCGGGGATGCTCCGGGAGACGACAGTGAACGCCGAAGCCTGCCGGGCGGCGGCGGCGGACCCAGCGCTGTTGGCGACGGACCTGGCGGATTATCTGGTCCGAAAGGGAGTCCCCTTTCGGCAGGCGCACCATGCG
>CAZSXX010000076.1:1341-14564 GCA_964611245.1 uncultured Verrucomicrobiota bacterium | reverse complement strand
GCTGGTTCGAATCCAGCTCCTACCACCACTCCCGCTTCGGGCGCCCGCGCGTCCCGGTTCAAAGCGCCACTTGCCGCTTTTCCGGATTCTCGTTCTGCCGGTACAACACCGCCACGTTCCCAATCAACGTCACCAGCACGCTCTCCGTCTTCGCCGCCAGTTCGGGCGCCAGGACCTTCCGCTGGTCCTTGAAATCGTCGAATTTCACCTTGATCAGTTCGCGCCGCGCCAGCGCGTCCCGCACCGTCGCAAGGAACGGCTCGCTCAGGCCCTGCTTGCCGACTTTGATGTTCGATTCCAGTTTCTGCGCGAGGCTCCGCAGCCGGCTGATTTGGGCGGTGGTCAGGGTCATGGTTTCAATTTGTTCACCGGTCGCGCAGCAGCAGGTGGTTGGCCAGCGCGTCCAGCGCGGCCGCCTTTTTCCCCAGCGGCTTCAGCGCCGAAAATGCCCGCGCGGTCAGCCGTTTCGCGATGGCCCGCGATTTCTCCAACCCCAGGATCGCGGGATAGGTCGCTTTCTGCGCTGCCTGGTCTTTCCCCGCCGTCTTCCCCAGTTGCTCGCTCGTCTGCGTCACATCCAGGATGTCGTCGATCACCTGGAACGCCAGCCCCACATGGCGGCCAAAATCCGTCAGCGCCTCCAACTGCCGCGGCGTGCAATTCGCGCTCATCCCCCCCAGCCGCGCCGCGCAGCAAAGCAGCGCCGAGGTCTTCCGCTCGTGGATGTATTTCAGCTCCGGCGCCGGGATCTTCCTCCCCTCCCCCTCAAGGTCCGCCACTTGGCCCGCGATCAGTTGCAGCGATCCCGACGCCCGCGTGATTTCGAGGATCACCTCCGCGGTCGTGTAACGCTTCAATTCCGGCGCCTTCGCCGCGATCTCGAAGGCCTGCGTCAACAGCCCGTCCCCGGCCAGGATCGCGATCCCTTCCCCAAAAACCTTGTGGTTGGTCAGCTTCCCCCGCCGGTAATCGTCATTGTCCATCGCCGGCAAATCGTCATGGATCAGCGAATAGGTGTGGATGCATTCCACCGCGCACGCATAGGGCAGCGCCGCCTCCATCCCCCCGCCGCACGCCTCCGCCGCCGCGACCGTCAACGCCGGCCGCAGCCGCTTGCCCCCCGCGAACAGCGAATACCGCATCGCCTTGTGGATCGTGGCCGGCTTCACCCGCTCCCCCGGCAGCCCCCGGTCCAGGGCGCGGTTCACCGCCGCGCTCGTCCGTTCCAGATAAGCGCCGATATCGAATCCCTGTGGATGCCGCGCTCCCGCGCGGGTGGCCGTTCCTGACATGCGCCGTATTAATGGAGATGCCGCGCCGCCCGGCAAGCCCAGACTCACGGCGACCGCGCCCGGTACATCCGGTTGGTCCGCCCCGCCGCCGTCACGTCGTCAAAGAATAGGATGCGCCGATACAGCGCGTTGGTCAGGAACGGGGTCCAGGTCACCCCATCCTCGCTGTGCTCGAAAACGTGCGGCGCCCCGCTCGTCCCAAAAACGCTCAGGCGCATCGCCCCATCCGCCTGCGGCACGGCCGACGTCAGCGTCGGCCGCAACGCCATCGTGAACGAGACCGGATCCGACGTCGCCACATTTCCGGCGTTGTCGGTCGCCCGGGCGACGATCGTGTGCCGCCCCTCGGCCATCGCGCGGGCCAGCAAATAATCAAGGGTGTTGGCCGGGAACGCCGTTTCGCTGTTGAGGACCAGAATGTTGGTGTCCGCCGGGACATGGCTCGCCAACCCCAACGAATTCGTCCCCTCAAAAAACTCCACCGTGGCGACCGTCCCGTCCGCGTCCCCCGCCCGCGCCGCCAGCGTGGTCAACCGGTTGGTCGCATATTCCAAATACTGCCCTTGGAGCGGATAAACAATTTCGACCACCGGCGCCGACGGCGGCGGATGGCTCACTTGGATGGCCACCGGCGCCGAAACCGCGCTCAACCCTTCCCCGTCGTAAGCCACTGCCGTGATCTGGTGGTTTCCCGCCGCAAACACGCGGGCCAGGGAATATCCCGGCGTCCGGTCCGTCCCCGCCAAAACGCCGTCCACAAAAAACTCCACGCGGTCCACCCCGACGTCATCCGTCGCGTTCGCTTCAATTGTCAGCGACGCGGGCGCCGTGAACGTGGCCCCTGTCATGGGGGTTGTGATCGACACTGCCGGGCGTTGGTTCGGCGCGCGGACAGTCACCGTGATCGCGCCCGAACTCCCGGAGAGCCCCAGTGCATCGGTCGCCACCGCGCGGATCGTGTGCGCGCCCACCCCCAACGTCAGGCTGAACTCAAACGGCCCGCTCCCCTTGGTTTGCGTCACGGCGTCGTCCACCACCAATTCGACTTTTGCGACCCCCGCGTCGTCCGCCGCGTCCACCGCCACCCGGATCGTGTCCGTCGTCAAGAAAACCGCCCCATTGGCCGGCGCCGAGATGCTCGCGGTCGGGGGTCCATTCGGCGGCCCGGCCACGGTGATTGTCCCGATCATCCCGGCGTCCACATGCGGCGTGCAAACGTAGTTGTAGGTTTTGGGCGGCACGTTGAACGTGAATGAAAACGACCCCCGAAACCCGAACAGCGGGCTCGCCCACACCCCCTCCGACACCGTGTCATGGAGCGTCGTCACCCGGTTGGTCCAAATGACCGTGTCCCCCACATTCACCGTCAAGTTCGCGGGGTCAAACCGGAACGGCCCATTGAGCATCCGCACAAAATGGGTCTCTGCCTGCGCCGCCCCGGCGCCGCCCATCCAAAACAATAATGCGAGGAGGATTCTTTTCATCCCTTCATCGGACCGAGCAGGTCATTGAAACAAAAACCGCATGCGCCTCATAATTGTTGGCTTGTCCGGATGACGGCTCATTGTGGCGGAAAAAACCATATTGCACCTTCGTCGTCAACGTTGGTTTCCACCGGTGGGTCAACCCCGCCATCACTCCATGCCGGTCAAACGCGAGCCCCATCGGCAGGTTCACCCCCGTGCTCGGCTGGCCATAATCCGCCAGCGAGAACGTGTAGTTCGCGTGCAAATCCGTTTTCTGGCTCACCGCAAAGGTCGCGCTCGCCAGCGCGCTGTAGATGTCGCCCTCGTACGGCACGGTCTCCACGTTGTTGTTCACCCCGCTCACCATCCGCGACCGCGAATAGGACAAGGTGCCCGACAAATGCCACCGCCGCCACGGCGTCATCGCCGCGTTCACGCTGTAGATGTGCGCGTCATAATTCCCCGCCAGCAATCCTCCCCCGGGCTGCGGATTCCCGTTGTCATCCATCGACCTCGCCGTCGTCGTCCGGTATTCCGTGCTCACCAGCTCGTATTTCAGCGTCGTCCGCACCCACCCCGCCGGCCGCAGCGCCACCCGCGTCTCAAAACTGTCCGTGTGGATTTCCCGCTCCGTGATGAACGCGGGATACCCATTTCCAGGATCGCCCCCGAAATCCAAATCGAGCGCGTGGTCATAGTCCGTCTTGCGCGTCCGCCGCTTGACGTCCGCGCTCCAGCTCGCCTTCGTCCACGGCGACACCGTCACCCCCGCCCGGTACGCCTCCAACAGTGCCTTCGCGTCGGTGTCGCGGAAAAAATCATGGTCGCTGTCCGGCAACCCCGCCACATGGCCCTCCGCGAGGTCCGTGTGTTCCTGCTGCCACCGCACGTCCGCGTGCACCACCGTCGCGGGAATCTTCGTGTATTTCACCCCGAAGCTTTCGTCAAAAGTCATCCGCGACAAATCGGAGTGGGATTCATCGGGCGTGATCGCCCCCCTCAGCGTCGCCCGTTGCAAACTCGTCCCCAAGCCTTTCTGCCGCATCCATTCATTCTGGAAGCCGCCGTGGAACGAGAGCCCGTCCCACGGCCCAAGCAGCGCGTTGACGTTGAACGCGTGGCTTTCCTGCTCGATCAGGATCGACTGCGCATCCTCCCCCAAAAACGAGGGCGCGGCCGGGTTCACCGGAACGAACAAGGCCCGCTCGAAATCCGCGTCCCCATCCATCCGCGAATACAAATATCCCGCCGAGCCGAACAGCCAGTCCCGCAGTTGTTTCTCCACCGCGAACGCGTTCGCCGCCTGGAAATGGTCTGCCTCTTCCCGTTCCCGGGCTCCATTGAAGCCCGTCCGCACCCCCGCCACGGTGGACCCGATCCGTTCCCGGTTTGACGTCAAATCATAAAGCTCCCCCCGGAAGCTGTCCGTGATTCGCACCCCTTCCACCTCGTGGTCCAGGTCGAACTTGAATATATGGACTTCCTCGCGGAGGTTCCGGCTCGTCGGCAGCAGGGCCCGCCCTTGCGGATCCCCAACCGGCGGCGCCGAAATATCCGGCGACACAAAATCAAACTGCAGGCTCGACTTGTCCCCATCCCGGTATTGTCGCTCGTACCCCACTGTCAACTTCGGCCAATCCGGCAGTGTCAGCCCGGCCTCAACCCAGTTCCGCCCCACCGCCATCCCAAAATCCGGACCCGCGCTCGCCGCCGGGAAATACGCCGGATACCACAGCCCCGTTCCGTCCGTGTGACGCCGGTACTCCTCCATCCCAAACTGCACGAATCCCAAGTCCCGTTTCTCCATCCGCAGCTTCAGCAAATAATCGTCCTGCTCCGCGATCGCCCGCGCCTCCGCCGTCACCAAGCTCCCGCCTTTCGTCCGGCCCTGGAGCGTCAAATGCTCCAGCCCCCCCGACCACCCCTCCCTCATCCAGTTGTGCTCGCGGAATTTCCCTTTGTCCCCCGAAACCGAAATGAATCCGCCGCCCGCCGTCACGGCATATTTCAACTGCGTGGCGTTCGTGGCCGCCCCATACGAAACCCCCTGGTCGATCCACGCCCGCAGCAACCCAACCTCCCCCGCCGTCAACCGGTCCGCTTTCCCCGGCGGCGGCATTTCCATCCCCTCCTCCAGGAACGCCACATAGTGAATCATCGGGCTCTCCGCGCTCTTCCCTGGAATGATGGCCACTCCATTCTCGCCCCCCTTCAGCGCCGCCCCGCGCTCATCCAACCGGAACCCACTCTTGGGCCGCTCCGGGCCGTGGCATCGAAAGCATGCTTTCTCGAAAATTGGCAGGATGTCCCGGCCATAATCCACCGTCCCCGACGCCGCCGGGGGAAGTTTCGAAACATCCGCCTCCGCCCCCCACCCCGTCGATATGGCCAACAGCATCCCGGCCCCCACCGCCTTCCCCAACCCGGCCACGACCTTTTGGCTCGCCTTCATCTCAATACCGCAATTGCGGGCTCACGTTCGACCCATGCACCGCGCTGTGGCACCCCGACGCCCAGCAACTGCCCCGCGCCGCGAACACACTGTGGTCCACCTTCCCGATGATCACCGCGCCGGTGTTCGCCTGGGTCTGCGCGTGGCATTTCAGGCAAAGATTGTTGTCCCGCTCCGTCAACAGCGCGCGGTTCGCCGACCCATGCGCCTGATGGCAGGTCCCGCACCCTTCCCGCAACGCCTCATGCTCAAAAACAAACCGCCGCGCCTGGTCCCGGTGGCAGTTCGCGCACGTCTCATTTCCCCGCGCCATCGCCAGCGTCGCCCCCCGCCCCGGCTTGAAAATGTCCTGCCCATGCGGGTCATGGCAATCCACGCAATTCATCCGGTTCTCGACGACGGGATGGTGCTGCGGCAGGTGGAACTCCGCGTGAGTTTCCACATGGCAACTGAAACACGCCCCCGCGTCCTTCCCCGGATTGACAATGAAACGCCCACGCCCGCCCCCCGCCGCCACATGCTTGCTGCCCGGCCCATGGCAGCTCTCGCACCCGGTCCTTGACGCGAACGCCGGATCATCCTTGTGGAACCGCCCATGCGCGCTGGCCGGGAAAACCCGGGTGATGTTCGTGTGGCACTCCGCGCACGCTTTGTTCCCCACAAACACCGCCCCCGGCACATCCGGCGGCGCCGAAACCGTCCGCTCCACCGTCGCGCACGCCGACGCGAAAACCGCCAGCAGGCATGCCACGGCCAGCAGGGCGGCGGCCAGCGCTTGGGCGGAAATCCTCATCGGCGGGTCCCCCCTCTTCGGGCGAGATTGGGAACCGGGCGACGTTCGCGAAACCGGCCCCCACATTCAAGCCGAAAAAAATGCCGAAATCCTGTTTGCTTTTCCCCTGCAAACCGTGCATTTTTCCGCTCCCTTGGTCGGCGGGGCGTAGCGTAGCCTGGTAGCGCGCTTGTTTCGGGTACAAGAGGTCGTGAGTTCGAATCTCACCGCCCCGACCATTCTTCCAACACCCTCAGCGCTTGCGGCGCAGGGCCTTTGAACATTCTCCCCGTCGTCTCCAAAACGGCGGCGGTGGCGCTCCCGCCCAGCGAACTCACCCGCAAATTCGCCAAATCTACCGCCAAGATCCGCCCGCCGCGGCCGAAAGGCAAAGCTGCTTTGATGTCGCAGCCGGCTTGCTCGGAGGCGGAGCCAGTTTCATCACCGGAACCAGATTTGTGCCGTTGGGAATCTTCCTCAGGGCAGGCGCGTTGGTTCCTCGAAGGTCGGCGACGAAGTTGGTGGAAACCGAGTTGGTGGCTTTCCTGGCAATGTCCGCCCGCCGTTGTTCCTCGATCCGCTGGCGCTCCTCATCCCGAGCCTTCACCTCATCCTCCCGCTTCTGCCGCAACACCAGCCGCACCCGCCCCAGCGCGTCATACTGCGTCTCCGTCGCCGGCGCGACCGTCACCCCGTTCGTCGCCAGCGCCCGCTCCTGCGTCCAACTCACCCGCCCCCGCGCGTCATGCACACTCCGGCTCACCGTCCCGTCCGCATGCTCCGTCTCCAGCAAGTTCCCCCGCACATCGTAGAGATGCTTCGTCACCTGCCCCAGCGTGTTTGTGCTCCGCGTTACTTTCCCATTGGCATTGTAGAGACTCCCGCTCACCTCCCCCAGCGCATTGGTCGTCCAGTCCAGCCGATTCCGCCGGTCATACGCGAACAGGTTCGTCACATACTCATGACTCAACAGCGGAGCCCCCTCCCCGTTCAACTGCGCCACCAGCGACCCATCCCGCGCGATCACATGCCGCGACCGCGTCTCGCTCAGGCGATTCCCATTCAAATCGTATGCGAAGGAATTCGTGACATACCGCTCCGTCGCTCCGCTCTTGTAAACCAGCTCCAGCGTCCGCTTCAGGTCGCCGTTGTCGTAATACTCATGCTTCGTGATCAGCGGGATCCCGCCGCCCGGCGCCAGCCGCGTCTCGCTCAGCGCCTGACCGCGGAAGTTATACGTGTAAGTTGTCCGCAAACCCGTCGCATCCGTCACCACCCGCAATGCCCCGCCCGGATTGGCCTCCACATTCACATTCGTCGTCGCCATGTCCGCCTCGGGATAATAGTCATACGCCGTTCCATTCTTTAGCGCATCGCTCGTATAACTCGGTCCGCCAAACTGCGAATACCACGTCGTGATCCGGTTCCCCTCCGCATCCACCGCCGCCGTCAGCCGCCCCGCCCCGTCATACTCGAACGACTTGTAAAACGTGTTCGTCCCATCGCTGCTCGCCTCATACGCCGGCAAACCGTTTGCGTTATACCCTACGCTTGGTCAGTACGTTAAACGGCCATACCTTAATTGGGGGTTTAATCATCTGAACAGTCAGATTCTCAGATCGAAACCTATCAAGTGGGACACCAAAGAACCGCGCGGTAATCGAGAACACCAGACCTTCACCGTTGGAGGGGCCTAACTTTTCGGATTTAAGGAACTCCACTTCCTCGTCCGTGGGATTCCCACTATTAATAAAAACTCCCCGTCGTGAATCACCGGCAACTGAGCGAAGTAATTCCCCATTCTCAAAGAGCGAGCATGCAAAGTATGAAGAAACGCTCGAAAGGTCGAACGCACAAATACAAGCTGCTGGATAACGTTTTACTATTTTTTGAAGCGTTTCATTTTGCGGGTTTTCCCCAGAAAGAATCAATTCACTAATCCCGGTGAGGATTGCTGCTCCGGAAAAGGTTCCGACGCAGTACCACCCGTGCCGAGACTCCAAACCACGATCAAACGTCGTAAGCGCAGTCCTTTTCGCCGGTCCAAGACCTAGCTCCTGAATCAGTCTTCGCCCTTCATCTGGTTCGATCTGTGGAAAGGTTGAGAAGTAGCCACAGCCTCGTTCATTGACTAATATCATTGACGTATTCCATCCCATACACTTCCTAATCCCACCAGTCGATTAGAACCTCTTCCGGCAAAAGCTTCGATCCTAACGACATCCCCTGCCCTTCGAGCTTTCCAGTTCGAATTTCGCCTCCGGACCGGAGAATTTCAGGATAGCCGGCTTTTTGGTTAGTTGTTAAATCTGCCCCGGGTCCAAATTTCGCCTCAATGAATTTAATTTTTCCTGACACTGATTTTGTAACAAGATCCACTCGGACGCGAATCCCGGAAGGCGTTTCAATGGTCACTTCGCGCGCAACAACAATTTCTCCTCGCAACAGAGCCATAGTCTCGGACAACAGCGCTCCCACCTGCTCCTTCGAACCAGGCAGTGCACCCTGCGGGCCGCGGGGTGGAAGCGCTGGAACTTGAGCGATTCGGTAAGCGCCATACGAAGCACCGCCCAATGTGAAAGCCATTGAAACACCTGCGGCCAGCCTCTCACGGGTGTTCTTAGCATGGACTAGTTCGAAGATATTCCAGGCAATCGATCCACTCGTAACCAACGCAAATGACGTAGCGATACCTGCCGTAGTTGAAATGGCACCACCTGAAACGGCAGCGATGCCTATCCCGCCACCGATTGTTGCCAATGTGACAGCTGGCGCAAGGACGGCACCCGAAACCATGCCAGCGAGGGCACCCTTAGCGCCATCCTGGATCCCTCCGACAACGCCGCCAGAGACGCTTCCGATAATTGCGCTGGTTGCAAGGATATTCGCTAGGGAGTGGTTGCCGGACGGATCGATCCTATTGACCGGATCAGCGGCGCAATACAAATACTTATGCAGCGACATGGGGTTGCTGGCGGAACCTTCGTAACTATCCTTGATCCAAAACCGTCCCATCGTCGGCCAGTAGTCGCGCGCGCCCATGTGGGCCATTCCGAGAGTCGTCGACCATTGGTAGCCGGCGTAACGATACTTAACATCCACGTCGGTTAGCGTCGTGCTCGTCTGGACTCCCCAGGCGTCGTAGTCGTATTCGTAGCCAGCCACGATGTTCCCAGCTCCACTGAGGAGCATGCGCGTCGAGCCTAGGCCGTCCTGGCCGAAGGTGTAGGTCGTGCTGGTCCATGTCTTAATCGTGATCAGGCGATGGCCCCATTCCAAGGCCTGGTAGAAGGTGTCCGGGCTCGGGTTGGCGCTGTTGCTCCAGCTTTCAAGGACAGTTTGCAGGTAGCCGGTCGGATTTTGCGCGTCGATCAGGAAGAAGAGCGTGGCATGAGTCGTCGAACCTCCGCTCGTCGTCGCGACATGTTCCCAGACTCTATTCCCATCGTGATCGTAGCCGAAGGTGATCGTCTTGTTGCCTTCGACACGCTTAACCAGCCGGTTCTGCGCGTCGTAACTGTCGGTTAAGACCGTCGCGCTGTTCGTGACATAGCTGGCGGTGTTGCCATTGGCATCGAAGGCCAGCCCAGCCTCTTCAGGCTGATCCTGGATCGTGAACTCTCTGGCCAGGTAGGTGAGGTTCGTGATTCCTTCGGGCCGGATGATCCTGCGGTTGCCCAGGCCATCGTAAAGAAACTGATTGCTCGCTGTCAGCGACGTTGCTGTGCCATCGAAGATGTGTTCGTGAGTCAGCCGATTCATCTTCGGCGCGTTCTTCACAACCGTGTCCCAATCCTCCACCGGCTGATCGTACAGATATCCTACCCTGCGCCTTTGCACCAGGTTTGTCCCGCTTCCGGCGTTCCACTCCATTACATTGGTTCTCAGACCCGTGGACGACAGCGCATAGTCATACCGGCGCACCAAGGTCCAGTTGTCTTTGCCAATGGCCAGTTGCGTCAGGCGATTCCTCGCGTCAAATGTGTTGGTGAAGCGGTTATGCTGCGGCAGCGCGGTGAGCGCGAGGTTGCCGGCATTGTCATACGTGTAAGTGGTGACATTCGTGCCTGAATGGTAGTTGGTTACTGACGCCAATCTCCCCAGCGCGTCATAGCCATAACCCACCTGCGTGCTCGGCGTTGTCGATGGCTCCGCATTGACCGCAACGGCTGATCGCAGGAACGCTTTTGTCTCCCCTACGCTGCCATCGGTTCGGTAAGCATAAGTCAACACTCCCTCCGGCGTGTCCTTCCTCTTTAACCGCCGCGAGTCATCGTAAGCGTAGTGCGCTGTCCGGCTCCAGTTCGTCCCCGTCTCCGTCACTTTCGTCAGCAATGGTCCTGTGTACTCAAACGTGTTCGTCCTCTGCGGATAAGCTTCATCCACCGCCGGTGTCAGCTTCGTGGCCAGCCGATCCATCACGTCATAGTCGCTCGTCACCGTAATATTCCGGAAATCGCGAATGCTTTTGCGCAAAGTAACAATCGCCCCATTCGTGATCCGGCTGTAAGTCACCTTCTCCATGCCTGGGTTTGTGTTCGTATCATCCAGGCTCGCCGCCGGCAGGAACCGATGCGTCCGCCGCCCCAGCTTGTCATATTCAAACCACGTGACCCGCGTCTGCCCGGTCTGGTTTGTGATCGAACCCGCCACGCCGACACCGAAAATGTCGCGCACCTCGTTCGTCATGTTCCCAACCTCATCATACGCGTAGCGCGTGATCACCGGCACATCCAGCGTCCCATGTTCAGTCTTTGGATTGAGGAGTCTCTCGGACGAAATCCGCCCTCAGAAGCAGCGAGCGAGGTATCCAGAAAGGGTCCGCTTCCAAATGAGGACACTGATCTCTTAATATCCTAAGCAAAACACACTCTGGCCAAGGCCAGTAGCGATTTGAGTCCCAAACTCCGAGTTGTACGCTGGTGGCACCGATTGCGACACCAGGACGGCCAGAGCCAAGGCGCATCCAGAACTCACGCTCCACGGCGTGACAGCCTCGTTTAATAGCTTTGCAGTCAAAGGAGACAAACGCCTTAAACATGGATACCTTTGGAATTCGGACGACGGCCTCCTTGCCCTTATGTGCGCTGAACAATTCAAATTGTCGGGCGACCTCCTTCTCATTATTTAAAAGCCGGAACTTTACCATTCCAGACGCCGAGGCAAAGTATTGAGGACCACTTGCCGGCATTGTCGCTTCTTTTACTATCTCTATCGATCGCGAAATTGTTTCCCTATCGCCAGCAAGGATCGCGGCAGAAAGTAGGAGCAAATCATGCCGGTCCCTATGCATCCCACTCTCTGCTATCTCGTATATCTGCAATGCTCTCGCTAGAATGTTATGCGCGCCTTTTTCCACACCCTCCGTATCCGCCCCCTTGTGAGCCTGCAGCCAAATCCAATTGAGTAACGCCTTCAATGCATTAGACGGCCCAGAGAACTCCCCGCCTACGCCTGGTTTCTTTAGTCGCGGAAATGCTATGGGAATGGGAAGGCCGAGTTTCATCTCCTCTTCGGCATTCGCAATCTGCAATTCCAAGTCATCAATTCTCACGGCTAGTAAGATCGTTGTGTTTGAATTTGTGGTTGTTCGATATCGTCTATTCCGCTCTTGCCACCGTGCTGAACACTTTTCGGATCGCCAGCAGAGATCAGGCGGTAACCCTTGGTTTCCCAGCGATTATCCCGCAGATCTCGGGCACGCAACAAGTAAAGATCGACCGTCCCCGTGTTAAGTGCCGTCTCGAAGCCCTGCTGCACGGGTCCGGGCGGTAGAATTCCTCCAATGGCCCTAACAAATGCGTTAGCCATTGTACTCATTCCATCGCTCAGCCAATCGATGCTCATCTGCATTGTCCCGTCGACTAACTTATTCAGAAGGCTCAATCCCCGCTGCTGGCGGGTCCCTTTCACTTCCGCTATAATAATACGGAAACGATTTCCCTGCCAGCCGTAGGCGACCATATCCGGGCCGTGTCTTCCGACGCCGTCACCAAGGTTCACCACGGATAAATTCATTTTAGATAACCGAAGCCCCCAAAGTGCCTCGGCAGTTCGAGCGATCTGACGGTTTTCATTCTGGTCAGAAAGTGTCGCCAAATTCCGAAGCTCTTTTGCCCATTGGCGGACCGCAACTTTTACAGCGGCCTCAGGCCCTGCTTTCATCGTTTGCCCAGACGACTGAATGCCCATCGCGGACATGAGTCCAACTAAATTAAATTCATGCCCGGTGGGATCGACGTGATTTACGGGGTCATGCGCGCAATAGGCAAACAGATTCAACGTCCTTGGATCGTTTGGATCGCCCAAAACCGAATCCCTCTGCCAGAACCTGCCGGTCAGGGGGTGGAACATTCGCGCCGTGTTGTAGTAGAGATTCAGTTCTGTATCGAATATCTCGCTCGCGAAGCGGAATTGCACATCCACGGTCGTGCTGTTTGTGCTGATCTGGTTGCCGAACGCGTCGTAGTCAAACTCGTAGCCCGAGACAATTGTTCCGGCGCCGCTCAATAGCATCCGCACGGAACCGTGGCCGTCGTGACCAATGTAGTAGGTCGTGTTGATCCATGTTTTGAAGCTCAGCAGGCGGTCGCCCCATTCGAACGCCTGGTAAAACACTCCTCCGCCAGGTGTAGGGTTGGAATTATTGCTCCAAGTCTCAAGAACCGGACGCGGGTAGCCCGTTGGATTCAGCGTATCGACGAGGTAGAAGAGCGTCGTGTGCGTGCCGTTGGCATCCTTATGCTTCCACACACGATTGCCTTCATGGTCGTAACCCATCGTCGTCGTGGTCGTCCCATCGACGCGTTTGACCATGCGGTTTTCCGTGTCGAAGCTGTCCACGATGCCGCCAGGGCTGTTGATGACGTTGCCGTTGGCATCGTAAGCCCAGCCTGTGTCATCCATTTCGTCCTGGACGTTGTAGCCAAGGACGCCCACGGGCGGGAAGGTCAGTGTGGTGTTTCGTTCGTAGCGTTCACCCGTCGTGTTGTAGAAATCATACTCGGCGTTGCCCGTCTCATTCGTTCCGGTTCCTTCAATGAACCCTTCCCGGCTCAAACGGCCAAGCTGCGGCACAATCGGCAGGCGTGTGCCCGTCACATGCCGATCATATTGGCAACTGGTCATGTGCCTGACTCCCGCCGGGTCCTGATTCCTTCGGTGGATTCACGCCAAGCCACCGCCATGTCGTTCAGCATTTTCTGGAGATTACGCGGAAGAAACAGAGGGTGTTCATCAGC
>CAZSXX010000076.1:0-1331 GCA_964611245.1 uncultured Verrucomicrobiota bacterium | reverse complement strand
GAACCGTTCAGCATGGCCCAAAAGGCAAATGGCAACTCTGTAAAAGAATGTCGAACCCGGAAGTTATGTTTTCGCAGTGTCAGCGAAATCTCCTTCTCAGTCTCGCACACAATGTGCCCGTCCTTTTTTAATGCCGTCCAGAGCCGTTGAAAACTGCGGTCAATTGATAAAGACAGCCGATCGTGGTTCTTGGATACTGCGGCAGAGACAGTCTCTTTTGAAGGGAGGCGAAGATTGATCGGTGGGCTTGCATCAACCAGAATGTCAGCTTGTCTCTGAAGAAGCGGGCAATCTGATAGTAACAATGCCTTTAGTATTCCGGACCATGCCTTCTGCGCTTGATCAAATGGCTCTTGCTTGTAAGCCGTAGGCAGCAACTCAGTCGCGCCTTTCAGTAACCCAATCGATCCCGTAAACAAAGCTAGATGAAACGCAAACAACGCGTGTTCTGCCCGAGACTCGACGACATTCGAGGCATGGTGGATCTCAATGCTTTCAGCCAAGACTCGTTTTGCCAACTCTCGAACTTCATCACTTTCTGTCCCCGAAACAAACTTCAACCAAGCCCAGTTCAGCGCGTGTTCGCAACGATCCTGCGCGACCCGAAACACGCTAAGATCGGGCTCAAAAACTTCCTTTAGGCTCTTCTCAAACGTTCCGAACGCCCACTCCCTTCTCAACAGGTAGTCGATATCTGTGATCGTTATCCGCGGTTTCATTTTCCAGGATGATAGTACCTCCGGGGCGTGATTAGCTCTGGCATTCCCCGGTTCGAAAGTTCTATTTCGTTATCGTCGTCCGATACGTGCATAATCCGGAACCCTCGTAGCTCCCAATTGCTGCCGTTTATTTCCTTGGCTGTCCCAAGAAGGTAAAGCTCTATCTCACCCCGCTTTATAGCACCACGGATTTGCCGAGGCAAATAGCTCTTCCCGACTTCGATGGCAGCTTCGGCGAGTTGTGATGCATAGCGGTCCAGCCAGTTTGCAGACATCTGCCGCACCTCATTTTGCAGCCGCCGCAGCAATCCAAGTCCCGGAACCTTGCTCGTCGCCTTAATTGTGTATTTGAACAAGGTCCAGCGGCAAATCTCTGGATTCACGTGGATGCCCCTTGCGCGCAGTGTCGCCCCGTGCCGCTCCCCGCCTCAAATTGTCGCAGGGAGGACATAAAAGATAGCGTATTATGGCAAAGAAAAATAGTAATTGTGTTTGCTTTTTATCCGCTTCACGCCAAACTGGTTTCGTCCACCCCGCGGGCGCTTTGGGCGCACCGTGCAAGAATGGGTTTCCATGCGGAAATGCTTTGTCCTTTCCTCGCTCAACAGGGCC
>CAZSXX010000075.1:0-14629 GCA_964611245.1 uncultured Verrucomicrobiota bacterium | reverse complement strand
CGCGACGACCGCCGCGAGGAGGGTCACGGCCCACGCCAAACGGTGGCGCGGCGGCGCCGATGGCCCGCGCGCTTCCGTTGTGGACGGCGGCGGGCGGCGCGTCATGAGTGGCAGGAAGCCATAAATCATCGCGGTCGCCGCCACCATGATGCCAATCGCCACCAGCGTCCCCAGTTGCCCAAGGCCCGGCAGCCCCGCAAAGTTCAACAGCCCAAACGCGAGCGCCGTCGTGCTGGCGGACCACCAAATCCCCGGCGCCGCCTGGGCCCGGATTTCACGCGCCGTCGCGTTCGGCGACCCAAGCAGCTCCTGGTACAGCACCAGCGCGTAGTCCACCCCCAGCCCCAGCAGGATGGCCGCGAAGCCGAAGCTCACGACATTCAGCGATCCGAAAATCAACCCACCCATGGCCATCGCGGCCAGCAGCGATGAGACCAGCATCACCAACATCCAGGCCAGCGGCCAGAACCGGCGGTGCGCCCACCAGAACAGGGCGCCCACCAGCAGGATCGTCGCGAGCACCGATTGGCGCATGTCGCTCTCCATCGCCGAAGCGGTTTCGACCGTGAAGACCGGCGTGCCGGTGAAACCAATTTTTGCCGCCTTGGCTTCGGGCGCCGTGGCCACAAGCGTCCGGACCTTCGCGAGCCATTCCCCCCAGGCGCGAATATCCTTGGGCGGCGTTTTGGGCTGCACAAAAATCAATCGAAAGGCCCCGTCCGGCGAGGCGAACCAATCCTGCCCCGGAACCGCGAGAGTGGCGCCATCGAAGGCCGTGAGCCCAAATGGATCATGGCCAAGGCGCGCCAGGTCGATCGGGGAGAGCGACGTGGCCAGCCGCTCCCGGGCGGCTTCCAGGGTGGCTGCGGCGTTGGCGGGGGCCAGGCGGCCAATCATTCGGGCCACCTCCTCCTGCGGGCGGCTCAACCATAGCCACGCCAGGAACTCCGCGGTTCCCGCCGGCTCATCCAGCCATGGCGGCCGCCACACCGCCGAGGCCACGAGGTCATTCCCGCCTTGCAGCGCCGTCGCGATTCCGCGCGCCGCCAATTCGGCGCCCGGCGCGTCCGAGGCGGTGACCGTGATGATCAGTTCCCGGTTGTTGGCGAAGTGTTGCTGGTGGAGCTTCAGTCCCGCCACCGTCGGCAGGTCATTCGGCAGCAAATTCAGGACATTGGTGTCGAAGCGCAACCGTCCCAGGCCCACCACCAACGGGATCGCGCACAGCAACAAAAGCCAACGCCACCGGGGAATCACGGGGCGAAGAAACCCTCGAGGCTTTCGCCTTTCCGGTTCTCGATGCGCCAGCCGCTCGTGTTCGTCGACATGTGCCATGTGTTGCTGCGCTTTCCGAGCGCGGGGGCAAGATGCAGCCAGATCAATCCAGCGGGGCCGGGGCCATTTCCCGCATGGACCCTCCCTTGCGCGGGAAACTCGACCTGCCAACGGTCCGCGGACCGGCGGGCCGTCACGATGGTAATCGGCGGCTTGGCGAACTCGACCCAAAAATCTCCGAGCGAATTGGTCGCGAACAACAGTTCCCCGGCGATCCCGCCCTCCTTTTGGGGCCGCCAAACCGCCTGCCCGCTCAGGGTTTTCCAGTCCCCGGACATTTCGACCGGCGGCAGCGGCGCCGTCGCGCACCCGACCCACGCCACCAGCGACGCGGCGGCGATGTCAGCGCGCCACCGCATGCGGGCGTTTCAATTCGTTGTTGAGGGAGAGCCGCGGAACGACTGGCCACCGCTTTTGCAGCCACACCAGGAAATAGAAAACCTCCAGCCGCCAGCGGATCCGAAACCCTCCCTCCAGTTCCCCCGCCAAAACAGCCACCACCGCCGCCGGCAAATCCAGCTGCGGCCTTGGCTGCATGAACAAATCCATGAACGGCGCCGTGTAAAAATTCTCCACCAGCCGCCAATAAATCCGCATCGCCTTCCACATGCGCCGCGAATATCGCGTGAAGTGCGCGCGGTCCCCGTCGCGCAATGTTTTTGAAACGCCCTCCGCCGCGATTTTCGCCGACCACATCGCAAGGTAAACTCCCGCGGAAAAAATCGGGTCCATGAATCCCGCCGCGTCTCCCACCCGGGCCACCCGCGCGCTGGTGAGTTGGCGGTTGTGGTAGGAGAAATCGGCCATTGTCCGTATTTCGCCCGCCGCGCCCGCGCTGGCCATCCTCGCGCGCATCACCGCGCTCGATTCCACCGCCGCCCAAAAGGCCTTGGCCGGGTCGTTCCCCTCGCGCTCGAGGTCCGCGCGGTCCAGCACCAGCCCCACGCTGGTTTTTTCCTCGGAGATTGGGATCAGCCAGAACCAACGGTTTTCCAGCCGCACAATGACCGTGTCCCCCGCCTTCTCGCCCGCGTCCAGCTTGACGTTCTCAAAGTGGCCGAAGACTGAGAACTTCCGGTGGTTCTCGTGGATTTGCCGCAGTTGTTCCTGGTTGCCCGTGACGTTGTGGCGCCCGCTGGCGTCGATCAAATATTTGGCCCGCAGCCGGTGGGCGGCCCCGGTGGCGTCCACGGCCTCCACTTCAACACCGTCCGGCAGTTCGGAAAAGCGCCGGACCGACCACCCCTCGCGGACCTCTGCGCCGACCTCACGCGCCCGCCGCATCAAGATTTGGTCAAACTTCGCCCGTTCAACCTGGATCGCCTCGGTGTGGCGCGTGAACCGTCCATTGCGGAAAACAAAGCGCGTGGTTTTCGAGCCGTCCATCAAATGGAATTGCGCGCCGAACTTCTTCGGAAAGCCGGCCGCCGCCAGCGCCGGCAGCACCCCCATCTCCTCGAACAGCGGTTGATTGTAGGGAAGCAGCGACTCGCCAATATGGAAGCGCGGGAAGGTCTCTTTCTCCAGCACGGTCACGGAATGCCCCGCCAGGCGCAAATAAACCGCCGCGCTCGCTCCTCCAGGCCCGCACCCAATGATCAGGACATCCGCATCCGCTTTCAATCGCGCCGATCATGGGGCCGACGCCGCCGAATGTCCATCAGGCGCGGGGCGCGTCCGCCCCACAATGCGATTGACACCCGCCCCATTCCGCAGCCGAATTCACCCAACGCATGACCTTCCCGGAAGAGATCGAGACGCTGATCCGCGCGCGCTACCCGATTGTTTACATTCAATCCTCCGAGGAAGCCCGCCTTCAGGCGGTCATCGCCGAGATCGCGCAGCGCCGCCAAAAGCAATTGTTTGAATGGAGCTGCAGCGTCGGCCTGCTCCCCGGAGGAACCTCCATCCAGTCCTCCAAGGCCAGGAACAGTCCCACCCGCGACCCGTTGCCCGCCCTCGATTATGTGGTCGAGCACGCCGAGCCCGCGATTTTTCTCTTCAAGGACCTCCACCCGTTCCTCGCCCGCGGGAACCATGCCGTGATCCGCCGCCTCAAGGAAATCGCCCTCCATCTCAAGAACAGCTACAAGACCATCCTGATCATCTCCCCCATCGTGGAGATCCCGCCGGAGTTGGAGAAAGAGATCACAGTCGTCAACTTTCCGCTTCCCGGCCGCGAGGATTTGGACGGCCTGCTCAACCGCATTCTCGAGGACGTCAAGCGCTTCAAGAATGTGCGCATCGAGCTCGATGCCGCCGGGCGCGAGCGCCTCCTCCAAGCCGCCCTCGGGTTGACCCTTGGCGAGGCCGAAAACGTGTTCGCCAAGATCATCGTCAAGGATCAGCGCCTCAGCGGCGACGACGTGAACGAGGTCTTCACCGAGAAGCAGCAGATCGTCCGCAAGAACGGCCTCCTCGAGTATTGCGCGGTCAACGAAACCATCTCCGACATCGGCGGCCTTGGCGTCCTGAAGGACTGGCTGGGCAAGCGCGGCCTCGCGTTCTCGGACGAGGCGCGCGCCTTCGGCCTGCCCATGCCCAAGGGCATCCTCCTCGTCGGCGCGCAGGGCTGCGGAAAATCCCTCTGCGCGAAAGCGGTCGCCACATTGTGGCAACTGCCCCTGCTGCGGTTTGACATGGGCCGCATGTTCGGCAGCCTGGTCGGCTCCTCCGAGGAAAACGTGCGCCGCGCCATCAGCGTCGCAGAGTCCGTCGCGCCCGCCATCCTTTGGGTGGATGAGATCGACAAGGCGTTCGCGGGCACTCAAGGCTCCGGCGCCACCGATGGCGGCACCGGCGCCCGCGTCTTCGCCACCTTCCTCACTTGGCTCAACGAAAAGAAAAAGCCGGTCTTCGTCGTCGCCACCGCCAATGACATCTCACACCTCCCGCCCGAGTTGATGCGCAAGGGCCGCCTCGACGAAATTTTTTACGTGGACCTCCCGGCGGAGCCGGAACGCGAGGAAATTTTCCGCATTCACATCACCCGCAAAAGGCGCGACCCCGCGGACTTTGACCTCCCCCAACTGGCCGCCGCCAGCGAGGGCTTCAGCGGCGCGGAGATCGAGGAGGCGATCAACAGCGGCCTGTACGAGGCCTTTTACGCGCGCGGCGACTTGGACACCGCCCACGTCCTGAACGCCATTGCCGAGACCGTCCCTCTCTCCCGCACCATGGCCGAGCAAATCGAGCGTCAGCGCGCCTGGGTCGCCGGACGGGCCCGCAACGCCAGCCATCCCCGCACCGAATTGGGTTGATCCGCGTCCAGCCTGGGGCGAATGGCCATCGGAGAAGCCCGGTCCGCCGCCGGTCAGGCGCGCCTGCGCAGCTCCGGAATCGGCTTGCCACTGGGCAGGATCAAATGGGGCCGGCCCGCGAAATCCTCAATGGTGATCTGGTCCGCGTTGGCGATGCCCAAATGGCTGTAGATCGTGGCCAGGAAATCGCCCGGGCTGCACGGCCGCTCCACGACGTCCTCGCCCCGTTTGTCCGTCGCGCCAATGATCCCTCCCGTCTGGAGGCCTCCGCCCGCCCAAAGCTGGGAAAACGCCCGCGGCCAATGGTCCCGGCCTGGCTGCACAACTCCTGCCGCGGCGCTGGCCACTCCGCCCCCGCTGCTTGCCACCCGCTCGATGCGCGGCGTCCGGCCAAACTCCCCCGTCACGACCACCAGCGTCCGTTGGTCCATCCCCCGCGCGTAAATGTCCTCCACCAGCGCCGACACCGCCTGGTCGAAGTAAGGCAGCCGAAATTGCAGCGCGTCGAAGACATTGTGGTTCACCGCATGGTCGTCCCAATTCTCCACCCGCCCGCACAGTGGCCCATCCAGCGTCGTGGTCACGATCTCCACCCCCGCCTCCACCAACCGCCGCGCCATCAGGCATTGCTGCCCCCATTGGTTGCGCCCGTACCGGTCGCGGACCGAATCCGGCTCGCGGCCCAGGTCGAAGGCCTCCCTCGCCGCCGGGCTTGTCAAAAGGCCCAGCGCCTGCGCCTCAAATTCATCCATCGCGCGCATCGCGCCGGAGGCGTCAACCGCCCGCTCCAGCCGGTCCAGCCGCTGCTTGAGCTGGATGCGGTCATCCAGCCGCCCCGCCGTCGCCGCGTCCTTGAAGCCAATGTTGGGCACGTCGAAATGCGGCGCGTTCGGGTCGCCTGTCACCATGAACGGCCCGTAGCCCGGGCTCACATACCCAGTCCCGGCGATCGTGAAATTGTCATACCGCGTCACGGGATTCACCCCGACATAGCGGGGCAGGGCGCTCCGGGCGGGCGCGCCTTGGGACCGCAGGTAATTCGCCACGGTCATCCAGTCGGGGAACTTCGGCTTGTCCTTGTCCTGCGCGTCCGTGTCCCCCGAAAGCATCTGCAGTGACCCTGCCGGATGGCCGCCGCCCGTGTGCGCCATCGACCGCAATAGGGTGAACTTGTCCGCGATCTTCGCGTGGCGCGGCAGCAGCTCGCACAACTGCATCCCCGGCGTCCGCGTCGAAATCGCCCCGAAGACCCCGCGAATCTCGCTCGGCGCGTCCGGCTTCGGGTCGTACGTCTCCAGGTGCGACGCCCCTCCCCGGAGCCAGACCAGGATGACGGCGGTTTTCGGCTCGCTGGTCCGGGCCGCCCCCGTGGCCTGCGCCCGCAGCTTCAACAACCCCGGAAGCGACAGCGCCGCGAACCCACTCAATCCCGCCCGCAGAAATTCGCGCCGCCGCAATGGCCCAGGGCACATCGGGCCGGGTTGGGATGGTTTCGCGGCGCGCATTTCAACTCATTTCTGGAAGACCTCGGTCACGGGCACAATCCGGACGTTCTCGGCCTTCAGAGGGATCGGGAATTTCTCGATGATTTTGTCCTCATCCAGGATTTGCTGCGGCTTGGGCGAATTGTAGGTCATCGGCGAGGGCGTGTTCTTGACCAATGCGTCCCGCAGTTTCTCCGCGTCCTTGGCGACGAGGACGATGCGCATCTCTGCCGGGCGCAAATGCCGCTTGAGGGCGCCGTTGACCTGGTCCAGCGTCAGCCGGGACAGGCCATCGCGGAGGTATTGCGTGAACTCGGGGATGCCGTAATACCGGCTGTCCAGCGCGTAGCCCAGCGCGTCGTCCTGGGTCTGCACCAGGGTGGGGGCGTTTTTGGCGAGGAACTCGCGCGTGGCTTCAAATGCCTCCGCCGAAAGCCCCTCCTTCAGTAACTTGTCGAACTCGAACAACGCCGCGCGCAACGCGAAATGCGCCTGCTCGGGTGGGATCGGCCGGATCCAAATTTGGAAAATCTGTTCTTGCCGCCCAAGGTTTGCGTCGGGCTGGAATTGGAACATGCCGCGCGGAAAATACTCGATGTAGCTGTAGTCGCCGTAATTCAGCCCGCGCGCCTCGCGCAGCTTCTGGTACAAATGGCTGTTGCTCGAGCGGTGCTGGCCCAAATACGACGACACCACCGCCAATGCTGGCCAATCCGGATCACCCCGCCGCACTTTGATTGGAAAACCCATGGAAATCGCGGTCGCCCGCGTTTCCCGCTGCACAATCTCCGCTTTCCATTCATCCGCGAGGTCCGGGCGCCCATATTTCGGGGCTTTCCATTCACCTTTCGGCAACTTCGCAAAATCCGCCTGCACCCGCTTGGCGAACGCGTCGGTGAAATCCCCGGCCAGGCCAATGACCAGGTTGGACTGCGTGAATTGTTCCCGATGCCAGGCCCGCAGGTCGGCCGCGGTCAATTTCTCCAAATCCGCCACCGCGCCCACATTGTGGTGCCCATACGGGTGCCCCGCGTAGATCACGTTGTACAGATGCTCCTTCCCAAGCTCCTCGTCGTTCCCATCG
This sequence comes from uncultured Verrucomicrobiota bacterium, assembly GCA_964611245.1. Taxonomy (GTDB): domain Bacteria; phylum Verrucomicrobiota; class Verrucomicrobiia; order Limisphaerales; family SXQI01; genus CAZSXX01. The sequence goes on along the minus strand of CAZSXX010000075.1, from coordinate 7,466 downwards.
CGCAGGGATGTCTTAAGGTAGTTGACCGCGTCCTCCTTCAACCGCGTGAAATCCTCCTCGCGAAAGCCGGGCTCCAGCAGCATCTCGCGGATCAGCCCGTAATATTTCTCCAAGTTGTCCTTGTGGGTCACCCCGCTGAAGACCGTCATTTCCTTGTCAACCTGCCCGCCGAAACTCGTCGCCATCGGGTACATCCGGCGCACAATCTCCTCGTAGGGCGTCTTGGCCGAGCCTCCCTGCGAGAGGATCGACGCCGTCAACGCGGTGATTCCCTTCTTCCCGGCGGGATCCTTCGCGGCCCCCGTCAGGAACAGGAACCGGAAGTTCACCAGCGGCGAACTGTTCTGTTTCAGCAGCATCGTCGGCTGGTCGGCTCCGCGGATTCCAAGCGCCGTCGCCATTGTCAAAAGTGCCATGATGAATCGCAGCATAGTGTCTCCTTACTGAACCGCCCCCTTTTTGGTGGCGAGCGTGACAATCGTGCGGTTGTTCTCCGTCAGGTATTTCTTGGCCGCCGCCCGCACGTCCTCCGGGGTGATCGTCTCATACAGCGCGAAGAGCTTGTTCACCGTGTCCGGCGTGCCGCGCAGCCCGATGAACGGCGCCAGGTACGACGCGATGGCGGCGGAGCTGTTCCACCCCAGCGCCGTGCCGTACCTCATCCGCGAGCGCGTGTCCGCCAATTTTTGCGCCGGGATCAGTTCGTTGCCGAACCGCGCGCACGTCGCCAGGATCTGGTCCCGCACATAATCCATGTCCTTCTCGTCCTTGATCCGCGTGTAAACGGAGAACAGCTCGGGATCCACCTGGTTGCCAAACGACACCCCCAGCAGGTCCACCTTCTGCTCCTTCAGAACCAGTTTCTGGTAAAGTTCGGAGTCCTCCCCAAACGCGATGGCCTCCAGGAAATCCAACGCCGCCTTGTCCTTGGCCGTGTCCGAATACGCGGGGGAGTGAAACGCCGCCACCAGGTAGGGAAGCGTCGGCGAGGGCCAATCCACGTGGGCGCTCCGGGGCCCTTTCTGCGGCGGCTCCGGCGGGATGGGCGGGTTGTATGAGCCCCGTTTCCACGCCCCAAAATGTTTTTCCACCAGCGCCTTGGCCGTCGGCGCCTTCACGTCCCCCACAATCATGATCGTGGTGTACTCCGGGCGGTAATACCGGCCGTAAAATTCCAGGCTGTACTGGTGCTGGTTCGGCATGTCCTCAATGTCTTTCAGGAAGCCCATCGTCGTGTGCTTGTACGTGTGGACGTCGAACGCCTTTTCGCGCAGCGTCTCCTCCAGCTTGTTGATCGGGTTCGCGTTGTTCTTGTTGTACTCGCCCAGCACCGCCAGCGCCTCCGTCCGGAAGCCAGCCTCCGAGTATTTCAGCCGCTGGAACCGGTCCGCCTCCACTTTCAGCACGTCCTCGAGATTCTCGCTCGCCAGCAGGGTGTGGTACACCGTCCGGTCGTCCGTCGTGTAGGCGTTGACCTCCGCCCCCGCCTTTTTCATCACCGCGTCCCGCTGGTCCGGAGTGTAGTTCTCGCTCCCCCGGAACATCATGTGCTCGAAGAAGTGCGCGAACCCGCTCTGTCCCGGCTCAATCTCGTTGCGCGATCCGGTCCGGACCACAATGTAAACCGCCGTCAGGTTGGGATGGTCCGTCGGGATGGTGATGAGCTGGAGCCCATTGGGAAACCTGTCCAGCGTGTATTTGTAAGGAAAAAAGGCGTCCGAGGACGCGGCCCGGGCCAATCCCGCCGCCAGGACGCCTGCCACCGCCACAGTCCAAATCATTTTCATGCAGGTTGGCCCGAGTCTCCACGATGGACGCTGAATCCGCAAGCCTCCCTCGCCCGCCCCAGGTTGCTGGATTGGACGGCGCGAAGAGTTTTTTTGGACAGAGTCCCGCAGCCAATCCGGCCGGAAGCTCCTTGGATTCTCATTTTTCAGAAAAATCTTCGGTTTTTTTTGAGCCCGGTATCTTTTGCCGACCACCCCCCCCCAGCGTGGGGCGGATTTCGCGGAAACTATCGGGCGGGCAATAGTAAAGGGCAGCGGTCCAAACTTTCCGCGCGGCGGCGGCACAAATTGCCAGCCTCGCCCCCCGGTGTCCAATTCTTTGCGGGAACCGTCCCGAATTGTGGCGAAACGGAGGTTGTTAACCATTGTGGCACAGTCACTTACATTTCCGTTGGCAAACCAGTTGCTAAGTGTCCATCCGTGCTCGGCAAGACAAAATCACATTGGACCAACTGGGCGTCCGCTGCCCTCCTGTTTTGCGGCGCCATCGCCGGCCCGGCCCGCGCGGTCTCCCTCCAATGGGATCCAAATCAGGAACCCGACCTCGCCGGCTATCGCGTCCACGTGGTCCATGTCGCGGCGGCGTCCACCAATATCGTCGAGGCGGGCTTGACCAATTCCGCCGCCGTCAACGGCCTCGCCCCCGGCCAAGCCTACCGATTTTTCGTCACTGCCTACAACGTCGATGGCATCGAAAGCGATCCCTCCAACGAAGTCTCCTTCACTGAGCCGTTTCCCAACATATCCCCTGTGATCGAGCCAATTCCGGCCATCACGGTCGAAGAAGGCCAGGAGGTTGCCTTTAAAGCATTTGCGAGCGATCTTGACCTTCCGGCTCAGGCTCTCTCGTTCACGCTTGGCGCCGGCGCCCCCGTGGGTGCGGTGATCGACCCCGAATCGGGCGCCTTCGCGTGGACTCCCTCAGCGGGGCAGGGGCCAGCCACCAATGTCCTCGCGATCACCGTCTCGGACTCCGGATCGCCGGTCATGAGCGCCACCCAGTGGGTCACGATCATCGTCAGGAAACCTGCCCCCAGGGTCACTTCCTATTCCCTGCGCATCGGCAGTTTCGCCAGTGGCGCGGTGGCCATCTCGCCAAAAGTGGAATTGGCCTCCACCGGCGCGAAATATCCAGCCGGGACGCGCGTCACGTTGACCGCTGCCCCCCAAAGCGGCGCGACGTTCAAGGGCTGGACGGTGAACGGGGCGTCCTTGGCGGCCAACCCCTTGGTGATCAACATGCAGGCAAACACCGTCGCGTCGCCCATCTTCGAGATGGCCGGCCGCCCCGCCAATCCCGCGGACGCGATCTCCCTCAAAATGACCCACACCAGCGGCGAATTCGCGCTGCTGATCGGCGGCGAAATGGGCGCTTGGACCTTGGATGGGTCCACCGATCTGGTCAATTGGGTTGAAGTGGGCTCCGGGCTGACTTCGGAGCGGCTTCCGGTCGAATCCAACCGCGGCTTGGCCTTCTATCGTGTTCGCCCGCGCCCGCTTGCGGCGTTCGACGAGAATCCCTGAGCGATGCGAAACCCATCAGAATATCCCCGCGCCAAATCTGGAAAATCCACCAATTTAAGTTTCCCCACGGAATACCGATATTGAATATGCCTATGAAATTCTTGCTCATTTCTCTGGCCTCGGGCTTGGTCCTCTTCCACTTCGTCGTCCTCCTGGCGGTCCTCTTCGCCTCGCGAAAGGCGGCTCCCCGTTTTGAGCCGGACGCGCGCACAACGGAACTGGAGTCTCGCCGCGAGGAGGAGATGGCCCTGGTGGCTTAAGGCTGGGCCTGGCCAGACGGTTCGCGCGTCTCGTTTAAGGCGGGGAAACGGTGGTTTCCACCGGACTCCCGCGCTCAGAACAGCGTGAATTTTTCCGGGATGTAAACAATGTCCGACGGCTTCAAATAAAACGGTTCGCTCTTTCGGCCCTCCAGCACGCCCCGGAAGTCGATGGTGAAGTTTTTGACCTCACTTTCCTCGGTGCGGATCACTTTCACCGCCTTCAAATTCGCTTTCCCGTAATCAAACCCTCCCGCCTCCATGATCGCCTCCAAAGCCGTCAATGGCCGGTCCGAAGTGATCTTCCCCGGCCGGATCACCGCCCCATTCACGAACACCGGAAAGTTCGACGATTCCAGCGTCACCGTCACTTCCTTCGTGACCAGTTGCGATCCGAACTGCTTCAAAATCTCCGCCTCCAATTCAGCCGGCGTCAGGCCCTGCGCTTTCACCTCGCCAAACACCGGCAGCACGATCATGCCGTCCCGCCGGACCCGTTGCGCGGAGTCAAGCTGCTTGGAGTTGGGAAAACCCACCCTCACCGCGTCCCCCTCCCGGAGCACAATCGACTTGTCCGGGGCGTTGTTGCTTTTGTCCTCGACCGGCTGTGTAGTCTCAGTTGGCATTGACTCGCATCCCAAACCCAAAACCAGGATCATGGCCAAACCGGCCAGAATTGCGGGCGACGCCAACGATTTCAGGGTCGAAAAAACTGGAAAAGTAGTGAATCGTAATTGGAAGTTCATGGTTCTTAATTGAATGAAAGGCATTCGGTTCAATCCGGGCCCAACCACCGTTTTCTCTTCATTTACTAGGGTTTTCGCGCCGGGGCAACCTTTATCCGGGCTCTCCCTCATTCACAACTCCAGAAAAAGTGTAAAAGATATTGACACTTTCCCGCAAACTTGAGAAAACCTCGCCCAGCAATTCGATCAGGATCGCCAAAAGGTTGAATGGTTCGACAGGATGAATCAAGCGCGGTTCTGGAAATCGAAGGGTCGTTTTGGGCAGTCCCAAAGCTGGTCAATTGCATCCTTTTTGCAATTTTTGCCAATTTTAAAAAAACAAAAAAGTCCGCGCGGTGATAACAAAAATTCAAAAATGCACTCTGAAAATCCAGGCAGGTCGGGAGTCGGTGCTGGAACCATCACGGACCCTGCCATTCATAACTCCCCCATCTGGAAGCGAACGTTGGATGTCTCGGTCGTCCTCATCAGCTCTCCCGTGGTCGTTCCCCTGATGCTTGGCCTTGCGGCGTTCATCAAGCTGGTCTCCAAAGGTCCTGTTTTTTTCAAGCAGGAGCGTGTCGGTTACCTGGGCTCCACCTTCACCTGCTGGAAATTTCGTTCCATGACGGCCAACGCCGAAGTCAAAAGCCACAAAGAGCACACCACGCACCTGATTCGGCGTGCGGATGTCCCCATGGTCAAGATGGACAAGGCGGACATCCGCCTCATTCCAGGCGGCGAGTGGTTGCGCGCCAGCGGTTTGGATGAGCTTCCCCAGATTTTTAACATTTTGCGCGGTGAAATGAGCATAGTCGGCCCCCGCCCCTGTGTTCCCTACGAATACGAGCAGTATTCTTCGTGGCAACGGCAGCGCTTCGATGTCGCCCCCGGCCTCACCGGCCTCTGGCAGGTCAGCGGCAAGAACAAAACGACATTCAACGAGATGATCCAATTGGACATCTCCTACGGAAAAATGCGCAGCTTGGCCTTGGACTTGAAGATCATCTTCAAGACGATTCCCGCCTTGGTGGAGCAGGTGCGGATGAGCCGTGAGGCGAAACGCCTTGCGAAATCGGACGCGGATCAACCAGCCCGTGGGGTCGATGTGCGGCAAACTGCGGAAGCCAGTGGCAAATAGTCTTCGGCAAAAAACCAAAATAAAAGGATGGAAATGAAAAAACTGAATATCGGCGTGGTGGGATGCGGTTATTGGGGGCCCAACCTCATCCGAAATTTCCGGGCTTTGGGCGATTGCCGCCTGAAGGTCATGTGCGATCTGGACCAAAATCGCCTCAACCACCTGCGCAAGCTTTATCCCGAGATCGAGGGCAGCACGGATTACAAGCACCTCCTGAACGGCGCGGGCCTCGACGCCATCGTCATCGCCACCGCCGTCCGCACCCACCATCCCCTTGCCAAAGCGGCCTTGCTCGCCGGGAAACACGTCTTTCTGGAGAAACCCCTGGCGGCGTCCTCCGCGGAATCCGAGGAATTGGTTGCCATTGCCCGCCAAAAGGGCCTCACTTTGATGGTCGGCCACACCTTCCTTTACTCGTCGCCCGTCCGCAAAATTAAAGAAATCGTCGATCGTGGCGATATTGGGGAGATTCGCTACATCAATGCGCGCCGCTTGAATCTTGGCCTATACCAAAAGGACATCAACGTCACGTGGGACCTCGCGCCCCATGACATTTCGATCGTCCAATACATCCTGGATGAAATGCCCTTGAGCGTGAATTGCCAGGGCACCGCCCACGTGACCCCCGGAATCGAGGACGTCACTTCGCTCTGCCTGAATTTCCGCAAGGAACGGACCGCGATCATCCAGAGCAGTTGGCTCGATCCGCGCAAAGTCCGGGAGATGACCATCGTCGGCAGCAAGCGCATGATCGTCTATGACGACGTCGCGCCGCTGGAAAAAATCCGGATTTACGATGCCCGGGTTGAAACCCCTCCGCGGTATGATACGTTCGCCGAGTTTCAATACGCGTACCACTACGGCGATATGTATGTCCCCTATATCAAGCAGGAGGAGCCACTCAAGGTCGAGTGCCAGCATTTCCTCGATTGCATCAACAATGGTGACACCCCCCTTTCCTGCGGCGAAAAAGGCCTCGAGCTCGTCCGTGTTTTGGAGGCTTCCTCCCAGTCCCTGAAGAACGGCGGCGCCCCCATCTCGCTGGGCCAAAAACCGGCCCGCGCGTTGATCCCCACCACGAACCTCGAAATCCGGGTCCAATCGGCGTCAAACGGCAACGGCAATGGGCATGCCCCGGCCAAACGCAAAGCCGGCGCTAGGGCCGCAACAGTCCGCGCCGCCGCCCGCTGATGGATTCTCCCTTCCAGCCGAAAGTTGCGCCCAGCGTCAAGCTGGGCCAGCGCGTCGCGTTGAACGCATTCACCAACCTGTACGGTTGCGAGATCGGCGATGATTCAAAGATCGGCACCTTCGTGGAAATCCAAAAAGGCGCCCGGATCGGCAGCCGCTGCAAAGTGTCCAGCCACACTTTCATTTGCGAGGGCGTCACCTTGGAGGACGAGGTGTTCATCGGCCACAATGTGACGTTCACCAACGACCTGTTTCCCCGCGCCACCCGCGACGACGGCTCGCTGCAGACGGACGCGGATTGGAAATGCGTCCCCACCCTCGTCAAGCGGGGCGCCTCCATCGGCTCCAGCGCCACCATCCTCTGCGGGGTCACCATCGGGGAGCGGGCCATGGTCGGCGCCGGCAGCGTCGTGACCAAGGATGTCCCCCCGGACACGCTCGCGGCCGGCAATCCCGCCCGCATTTTCCGCAAACTTTCGCCCAAAGCCTAAATTCGCATGCAGGTACCATTCTTGAATCTTCGCGCCCCGCACGACCTTCTCCGCCCTGAGATCAACGCCGCCATCCAGGAGGTCATTGACAGCAACGCCTTCGCCGGCGGGCCGTTCGTCGCGAAGTTCGAGGAGGATTTCGCCAGGTTTTGCGACGCCAAATACGCCATCGGCGTGGGCAATGGCACGGACGCCCTCTGGTTCATCCTCCTGGCGTTGGGCGTCGGGCCCGGCGACGAGGTGATCACCAGCCCCGGCACCTTCATGGCCACCGCCGAGGCCATCAGCTTTTGCGGCGCCCGCCCCGTCTTCGTCGATATCGAGGAATCCACCTACAATCTCGATCC
>CAZSXX010000074.1:14016-14693 GCA_964611245.1 uncultured Verrucomicrobiota bacterium | reverse complement strand
GCCGTCGGAGGATCAAGAAACAGCCGAACAGCGGGCAAACCAGCCCGACCATCATGGTGACCCAGATGGAGTTCCGGAGCAGGAAGTCCGGGGCCACTATCTCGCGGAGGCTTTCCAGCATGGGTTACCCAAGTTGAAGGCCGAGCAGGTCGGCGAGGCGCTCCGGGGCAAGCAATTCGTCGGTCGGCCCCCGCAAAAGGGTCCCCTCCCGCACCCAAATGACATCCCGGGCATGCCGGCGCACCAATGAAAGGTCATGCGTCACGAGGAGGACGGTCAAGTTCCGTTCCGCCTGCAGCTTGCCCAGGAACTGCAGGATGCTTTCGGAAGCCGCCGCATCCACTCCTGCGGTCGGTTCGTCGAGGATCAGGATGTCTGGCTCTGTCATCAGCGCGCGGGCGATGAGCGTGCGTTGTTTCTGCCCCCCGGAAAGGAGGGAAAACAACCGGTCCTTGAATTCGGCCGCGCCGGTCAATTCCAGCAGCCGGGCGGCCTGCTCGCGCACGGCCCCGCCCAACCGGCGCCCTGGCCCCACCTTTCCGCAGGCTCCCATCGTGACCACTTCCACGGCGGAGAACAAAAAAAGCGGGTCCAAGGCTTCTTTTTGGGGCACATACCCTATCTGCCGGGCCTTGGGCGCATATTCAACTCGCCCGCGCAGGGGCGGCAGGATTCCC
>CAZSXX010000074.1:0-14006 GCA_964611245.1 uncultured Verrucomicrobiota bacterium | reverse complement strand
GCGATGGTTTTCAGGAGCGTGCTCTTGCCCGACCCGTTGGACCCAAGGGCCGCATGGAAGGAGCCCGCGGGAATCTCCAGGTTCAGGCCGCGGAACAGCGGCCGCGAGCGGTAACCCACGTCCACATCCCGCAAAGCGATGGCGGGCTCATTCACGGAAGCCCGTTCGCTTTCTCGATCGCCTCTACCATCCCGCGAATCCAGGCCGTGTACCGGGTTTGCCCTCCTGTTTCCGGCATGTGGCGAAGGATGACGACTTTCGCGCCAATCTCCTGCGCGATCTTCTCGGCGGTCTTGCGGGGGCGGTTGTCCTCGATCAGGATAAATTTCACGCCTGCGCCTTTCGCCTTCTTGATCAACTCGGCCATGTGGCTTGGGGAAGGTTCGATGCCCGGTTTGGGTTCGATCGTGTCGACCAACTCCAACCCGAAGCAGTCCAGGAAGTAGGTGAAACTCCGGTGGTAGGTGATGACTTTGGCGCCCTTCACCGGAGCCATCATCTGAAGCCAGATGTGCAGCCGGGAATCCACCTCGTCCTCGAATCCGGCCGCATTCTGGCGGTACTGGGCAAGGTGATCCGGGTCCAGCTTGGCGAAGCGTTCGGCGATCTTCGCCGCCACGAGGATCGCGTTCTTGGGATCCATCATGAAATGCGGGTTGCCGGCGGCATGGACGTCCCCTTGGGAACGGTCGACCGGGCCGGCCGGGCGTTCCTTCAGGTCGATGCCCTCGCTGGCGGCAAGCCGGCCCGGTTGGCCGGGGAGGATCTTTGGGTTGCGCGCATTTTGCACGAGGGGCGGCAGCCAGCCAACTTCCAGCTCCGCCCCTCCATCAATCAGGAGGTCGGCCTTGTTGAGCAACTTGGCGAAACTCGGTTTGGGGTCCACAAAGTGGGGGTCCTCCGCCGGATTGGCCAGGCAGGACAGGTTGATGAATGGGCCCCCCACATGCATCGCCACGGCGGCGAGGTCCGGCAGCGTGGCCACCACGTCCAGTTTTTCCTCCGCGCCCCGCACCGCGCCCGACAACACCGCGGCCAGGATCAACAAAAGCTTCTTCATTTTGCGCTAAAACTTATGGGACGCATGCGAGCCGAGGAGGAATTCGAACTGCAGCCAGACGCTGTGGTCCATTCCGATGCCCCGCCGTTCATCGGCGTTGTACTGCAGGCGAATTTTGGAAAACTCGCTGGGGTACCAAGTCAGGCTGGGCGAAATCCGCCAGCGGCCCGCTCTCCCCGCGTCGTCGCCATACACCAATTCATAAGCCCCCTTGTTCAATCGGTCCACATAATCAAAGCGCATCGCGCCCACCCACCCCTTCTTGAAGCCATAGGCGACCTGCGAGTAAAAGCCCCAATCCTTCAGCAATTCGCGGGGAACGGCGTCGATGATGGAATCGCCGTTGAGGTCGAAATCGATGGCCCCGTCGCCGTCGAAATCCTCGTTGAACGCCGCCGCGTGAAAATGCCGGAGCATCGCCTCGGATTGCCAGGTGACGAACGGAAAGCCGCCCGAATGGTTGGCGGGCTTCCATTTCCAAAAAAGGTCCGCTCCATAAAGCTGAGTGTCGCCGCTGGAGCCCGAGCCGTTCGGGCCAAACGCGCCCGAGAGCCCCGCCAGGAGGGTCTGTTCCGGGGTCAGTTCGAAGGACATCATGTACCTCGGCGCGAACAACAAATCGCCGGGGCCCCGCATCCCTTGCGGCGCGTTGAGCCGCCCCAGATAGGCCTCCCCCTCATGGCCACGGAAGCTGGCCGCGGTCTCCCCAGCCGCGTTCTGGATCGAAAAGCTCAGCTCGGAGTAAAATGGGGTCGGCGTCAGCCAGGACAGTCGCGCGCCGGGGTTGCGCAGCCCGTCCGGCCCAAGCAGGCGGGCGTTCACCAGCGGGGAATCAACAAAGCTCCACGCATGGGGATGGATGGAATTGTGCCGGCCAAAGTCCGTCAAAATCTGGCCCGCGCGCAGGGTCAGGTTTCCCGGCAACGAAGTGCTTTCCGCCCACGCCTCCTCCAGTTCCAAAGACGTTTCGCTGTTCTGGTCGAGCTGAAAAATGAGGCTTGCCTGGGCGCGGAAATAGGGGTCCACAGCCCCGTCGAAAGTGGCTTCCACATTCTGGACCGTGAATCCCCGCTGGATCGGGTCGTGCGCTCCCAGTTGCAGTTCGGGGATATCCGATGCCGTGCTTCCTCCCGCGGCGAACATCGCGTCCAATGAGAGCCCAAGGTGGCTGTTCGGCCCCCGGTAAAGGGTCATCGGTTGGCCCGGCGACCACGGCGGCGCGGCCGGGATGGCCGCCGATCCCGTCGCCGCGGTTTGGTTTGTTGATGGAGGAGACGCCGTTTCAAACTGTTTCAAGCGGTCCTCCAACTGCTCCGTGCGTTGGCGAAGTTCCCGTAATTCTTTCTTCAAAAGGTCGACCGTCGCTGCATCCTGGCCAAAAAGGATCGAAGGCGATGCGGCCGCCAAAGCTAAATATACTGATAGTTTCATATTCCTGGTTTCAAATGGGGAGAAAGCAAAGCCTGCAATGGCCTTGCCGCCGCGCTCGCGGCTGATTCACTGCGGACCGTTTGAGGGATCAGGAATTGACGGGCGGCCCTCGGTCGGACCGCACGGCAGTCGGGACTGCCGACCATTGAGGGACCATCGGCAAATCTCCAACAACCGCCAAGGGCGGTGGCCGCATGGAGACGGGGGCGGGCGGGGCTTCGGAAGTCGACTCGACGTGCCAGGCGCACAGCGCGCATTCATTGGGCAGGCCGTGGGCGCCCTCGTGGACATGCCCGCCGGAAAATGCCAGCGAGGCCCCGCAATAGAGGGCGGCCAGCAGAAAACAGATCACTTGACGGCGCATGGCTTAGGCGTCGGCACGGTAATCCCGGTCCGGGTCCGCCGTCAAGTTTGTTGCGGGCGTGGCAGGCTGCCAAGGCGTCGAAGCCGTGGGCGTACAACCCTGCGGCCGTTGGCCCCTATTTCAAGCCTACGCAACAGTGAACCACGCGCTCTTCAAGTAAGCAGGCTCCGCGCGCGAAATGGGAAAGTCCGGCGGCTGGGGATAATATTGTTCGCGCCGAATGCTTCGCCCGCCCGCATGGATGGCCGAATGAACCTCGCGCAGGAAATCCTCCGGCGCCCATTTCGCCGCGTTGGACGAGGCGAACAGGACGCCCCCAGGCCGGAGCAGTCTGAGCGCGCCCCGGACGAGGTTGCCATAATCTTTTTCGGCGCGGAACAGCCCGGTTTCCTTGGATTGCGAAAAGGTCGGAGGGTCCAGAAGAATGGCGTCAAACTGCCGACCCTTTTTGGCCAGCCGTTTCATCCAGTCAAACACGTCCCCAAAAATGAAATCGTGGCCGCCGGGATCCAGGTTGTTCAGGCGGAAATTGCGGGCGCCCCATTCCAGGTATTTCCGGGATAGGTCCAAGCTCGTCACTTTCGCCCCGGCCAGCGCGGCGCACACGGAAAAGGCGCAGGTGTAGGCGAATGTGTTCAACACCTCCGCCCCGTGCAGCGAAATGGAGAATTCAGGACCGATGTGTCCCGTGGCGAGCCGGAGCCGGTTGTCCCGCTGGTCCAGAAAAATCCCGACCGAATAGCCCTCGGAAAAATTGATTTCGTACCGGACTCCGTTTTCAAGGATCGTGAAGGGTCCGTCGGCGGCGGCTCCATCCTGGTGTTTCGGGCTGGCGGTCTCGACGGATTTTCCGCGCACATGGGGGGTGGTGGTTTTGTGGTACCAACCCGACCCGGCGGCGGGCGTGGTGCGCCAATCCGTGGGTGGTTCGGCCCCGCCCGACTGGGTCAAGACATAGGGACCAAACTGATCGGCGCTGAAATTCGGCCAGCCATCAGCCTTCCCATGGATCCACCGGAACGCGTCGGTTTCCGGGCCGACCATCGCGGTGCGGCGGCTGATCCAGGGCTCGGCGTAAAACGTCGCGGCTAGATTTTGATCCCGAAACAGGAGGGCCTCGCCAGTGGTTGGGTGGGTCAACGCCAGCGAACAGGAATGCAGCCAAAGGCGGCTGGACGCCGGCCCGCCATAAAGGGCGTCGCCCAGGATTGGGAAACCGTTCTCCGAGGCATGGACCCGGATTTGATGGGTGCGTCCGGTCCGCGGGCGAGCCCGGACCGTCGCGACGCCGTCGTTTTCAGAATCCATTTCGAACGAAGTCTCCGCGTCGACTCCCGAAACGCCCCCGCGAAGGCTGGCATACTTGTCGCCAACCCGCTTCAAGTGGGAACGGACGACGAACGGGTCCGCCGGCAGCCGGCCGCGGGTCCGTAAAATGTATTCCTTGCGGACATTCCCGGCGGCGAACTGGTCCGTCAGCGATCGGTTGGCCTCGGCCGTTTTGGAGAAAAGGAGCAATCCGGAGGTCTCTTTGTCGAGGCGATGGACGATGGCGAGCCTGGCCCATCGGGGCTCGCGGCATTTCAACCACTCATGAATTCCTTCCCCCGCAAACGGCGCCGGGGAATGCGTGTTCCACCCCGGCGGCTTGTTGACGAGGAGGAGATGCTCGTCTTCAAAAAGGACGCATGGGGGCGGTCGGCTCACCAAAACTGCCATTGGCCTTTCCAGACGACATAGATCCCAAGGAGAATGTTCGTGATGGCATGGGCCGTCATCGCGTCGCCCAGGCGGTTCTTCTTGATGACCAGCCCCTGGTAACAAAGGGCGCACAGAATCCCCGCGAACCATTGGTAATGCGCCGCGCCAAAAATGGCGGCGCTGATCAACAGCGCGTTCAGGGCGTACGTTCCGATCGGGACATTCTCGAAATCCGCCTTGATGAAATAGCGGTACAGGAACGACCGGTAAAACATCTCCTCCAGCGGCGGCACCACCAAGCCCGAGCCCAGAATGCGGACGACGACGAAAAACCAGGCCAACGGGGAATTGGCTCCAAATTCAGCGAACGGGTTCCAATAGTGTTCGATCTTGCCCCACTTCGGGTAATATGGGTCGAGGGCGACCCAAAAAACAAACACCGCGATGCCAACCAGCACCGCCTCCCAACTGAATGCCCACCGCACTTCGGTGACGATCGGCCAGATCGCCCAAATCAACCCGACGCCAATCAGCGACTTGATCGCATAAACCCAGAAATAGGACGCGTTCCCGAACTTTCCCTGCAGCGCGGTGAGGACGAGAAACACCACAAATGGCGCCACCCGCGCGTGCAAGGGTGAGCGGGTCAAATAGGCCCGGATCTGCTGCATGTTACCTGATGGTTAGCTCGCGGATTTCGTTTGAAGCCTGCACCCGCACCGACTGGTGTTTGATTTCCAGGATGCGGACTCCTTCCACCAAGTCTCCAACACGGACTGTTTTCCCCCCGACCACCGCGGAGGGATCGTTGGCCCGATAGAAAATCGCCTGCAGTTTCGGCAGGTTCAAGGTCGGCTCCGCCGCCACGCTGGCGGAAGCGGGGTTGGCCGCGGCGGGAACCGTCGGTTTGTTCGCCGCCGAACCGGCGACCTCCGGTTTTTGCGGCGTCTGCATGCCATCCGCGGCCAGTTCTCCCTCCCGGTTCTGTGCTTGAACCTTGGTCAGGGTGTTGGCGGCCTTGGTGATGGGGTTCTTGTTCGTCCCGGGCACGGCCGCGGTGGCCGCGCCATTCGTCGCGGCCGTCCGGTGGGCGGGGGGAGTGGTCGGCTTGGACGTTTTGTATTTTTTGTTCCAGTAGGCCCACGCCGCCAATGTTGCGGCGCCGGCGATGACGAAGCAGATCAGGATGATTGTCATGCCTGGCCCGCCGGCCCGTGAGGTGGATGTGCGTTGAAATGGTTCCATAGTGGGGGCTGCTTTGGGATCTCGTTTCGTGGCCTGCGAGGCGCGTTTCAGCGCATCGTTGATTAAACTCATAGTCCAATGTTTCCTTCCAGCTCGCGGATCGCCAGACCAACCGTCTGGAAGTCTATCTCATCTTTCTGCCCAACGAAACCGGCGAGGCAGCACTTGTCACAGACCGCGTTGATCAAGCGGGGAATCCCACGGCTGTATCGGTAGATTCTCCAAAGTGCTGGAGCGGTGAAAAACGGCGCACCATTCGCCCCTGCCACATCAAGCCGCCGCCGGATGTACTGCCCCACCTCCACTCGGCTCAGTGACCGGAGGTGGTAACGGACCGTGATCCGCTGCCGAAGCTGCCGCAGGCTGTGGTCGTTGAGCCGTGTCCGCAACTCCGGCTGGCCCATCAGCACGATCTGCACGAGCTTTCGGTCATACGTTTCCAGGTTCGAAAGCAAACGGACCTGTTCCAGCAATTCGTTCGATAAATCCTGGGCCTCGTCGATGATCAGCACCGCGTCCTTTTGCCGGTCCACCAGCGTCAGCAGGAATTCATTGATCGCCGCGACCGTCTCGAGGCGGTCCAATCCCTTCACGTTCAATCCGAATTCCATGCCAATCGCTTTCATCAATTGATCGGCATTTAAAACGGGATTTAAAATGAGCGCGGTCTCGAAATTCTTGCCCAACTGGGAAAGGAGTGACCGGCAAAGGGTCGTCTTGCCGGCCCCCACCTCCCCGGTGAGCTGGACAAATCCCTTCCGCTCCCGGATGCCATAAAGGAGGTGGTTGAACGCTTCCCGGTGCTTGGCGCTGAAGAACAGAAAACGTGGATTTGGCGTAATATCAAAGGGCGGCTCACTGAGGCCGTAATATTCCAAATACACGGCAAACCATTATCCAAAACCGCCTGCGGAGGGAAGAAAAACCGGGCCCGCCGCAATTTGTGGCCGATTTGTGACCCGGTTGGCATATGCACTGCTCCGCATTTGCTAATCTCAGAAGCGTGAAAAGTTCGGAAACAAACTCAGTGGACGGGTCGCTGCCGGCTCAGCCAACCCTGCGCCCGGCATCCTCGGCGATGTACTTGGTGCGGTTGCGGACCCATCTCGCCCGGGGCAAAACTGCTCTGGGGGATGTGGTCGAGGCCGTCAGCGAAGTGTTGCCGCGCCCCCGGTCTCAGCGGCAACGGAGCCGGAAACGATAATTTTGTCCAAGGCCTGCTGCCTCGCCCGGCGCGCGTGCATTCGCTCCGGGCGGGGTGCCTTTTTGTTATTCTGCCCGGGCCTGCCGACTCTTCCAGCATTCCCAGTCGGCGGCGGTGTCCACATCCGATAGGCGGCGCAACAGATGGGCCCGAAGCCCAATTTGCTTCGCCCGCTCGAGTGTTTCTCGCAGGACCGTCTCCGAACTCCACCGCATGTCCGCGAACAGCGAGGGAGTTGGTTTCGTCAAACCGATAAGCCAATATCCTCCATCTTCGGCCGGTCCGACGGCCAGGTCGTTCTCCGAAAGCGCAGTCCACGCCTCTTGGACATCCGCAGCCGTCAAATCGGGGCAGTCCGAACCAATGAGGGCAACTCGTTTCGCCCCATTCCGAAAGGCGGCGGTGAACGCTCGATCCATCCGCTCGCCCAGCGACCCCCCTCCCTGCGGGGACGCGGTCCAGCCCGGGCGCAGCCATTTCGAGATTTCGCCCTCCGCATCATCAGGTGAGAAAACGAGGTCAACGTTGGGAAGGACCTCCAACTGGCGGAACACCGCTTCCGCCAATCGCGCGTAAGCGGAACACGCGGCCACCGGCCCGATGACCTCGGCGACCCGGGTCTTCACGAATCCCGCTCTCGGCGCCTTCACGAAGACAAGCAGGCGCTCGTCACCAATCGGCTGCGGGGGACCAGGCGCGGAATGCCGTGTCACTCGGGGCGTTTTTTGAAAATGTCGGACGTGTCCGCGACATTGAGCATCGAAAGATCGATACCCTGTCCCGGGGCGCGGCTGCGGGCTTTGCTGAGCTGGGACGCCGCGGACCGCACGGTCTCTCCTCCATAATACTTCACCAACCCAACGCTGACCGAGCTCGGGAAAATGACAATCAGGACCGTTTGCTCGTCAATGCTGTTGACCAGTAGGCTGAAGCGTTCGCCCTGTTGGTAAACGCAGCTGAAATTCGGTTCGTCAATGATCCGCGCGATCGCTTGGGTCGCCTCAAACGAACCCGAGGCGAGCGCGGCGATGCTGGTCACGTCAAACCGTTCGGTGTCCCCCTGTTGGGTCAGGCAAAACCCAGCCCGGTCCGTGATCAACGCGGTCGCCGCCTCGCTTTTCGCGAGCAGATCCCGGAGGGCGGCGTCCAGCGCAAAGACATCTTCTTCCAGGAGCTGTGGGAGAGTGTGCATAACTCATTTGCGTGTGTTCTCGTCGATGAACTTCCGGAGCAATATCTTGCTCAATGCGTTGAGTGTCTCAAAAACGCCCTCCCCTTTCGCGGCGGACGCCTCGAACGCCGGAACCCGCGTCTCGCGGTTGTTCAAAAGGAATTCCAGGTAATCCACCGGCGCCGCGTTGGGCAGGTCCCGTTTGTTGTACTGAAGGACATACGGGAGGTTCTTGAGGTCGAGGCTGGAGGCCTTCAGGTTTTCCTCAAGGTTTTTGAAGCTTTCCACGTTCTCCTCCATTTTTTCCAACTGGGAATCAGCCACAAAAATGACCCCGTCCACCCCGCGCAGCACAAGCTGCCGCGTGGTGTTGTAAATCACCTGGCCGGGCACCGTGTAAAGCTGGAACTTGGTCTTGAACCCTTTGATCGCCATCGCTTCCACAGGCAGGAAATCAAAAAACAGCGTCCGGTCCGATTGCGTCGCGAGTGAGACCAATTTCCCCTTTTCCTGCGCCTGCTGGACATTGGCGTGGACCTTTTCAAGGTTGGTGGTCTTCCCGCACAGCGCCGGGCCGTAATAGACAATTTTGATCTGGAGCTGTTTGGTGGCTTGGTTGATGACCATACGTCAGGGTGGGCTTTGGCGCCCCAGCGCAAGGGCGATCGCGGTCAGTTGGGGTTTCGGGAGGCTCTCGTTGGCGCGGCCCAACGCCGTGAAATACACCCCCCCCGCCTTGAACATCTGCAACGGAACATTCTCAATCAATATCGTCAGGTGTTTTGGATCACCTAACTGCAAATCGCGCGTGTACTGGATGATGCGCGTGTACATCTGGGGGACGAACGCGGCCACCGTGTTGCCCGAAAGGTGGGCAGGCAGGTGAAACGCCACGGGCAACCCGTCCACCGTCGTGATCAACGCCCCGGCCACTCCCCGGAGGGAGGAGGCTTTTTCCACGACCTCTTGCGGGCTCCAGTCCTTCTTGTCGGGCTGGCCGAACACGTCCCCAAGGGGGATCACCGGGCCGTCGCCCACGGCGGCCGCTTGGGATGGGACCGCCGCAGGCGCCATGGGAATCGAAGCCGCTGCAGGGGCGGATGCCGGCGGGTCGGGCAGCTTCGGAACGGGAGACGGCACAGGCTTTGGGATGGGCGCCGGAATTGAAAGTGCCTCCCCCTCGGTCTGTCGGGATGGTGGCTGCGGCGTCGGGGCGGAAAAAGTCGGCGTGGCGGCCGGGGCCGCGACACCGCTGGATTCCCGGCCGTTCCCGAAAACCGGGGCCAAATCGGACGGAATCTCCACCTGCTTCTGCTCGGCCCGGCGTGGGAATGTTTTGATCTGTGGGAGAATCTCGGAGAGTGGAAGGCTCACGGGGGTCGCCAACATTTCGGAATCGGGCTTCACGAACGTTTGCGGCGCCATCCGGACGATTTCGGAGAAAGGAATCCTGACCGCGCCCACTTTCAACTGCCGGGTGGCCTCCTCCCTTGGAATCCAAATGACCTCCGAGCCGCTCAGTTTCTTGTCGAGCCGACTCTTCAGGTTGTCCGGGAGCGCGGCCACCACCCCTTTCAATGTGATCGTGATGTCCTCGGGTCCGGGACGCTCTATCACCGCCGAGAGTTCGGGCGGCGGCGCCGGGGAAGCGCGCGTCTCATTCGGAGTTCTGGAGAAGATTTTCTGAAGGAAGCTGAACATGGCCCTGAAGCGACTCTTGCATGTGCCGCCCTTTTCGTCGATAACAAACCCAGCGTCCTTTCTGCGCAGAATTGCTCAGGGCACAGAAAACGCTTCAGGGTTCCTTTATGGTGAAACGACACAAGATCCTCCTCCTGGATGACGACCAGGATATCCTGGATCTTTACCGCGAAATGCTGGTCGCGCTCCCCTCCGAACCCGAGGTCCAGACCGCATCCACGGGGGCCCGGGCCATCGCGCTCCTGGAGGCCGAGTCTTTCTCACTGCTCGTTTCGGACCTGAAAATGCCGAAAATGGATGGCCTGCAACTCCTTACAATTGTGCGGAAACGCTTCCCGTCCTTGCGAACGGTCGTGATGTCCGCCCTCAACGACGAGCAGTTCAAGGACCGGGCCTACGCCATGGGCATCGATCAGTTCCTCGAAAAACCCCGCACCGGCAAGGAAATCAACTATTTTTGCGAGTGCATCGAAGGGTTGCTCCGGAAGGGGGAGGACGACGGCGGCTTTCGCGGCGTGCAAAGCAAAAGCCTCATGGACATCATCCAGTTGGAGTGCCTCTCCCAAAGCTCTTCCGTCCTGAAAATCACCAGCGGGCCCGTCGAGGGCAAAATCTGGATCACCACCGGCGAGGTGATCGACGCCCTCGCCGCCGATGCCACCGGCGAGGAGGCCTTCCGGTTGATCGCCTCCTGGAAAGGCGGGAATTTCGAAATGCTGCCAGCCGACCCCGGCCGTCGGCGGACAATCCACAGTTCCTATCATGCACTCCTGCTTGAGACAGCCCAAGCCATGGATGAAGGGCAGGCTCCCCCCCCGGAGCGGAGGGACTCCGCCCCGTCCGCCCCGCCGGAAAAAGCCGTCGAGACCGCAGACACCAAGTTGTACGACGCGTCCCGGATTCCGGGCGTGGCCTTTCTGGTGGCGGTGGATCGAAATCAACCCTGCCCACCGGCGGCGTGGGGCTTGGAAAACCCCGAGTTGTTGGGCGATTGGGTGAACACGACCACCAACACCCTCCGCCTCATCGGCGAAAAATTGCAATGGGGCCCCATCAAATCAATCGAGGGCAAGGGCATCCACGGCAACATCGCCGTGATCACCCACAAAGACACCGCCCTCTGCGCGGGATGGGAGCGGTCGCTCGCGTGGAGCCAAGTCCGGGACGGCATGAAAAAAATACTGGCGCGATGGATTTCCTGAAACTATTCACCCGGGAGACCCCAGCTCCGCCGATGGCCTTGCCCTCCGGCACCTTCACCATTGACCGCACTGGGCGTTTGGTCACTTCAACCATTTCGGGCTTCTTTCCCGAAAAGAATTCCTTGGAGATTGGGCACGCGGTCTTGGAGGCGTTCCGCAAAGCCCAGGCGGCGGAGGTGGTATTGACAGAGTTGACCATTAACTTTGCAGCCATCAAGCTGACGGCGCGTGAGCTGCGGGGTGGGGCGATTGTCTTTCTCGCCCCCCGGGCCGCCAGCGACAGCCGCTAGCCAAAATGAGCAACAAGAAACTTGACCGCCTGGTTCTCCAGATGGAGAGCCACCTGGAATGCTGGAAGCAGTTCAACCAGTACTTGACCATGGCCCGGCTCAAGAAGTTCGAGGAGGAGGATGAAACCCAATTCCTCGAGGTGAAGAGCGTCCTGACTCAGGAATTGGAGATCATCCTCGCGGCCATCGAAACTGAGGCCCCCACCAAGGATGAAATCCACAACTTGATTTCACAAGCCCCCAGCATCCGCTACATGAGCGAGCTCAACGAAGGCGCCCAGCGCGGGCTGGAGAACCAGTGGCACAAAATCTACATCGCTTGGCAGTCGCTGCTCGGCCAATTGAAAGTCCAGCAGCGCGCGGAGGAGTCAAAGGGTTTCTTCGCTTCCCTTTTTGGCAAAAAAGGGTGATCTATTCGCCCGGGATTTTGCCCGCTTTGTAGCTGTCCAAGGTCTTCTGGTAATCCTTCTTCGCTTTGGCTTCGGCCGCGTTGACGGCCTTTTGCTGGGTGGCGACTGCGGCCTCCTTTTGGCCCATCACAAACTGGATTCGGGCGACGGTGTCCAGAATCTCAGGATCGTTTCCTTTGGACAGGTCGTTGGCCAGTTTGGCGGATTTCTCGGCGATCTCCAACATCGGCTTGGCGTCCTTCGCTTCCGTCGCCAGAATCCAGGCCAACTGGTTGTGATACTGCGGGTTTTCCAAGTCCTTTGCTGCCAGCCGACTCGCGACCACCGTTGCGCCCGCGGCGTCCCCTTTCCTTAGATTGAACCGCAGGCGCACCATGTCCAGGTTCCCGCGCTCATCCTCGTCAAGCAACTGCTCCATCTCGTTGAGATGTCCCTCCGCGGTGGTCCAGTCCTTGTCGCCCGCCGCTTTCTGGAATTTCTGCCACACCGCGTTGGTTTTCTCCTCCTTGGCCTTTTTGAGCTCGGCCTCAGCCGCGGCTTTCTTCACGTCGAACGTCCCTGCCAAAATCTCATCAAGGGTTTTGTCCTTCAGCTCCATCGGATGCCCAATCCAGGCAATGTTTCCATCCTTCCCAACCACAAACGCGGTGGGAATTCCTCCCTGGCCCGCCGCTTCCATCCAATTGGCGGCCATTTTCCCCTTTTCGTTCCCCGTCTTGTCGTCCAACGCGACGCGGTAGGTCATTTTGTCGCCCATTTGCTTCACAAATTTCGGGACTTCATCCTCGTCCTGCTCCCAGACGTCCTGGCCGATCACGACAAGGCCTTTGTCTTTGTACTTTTTGTGCGTCTCGTTCAAATGCGGAATGGTCTGTCGGCACGGTCCGCACCAAGTCGCCCAGAATTCAACAATGTAGGCTTTGTCGCGTTCAAATGACTTGACCGGATCGCCCTGGATCCATTTCCCAACTTCCAGCTTGGGAGCCGGATCCCCGACCTTCAAGGCTGCCGCAGTGACCGCAGGCTGGCTGAACGCACCCAGTGCGGCGGCCATCAACAAGACGCGAATGTGCTTGATCATAAAAAGGTGATTTTTTTAAAGTCGCCCCATTTCCCGGGATTCTTCATTCAGCTAATAGACGCCAAAAGATGGAAAAAGTTCCAAAAAAACTCGCGTCAGGTCACCGTTTTTTGATGTCGTAACAAAAAATGAGATCCTGATCCCGAAGGTACAGCTTGCCATTGCTGATCACCGGGTGGGTCCAAATGCGGCCGTCCGGGCTTCGGATTTTGGTCTGTGGATCCAGCTTGAAGCGGCCATGCTCCTTCCACCCCGCCGGGGACGCCTCAACCAACGCGATCGTGCCGCTCCGCTCCTCCAAACAATACAGCATGCCATCGGCAAACGCCACGGCGCCTTTGTCGAACGGCCGGTGGTTCCACACTTCTTCGCCTGTCTTGAAATTCTGGCAGGTCCAGCCCGCGTCCGCATGGCCATAAATGTGGTCGCCAACCAGAACTACACCCCCATGGTGGTTCTTCATCACCTTGTTCTCGTAAACGGTCTCGACCTCATTGTTCGCGCCGATCTTGATCTGCTTGCAGCCAACTCCGTAACCGGAAGTGACATACACCAGATTGTCCCGGACGATCGGGGTCGGGATCACCGCGATTCGCCCTGGCCACTCGGTTTTCCACAGTACCTTCCCATCCTTCGCGGCGATTCCCACGATGCTCTTCATCGTCAGTTGGACATACTGCGGGACCCCGTTGATCTTGGCCGGGACGATTGACGAATATTGCGCGTCGTCCGTGAAATCCTTGGACTGCCAAACAACCTTCCCCGTCTTCTTGTCCAACGCTGCCATCGCGCCATCGGAGCCTCCAGGCGTGCAAATGACGCGGTCTCCGTCAACCAACACGGACTCGGTGTAACCCCACTGTTGAACCCGCCCGCCAAGGTCGGTCATTTCCTTTTGCCAAAGGATTTTGCCGTCCGCGACATTCACGCACGCGAGGTTCCCCTTGCCGGAAAGGGCATAAACCCGGTCGCCATCCACGGAGGGAGTGCCGCGCGGGCCGCCCCCCCACTTGTTGTTGTAAATGCCCGCCAACGAGGTGGCCCAAAGCTCCTTTCCAGTGTTGGCGTCCAGCGCGAGCAGGACCTCGGTGTTGTCCCGCGTGCACATCGTGAACAATTTGCCCCCCACAATCGACGGGGCGGAGT
>CAZSXX010000073.1:0-14857 GCA_964611245.1 uncultured Verrucomicrobiota bacterium | reverse complement strand
GATCATCCTGATGGACGAGCCGGCGTCGGCGCTGGACCCGATCGCGACGGCGAAGATCGAGGAGTTGATCATCGAGCTGAAAAAGGATTTCACGATCGTGATTGTGACGCATAACATGCAGCAGGCGGCGCGGATTTCGGATTACACGGCGTTTTTTTACATTGGCGAGCTGGTCGAATATGACGCGACGCGGAAGATTTTCACGAATCCGTCAAAGAGGCAGACGGAGGATTACGTAACGGGCCGGTTTGGCTGAGCGAAGCATGACACGACATTTTGAACAGGAGATGGCGGCTCTCAAGCAGAAGCTGCTGACGATGGCGAGCCACGCGGGGGCGGCGCTGAACAACAGCATCCGGGCGCTGGTGGAGCGGCAGGATGAGGCGGCGCGGAAAGTGATCGCGGACGATTCGATCATCGACCAACTGGAGATCGAGATCGACGAGATGGCGATCTCGTTGCTGGCCTTGCAGGGGCCGATGGCGTCGGACCTGAGGCTGATCACGGTGGCGATGAAAATATCGCACGACCTGGAGCGGGTGGGGGACGAGGCGACGACCATTTCGAGGAGGACGATTGAGCTTGGGCAGGAGCCGCAGCTGAAGTCCTACGTGGACATCCCCCGGATGGCGCGGCTGGCGATGGAGATGCTGGACGAGGCGCTGGAGGCCTTTGTGAGCCGGAGCCCGGAGAAGGCGCGGGCGGTGGTGCCGAGGGACAAGGAGGTGGACGCGATCAACCGGCAGTTGCACCGGGAGTTGGTGAGTTTCATGATCGAGAATCCGGCGACGATCACGCGGTGCCTGAATTTGATGGTGATCTCAAAATCGATCGAGCGGATCGCGGACCATGCGACGAACATCGCGGAGGAGGTGGTGTTTTTGTACGAGGGACGGGACATCCGGCACACGGGGAAAGCGGGCGCGCCGGCGCAGTGATGGGACGTGGCATGAAACATAAAATACTGGTGGTGGACGACGAGCCGGACGCGCTGGAGCTGATCGGGTTCAATTTAAGGACGGCGGGCTACGAGGTGATCACGGCGGAGGACGGGAACGCGGCGCTGAAGAAGGCGAGGGCGGCGCTGCCGGATTTGATCCTGCTGGATTTGATGATCCCGGAGGTGGATGGGCTGGAGGTGTGCAAGATTTTGCGGCGGGACGCGCAGACCTCGGGGATCCCGATCATCATGGTGACGGCGAAGGCGGCGGAGCTGGACCGGGTGCTGGGGCTGGAACTGGGGGCCAATGATTATGTGACGAAGCCGTTCAGCCCGCGGGAATTGGTCTTGCGGGTCAAGAACCTGCTGCAAATGGGGTCGCACGGGGAGGAGAAGGCGGACCGGTTCCAGGTGGGGGAATTGACGGTCGACATCCCGAGGCACGCGGTGACGGTGGGGCGCAAGGCGGTGGACCTCACGGCGACGGAGTTCCGGCTGTTGACGACGCTGGTGGAGAGGAAGGGGAGGGTGCAGTCGCGGGAGAAGCTGCTGCATGACGTGTGGGAGTACGAGAACTTGATCGACACGCGGACGGTGGACACGCACATGCGGCGGCTGCGGGAGAAGCTGGGGAAGGCGGCGCGATTTCTGGACACCGTGCGCGGGGTCGGCTATCGGTTCAGCGACGGCAAGGAGTAGGCCGTCGCAACCCATGTGGCCCGCGCTGACGATCCTGGCGGTGGTGGCGGCAGTGTTTTCGCACTGGAAATGGAGCCGTCGGCATGGGGCGGCGCTGAAGGAGATCGAGGAGCAGAAACGGGAGGCGCAGCGGCTGCGGGATTTGTGGGAGCTGGCGCAGGAACGGGCGGAGGCGGAGCGGCAGGCGCTGTTCAACAGCATGGTGGAGGGGTTTTTGCTTTTGGACCGGGATGGGCGGGTGCAGGCGGTGAACCAGGCGCTGGAGAAGTTTTTTTCGCTGGATGGCGACATCCGGGGCGGGACGATCATGGAGGTGTTCCGGGACCACCAACTGCTGGAGCTGTGGCAGCAGGTGCAGAGGGACGGGCAGGTGCACAGTTTCGAGCTGGAGCTGCCGGGGGCGGAGAGCCGGAGTTTTGAGGTTTCGGCGGCGGCGTTGCGGGGGCGGCTGGGAGGGCCGGAGGGAGGGGTTTTCATTTTCCACGACCTGACGCGGCTGAAGCAATTGGAGAACACGCGGAGGGAATTCGTCGCGAATGTGAGCCACGAACTGAGGACGCCGCTGACGTTGATCAAGGGATTTGTGGAGACGTTGATTGACGGCGCGAAGAACGAGCCGGAGGTGGCGTTGCGGTTCCTGCAGATGATCGACAAGCACACGGACCGGCTGACGTTCCTGATCGAGGATTTGCTGACAATCTCTAGGCTGGAATCGGGGCAGGTGGTCCTCAACTTGCAGCGGTTGGCGTTGAATCCGCTGGTGGAGAGTTCGTTTGACGACCTGGAATCGCGGGCGAAGGAGCGGGGCATCCGCCTGTTGAACGAGGTCCCCGGGGAGTTGAGGGCGGCCGCCGACGCGGACCGCCTGCAGCAGGTTCTCTTCAACCTGATCGACAATGCGATCAAATACGGGCGGAGCGGGGGCGAGGTGCGGGTGGAGGGCCGGGCGAGGGGGGATGGGCTGGTGGAGGTTTGCGTGAGGGACAATGGGCCTGGGATTCCGGAGGATTCGGTGGGGCGGATTTTTGAGCGGTTTTACCGGGTGGACCGGGCGCGGTCGCGGGAGCAGGGGGGCACGGGGCTGGGGTTGGCGATCGTGAAACACATCGTGCAGTCGCACCAAGGGGAAGTGTGGGTGGAGTCGAAGGTGGGAACTGGGAGCGCGTTTTATTTCACCCTTCGGTCCGGCCCGGCGGAGTGAGCGGAAAA
The DNA here is from genome assembly GCA_964611245.1 of uncultured Verrucomicrobiota bacterium. Lineage (GTDB taxonomy): Bacteria > Verrucomicrobiota > Verrucomicrobiia > Limisphaerales > SXQI01 > CAZSXX01. The sequence goes on along the minus strand of CAZSXX010000073.1, from coordinate 12,009 downwards.
TTCGGTTTCCAATTTCCGGGGGCCGCCGCATTGTCGGAGGATGCAACGCCGATTATTGGTTCCAATCCTTTCCTGCCTTGTGACGTGGTCCGCCTTTGGGGCGGAAGAGGAGGGGTTCACGCCGATGTTCAACGGGCGTGACCTGTCGGGGTGGGTGAACGCGAATTGCGCGCCGGAGACGTGGTCGGTGACCAATGGGATGATCCATTGCACGGGGCGGCCGACGGGGGCGATCCGCACGGAGCGGCAATATGAGAATTTCATCATGGAGGTGGAATGGCGGCACCTTTCGAGCGGGGGGAACTCGGGGATATTCATCTGGGGGACGCCGATCGCGGCGCCGGCCGTGCCGTTCCTGAGGGGCATTGAGGTCCAAGTCCTGGACCATGGCTACAATGTGAACGGGAAAAACCAATGGTACACGACGCATGGGGATGTGTTCCCGATCCATGGCGCGTCGATGAAGCCGTTTGGGAGGCACAATGGGGACCGGAGCTTCCCCTCGGAGGAGCGGAGCAAGCCGTCGCCGGAATGGAACCATTACCGGATTGTTTGCACGAACGGGACGCTGCGGCTGAGCGTGAACGGGAAGGAAGTGTCGGGCGGGGAGAATTGCAATTACCGGAAAGGGTATTTGGCCTTGGAATCGGAGGGGGCCCCGGTGCAGTTCCGCAACCTGCGGATCAAGGAATTGCCGACGAGCAACCCGAATCCCGCCGTGGTGGCGCCACTGGACGAGGGGTTCCGGACGATTTTCACGGGGCTCGACCTGCGGGGATGGAAGGCGGCCGAAGGGTGGAGTGTGGAGGGGGAACGGTTGCGGGCCAAGCCGAGCGGGAAGCCGGAGGCGGCGCTTTTGTCGGAGAAGGAGCACGGGGACGCGGCGTTCATATTTGACATCCGGACGCCGAAGGACACGGCGCCGGCGAGCCAGCCCGCCGTGGTGGTGCGGGGCGTGGCCCATCCGCTGCAGAACCTGACGCCCGGGGCGCACAACCGGGTGATGGTGACGTCCCAGGGGCAGAAAGTGACGATCCAATCCAACTACAGCAAAAACTCGGCGGGGGCGTCCGAGGCAAACTCGGCGAGCGAAACGACGAACCATCCGGGGAACCGGCTGCCCGCGCGGGGAGCCTTTGGATTCCGGGACAACGGAGTTCCGCTGGAGCTGATGAACGTGTACGCGCGGGACCTTCCCTGAGGCAACGGCGGGCCGCCTCACAGTTGGCCGAGGGATTTTTTCGGCCGAACAAAGGAAAGCCCAAGGCCCAGGAGGGCGAACGCGGAGCAGGCCGGGGCAAGGAATCGATCCACGGGGATTGAGCCCGGGCGACCCATCGTGAGTTGGGCGGAAAGCATCTCGCCGGGGCCAGGAAACGGGGCGGACGATTCGACGACGCCGGAGTGGTTGACGGCCTGGGAGATGCCGGAGCTGGCGAGCCGGAAGATCGGGACGCGGTATTCGGCGGCGCGCATGGGGGCGATGCGGGCATGGAGTTCGTGCTGCGCGCGGCCCCATTCGGCGACGTCCATGGTGGGGACGATCAAGGCTTCGGCGCCTTGGCGGATGAGGCGGTCGGTGACGCGGGAGTAACAGAGGTCGTAGCAAATGCAGATGCCGATTTTGCCCCAGGGGGAATCCCACGGGCGCTGTTCCGGGGCGGGCAGGCCATCCTGGAAAAATTGGATGGGGGTGGCCTTGACCTGCTGGAAAACGACTTCGCCCTCCGGGCTGACCACGTAGGCGGTGTTGTAAAACTGGCCGCCGGCGAGCATTTCCTTGGCGCCGACGATGAGGTAGGCCGCGTTGTGTTTGCACCATTTTTTCATGAGCGGGGGGAGCGGGCCGTCAAAGGTGTATTCACTCAGGACGAAGATTTTCGCGCCGGGGTGGCGTTGTTTCAATGCGTCCAAGTGGGCGGGCACCTCGAGCTCGACGGGGAATTCGAGCTGCATCCCCGCCACCTCAACGGAACGTCCCCCGGCGTTGGTTGGATGGAGTGGAAGCTGGAGGGTCATTGTGAAAACCACAAGGCCGGCGACGGAGGCGAGGCGGAATCTGCGGGAGGGGAGCAGGACGGCGGCGGCGACGAGGAGGACCGCCACGAAACTGACGCCATACACGCCGAGGATGGGCGTGAGGGCGGAGGGTTGTTGCATGAGGGCGAAGCCGCCGGCGAGCCAGGAGAATTTGAGGGAGTAGAGCTCGGACCGGAAGTATTCCAAGCCAGTCCAACAGCAGGCGATCCAAGCGACGGAGGCAGGCGGGGAGAAGCGGCGCCGGGCCCAATGGGCAAGGTAAACAAAGAGGCCATGCCAGACGGCGAGGATCAGCCAGAGGGCCGCCGCCGACACGCCGAACAGGGTGTAAAAGAATGTGACCTTGGGAACGAACACAAGCAAGCCGACGCCTGTCCCGGCGTAAAACGCGAGGCGGGCTTTTTCGACGCGGGTGAGGGCCAGCAGGCGCTCAAAATAGAGTAGGGCGAGGAAGGAGAGGGCGGGGTGGGAGAAGGCGAGGTGAAAGGCCAAGGCGGCGGTCAGGGAGGCAGCCACCGCGCCCCAGCGCTGGAACGGCGGCACGCGTGTGTCCGGGGGCATTCGTGGAAAATAGACCCGCCCGCTGAATTAGCGTCAAGAAATTAGAGCTGATACGTTGGAGAAATCGGGGGTCGAAGGCCATTTGAGATTGCGGGGCGGGGGACGGGCCAATTGGGCCCGCTTGGGGGGCAGCGGACCCGCAGGTTGCGTGAAAGAGGCCAAAAAATGCAAATGGCTTGCCAGCAAAGGGGTTTTATTTGTAGAAGAAGGGCGAACCTGGTGCCGGTTTGATTCGAGTCGGGGGCGTATTTCATCAGTTAGGTCGCGCGCGATAGGGCTCCCGGAGGGTTTGTGTCCACATGAAGAGCAGATCAAGTTCAACACGAAACGGTATATTGGCGGGCGGGAATTGGATCATCGACCAAGTGAAGATGGTGGATGTGTATCCGCAGCGCGAGCAGTTGACGAACATCCGGAGCCAGTCGCAGGGGACGGGCGGGGCGGCCTACAACGTGTTGGTGGACTTGGCGAAGCTGGGGGCGGGATTTCCGCTGTCGGCCGCGGGATTGGTGGGGAAGGACGCGCTGGGGGAGGAGATACTGAAGGACTGCGCGAAGCATAAGATCGACACAAAATTTCTAAAAGCCACGGGGGAGGCGGCGACGTCGTACACGGACGTGATGACGGAGATCGGGAATGGGCGGCGGACGTTTTTCCATTACCGGGGGGCAAACGCGCTGTGGGACGGGGAGAACCTGGACTTCGCCAAGACCAAGGCGCGCATCTTCCACCTGGGCTACCTGCTGTTGCTGGACGCGATGGACGAGGTGGACAAGGTGCATGGGACGAAGGCGGCGCGGCTGTTGAAGGAGGCGCAGGACGCGGGGCTCAAGACGAGCGTGGACGTGGTGAGCGAGGACAGCGACCGGTTTTCGAAGATCGTGACGCCGGCGTTGAAGTTCGTTGATTATTGCATTTTGAACGAAGTGGAGGCGGGGAAGACGACGGGCTTCAAGGTGCGCGACGCGGCGGGGAAGCTCGACACGGTGTCTCTGCGGCACGCGGCGGGGGCGTTGCTCCAATGCGGGGTGAAGGAATTGGTGATCATTCATTTTCCGGAGGGGGGCTTCGCGCGCACGCGGAAGGGGGAGGATTTCTGGCAGTCGTCGCTGAACCTGCCCGCGAAATACATCGCGGGGACGGCGGGGGCGGGGGACGCGTTTTGCGCGGGGGCGTTGTTTGGCCTGCATGAGGGGTGGGATTTGCAGAAGTCGCTGTTGGCGGCGGTCTGCGCGGCGGCGGCCTCGTTGAGCCATCCGACGTGCACGGGCGGGATCAGTTCGCTGGAGGCCGCCTTGGCGCTCGCGAAGAAACACCGGCCGCGGCCGGCGCTGGAGCCGGAACATTGACGGGGCGAGGGGGAGAAAAACCTTGAAACCGGGCGGGCGAACCGGAACATCCAGGGATGCAAATATCGGAGGGTGCGCGGGAGAAACTGGTGGAGCTGCTGAAGAATCGCAGCGTGTTCCAAGGGGATTTCACATTGGCCTCGGGGGCCAAGAGCAAATATTACGTTGATTGCCGGTTGACCACGCTGGATCCGCAGGGGGCGTGGCTGGTGGGGGAAGTGATGCACGCGCTGATCGCGGGGGAAGCGGCGAAGCGCAATGTGAAGGTGGACGCGGTGGGCGGGTTGACGATGGGGGCGGACCCGATTTCACTGGCGGTGAGCATGCGGTCCTTCGCGGTGAACCCGCAGGAGCCGATCCGATGTTTCGTGGTGCGGAAGGCGCCGAAAGCGCATGGGCAGACGAAGCTGATCGAAGGCAATTTCAAGAAGGGCGACCGCGTGGTGGTGATCGACGATGTGGCCACGACGGGGGAATCGACATTGACGGCGATCCGGGCGGTGCAGAAGGAGGGTGGCGAGGTGGTTTTCGCGGCGGTTTTGGTGGACCGCCAGGAGGGGGGGAAGGCCCGGATTGAGGAGTCTGGAACGCCCGTTGTGTTCGCGTTCACGCGCGATGAAATCCTCGCGGGACCGGCGGTTGGCTAACCGCGCGCGCGGGCGAGGGCCTTGTTCCAGCCCACCGACAGCTCCTTGCGCACGGCGGGCTTGATGGTGGGGACGAAGCGGTGGTCCGCCTGCCATTGGGCGGCGATTTCCTTCTGGTTTTTCCAATACCCGACGGCGAGGCCCGCGAGATAGGCGGCGCCGAGGGCGGTGGTCTCGCTGACGCGGGGGCGGACGACGGGAACGCCGAGGAGGTCGGCCTGGAACTGCATGAGTAGGTTGTTGACGCAGGCGCCGCCGTCCACGCGAAGCTCCTTGAGGCGGATGCCGGCGTCCTTTTCCATGGCGCGGAGGACGTCGTCGACCTGGTGGGCGATGCCTTCGAGCGCGGCGCGGGCGATGTGGGCGCGGGAGGAGCCGCGGGTGAGGCCGACGATGACGCCGCGCGCGTATTGGTCCCAATGGGGCGCGCCGAGGCCGGCGAACGCGGGCACGAGATACACGCCGCCATTGTCCGGGACTTGGGCGGCGAGCGATTCGACTTCGTTGGAGGATTTGATGATGCCGAGGCCGTCGCGGAGCCATTGGACGACGGCGCCGGCGATGAAAATGCTGCCTTCGAGGGCGTATTCGGTGCGGTCGCCGATTTTCCAGGCCACGGTGGTGAGCAGGTTGTTGCGGGAGGGGACGATTTCAGCGCCGGTGTTCATGAGCATGAAACAGCCGGTGCCGTAGGTGTTTTTGACCATGCCGGGCTTGGCGCAAACCTGGCCGAAAAGGGCGGCCTGTTGGTCGCCCGCGATGCCGGCGATGGGAGTGGCGGCGCCGAACAGGTTGGTCTCGCCGTAAATTTCGCTGGAGGCGCGGACTGTGGGCAGGGCCGAGCGGGGCACGCCGAAAAGGGCGAGGAGCTCATCGTCCCAATCGCCCGATTTGATGTTGAACAACATGGTGCGGGAGGCGTTGCTGGGGTCCGTGATGTGGAGGGCGCCGCCGGTGAGGTTCCAAACGAGCCATGAATCGACGGTCCCGAAAGCGAGCTTGCCGGCCTTCGCCTTCGCTTTGGCGCCGGGGACATTCTCGAGAATCCATTGCCATTTTGTGGCGGAGAAATAGGCGTCGACGACAAGGCCGGTTTTTTTGGTGATTTTGCGCGCGAGGCCGCGAGCCTTGAGGCGGTCGCAGGCTTGGGCGGTGCGGCGGTCCTGCCAGACGATGGCGTTGCAGAGGGGCTTGCCGGTCTCGCGGTCCCAGGCGACGGCGGTTTCGCGCTGGTTGGTGATGCCGATGGCGGCGATGTCGGAGCCGGAGAGGCTGGCTTTGGCGAGGGCTTCCTGGGCCACGGCGGCTTGGCTGGCCCAGATTTCGCCGGCGTCATGCTCGACCCAGCCGGGTTTGGGGAAGATCTGGCGGAATTCCTGTTGGGCCACGGAGAGAACGCTGCCGGAGTGGTCGAAAACGATGGCGCGGGAACTGGTGGTGCCCTGGTCGAGCGCAAGAATGTGTTTCATGGCATTGGGAATCTGTGGTGATGGAAGGGCGCAGTATGCCGCCGGGGATTGGGGGGTGAAAAGGTGAAAGTGAACGGGACGCGGGGCGGGAAAAGGGAGGGGATGGGGGCCGCTATGGATTGGATTTTCCATCCACGCGCGAGGACGCGTTGGTGTCGCGGTCGCGGGGTGGGCGGCGGTCCTTGCGGTCGTCGGGCTCGCGGAGGCGGGCGGGCTTGAAGGCGCGGTTGAATTTGGTTTTCTGGTCCGGGGTGAGGAGGGACTGGATTTGGTCGCGGACCTTGCGGGTTTCCTCGCGAGCCTGCGGGGCGATGGGGTCCCAAAGCCTGGACATGCGTTCGTGGCTGCCGCGGAGGATGCGGTCGACTTCGGCGGTTTGGCCGGCGGTGAGGTCGAGCTGGCGGTTGAGGCGGAGGACGAATTGCTGGCGGGGCTGCCCCCAAAGGCCAGGGCCGGGAGGGCCGCCGGGCATGGCCATGGCTGGACGGGCGGTGACGACCCGGGTGCGGACGAGCATGCCGCCGGTGACGACTCCGGCGCCGAAAATGAGGAGAACCGCGAGGATGACTTTCCAGATTTTCACGCGCCGAGGTCGAAATCGATTTCGGTGGGGGCAAAGACGGTGGTTTCGAGGAGGTCCGGGGCGTCCGCCGAGTCAGCCACGCTGGGAGGCTCGGTGGCAGGGAGGGAAACAGAAAAAGCGGCGGCCAGGAGCATGACGCCCAGGCACGGGGCGACGGCACGCCAGAGGGCGCGCGTCCAAAGGGCGAGGGAATCGGGCTCAGGGGCGGAGCGGAGGTGGGCCATGACCCGCTTCTCGAAGGCAAATGGGGAGCGCCCGTCCGGAGGGGAGCTCCGGGCGATCTGGACAAATTCCTCGTGGGAGAGAGGCTTCTTCATTTCGACAAATGGTTAGACGCGGGCAGGCGCATGGCGGTTACAGATACTTTTCCCTGGAGACGCGGGCGAGGGCTTTCTTCATCTCCGCCCGGGCGCGGAAGGCGCGGACCTTGACCAGGGTTTCGGACCAACCGGTCAGGGAGGCGATTTCCCTGACGGACCGTTCCTCGATCTCGAGGAGGGTGATGACGAGCCTGGCGGGCGGGGAGAGTTGGGAGAGGACGGCCTCGACCAGGTCGCGGGCGGCGGCGGCGCGGTCGGCGTCTTTGGCGGGGCCGGGCGACCGGGCCATCAGGTCGGAGTCCTCGTCGCCGAGGTCGGAGACGTTGTGCTCGCGGTTGCGCTGGCGCTGGCGGAGGAAATCGAGGCAGGTCCGGACGGCAAGGCGCATGAGCCAGTGTTCGAAGGGGGCTTCCGACCGGAAGGTGGAGAGTTTTTGAAACGCCTTGATGAAAATTTCCTGGACGATGTCCTCGACCTCGCTTTCGCGGCGGGAGTAGCGGCGGACCGTGCTGAAGATTTTGGGCTGGTGCCGGACGATCAGGGGCTCGAAGGCGGATGGATCCCCGGCGAGCACGCGGGCGATGAGGTCGGCATCGGAGGGGGCGGGGGCGGAAGCGTCCGGCGGGTGGGATGCTTCCAGGGGGTCCATGGCGGGAAGTTAGGGCAGCCGCCCGGGGGCGGTCAATCCAGCCGGACGTGCTGGAGGATCATCTCGACGGTGCGCTCGATGGAGCCCTGGTTTTGGCGGACGACCTCGAGGGCATTGCGGCCGAGTTCCTCGCGCTGGGATGGGGAGGCGAGGAGCTCGGCGATGGCGCGCTCGACGCCGGCAGGGTCGGGTTCCTGGCGCGCGCCGCGGCCGTTGACGAAGGCGGCGGCGATGGCGTCAAAATTCTGCATGTTGGGGCCGAAGACCATGGGCTTTCCGATGGCGCCGGGTTCGATGGGGTTCTGGCCGCCCTGGGCGAGGAGGCTTTTGCCGACGAAAATGACGGTGGCGGCATTGTAGAACTGGCGGAGTTCGCCGGTGGTGTTGACGATGAGGGCGTGGACCTCCCCGGGACGGAAGCGGGAAGCGGCGCTGACCTCCGTGCGGTAAACAAAGGGGATTTTCCGTTTCTCGAGCTCGCCGCCGACTTCCCTGGAGCGCTCGAAATGACGCGGAACCAGGGTGAGGAAGAGGTTGGGGAAACGCGGGCGGAGGCGAAGGAAGGCGTCGGCCAGGAAGGCCTCCTCGCCCGCGTGGGTGCTGCCGGCGACGAGGATGAGGGCGTCGTCGGGGACGCCGATTTGGCCGTAAAGGGAATGGACGGCGATGGCGTTTTTTTCGGCGATCTGGGCGGCGTCGAATTTCAGGTTGCCGACGACTTTGACGACCTCCGGGCGGCAGCCAAGGTCGATGAGGCGCTGGGCGTCGGCATCGTGCTGGGCGCCGACGCCGGAGAAGGAGCGAAAAATAGGGCGGAAGAGGAGGGAGGCGCGGCGGTAGCCACGGTAGGATTTTTCGGAAAGGCGGGCGTTGACGAGGAAGAGGGGGATTTGGCGGTCGGCCGCTTTCCAGAGGAAATTGGGCCAGATTTCGGCTTCGACGAGGACGATGGCCTCGGGGGAGATGACGCGGAGGGCGCGGCTGACGTAGGACTGGCGGTCGATGGGGTAATAGAATTTGGGGACGTGGGCGGGGAGCTTCTTGCGGAGTTCGCCCATGCCGGTGGAGGTGGTGGTGGAGACGACGACGGTGAGGGTGGGGGCGCGGGACTCCAGGGCCTTGATCAACTGGGTGGCGATGTTGACTTCGCCGACGCTGACGGCGTGGACCCAAAGGGTGTGGCGGTTGGTGAGGGCGGTTTTGAGGCGGGCGTCATAGCGGGCAAAGCGCTGCCCAAATCCCGCCTTCCAATTTCCCCGGCGGCGCATTTTGAGGAAATAGAAAGGCGCGGAAATGAGAAAGCCGACCAAAAATAAAACGTTGTAAACAAACCTCATCACGGCGACCCCGGGCGGCTGTCCACCCGGCCAGAGGACCGCGAAAGTTCTGAGGATTCGAGGTCCGCCCAATTAGCGTTATTCATGCCAATCTCAAACCCGCGACTGAAATTTCTGCCGCAGGAGATGAGCCCATGAAAAGCGCCAACGTGGGCCAACGGTGACTGATCAAGGACCGGGAGACAAGCGGATTTCGCGCGAACGGAACGGGTTGAGCCAGTCGAGGCGCCACCAGGCCTTTTTAGTGGCCGGGGGTTGGTAGCGTTCCGACGCGGCCAGGCGGAGGCGGGCATGGAAAAGGCGGCGGGAGCGGAAAATCCAAAAAAGGTTGCTGGAAAAAAGGATGCCAAACCAAGTGACGCAGACCAATTCAAAAGGGACAGGCAGACCGCCGGAAAAAAGATAGGATCCGAGAACGGCCACAATCGTGACAATGCCAAGGAAAATAACCCAGGGGATGGCAAGGAGGCGAATGATGGCGAGGCCCGGTCCGGCGATGGCGGTGCGGGCGACGCAGGCCATCCACATGGAAGCCCAGACGGAGGCGATGAGGTCGGACACGAAAAGGGTGGTGAGGCCGATGTAGGCCACCGCACCGTACAACAATCCGGGTTTGGACTCTGTGAAGACGAAAAGGATGACGACGGAGCCGATGAAGAATGTGGCAATGGCGGGGCCGAGGATGGTGCGGCGGAAAGTCATCCAGATGCCGCGGGCGACGTCGTGGGTTGTGAGGGTGGTGGAGAGCAGCAATTCCAAGGCGCCGCTGAAACGGTCGCGGCCGATGACCTCGGCGCTGAGGGTGCAGGCGCGCATGCGCAGGCCAAGGGCCATGATGAGGACCGCCGGGACGCCGATCCCCCAGAATGGCACGTTGTTGCCGCCGGAGGAGCGAATGTAGGCCCAGAATCCGATCCAACCGAGAATCGTGAATAGGATGAAAAGCCAAGTCCAAAGGGGGGCGGATTTTTCGCGGGCCGAGAGCCAATGGATGGCATTCATTTGCAGGAGACGGGAGCGGAAGGCAACGCGGGAGGATGGGGAGCCAAAGCGGAAGTTGTCCAGCACGCCACGCCAGCCCCAGCGAAAGAAGCCGACTGGGCGATCCTGCCATTCGCGGGGGGTGCGGCGGCAGGCGGCCCACAGGGCAAGCCATGCGAGGGCGTGGGTGATGGCAAGGCTTTCCCAATAGCGGTCGAGGCGCATTCCCATCCCAAAGGGGGTGCTGAAATTCTGTTGGTAATAGGGGCTGAGGAGTTTGAGGACGGCGGCGAGGCCAAGCCAGCGGCCCTTGACCTCCAAGGCGCCGGCGAGGGCGGGAAAACCCCAAAGAATGAGCATGGCGATGCCGACGCCGGCGTTCATGGCTTTTTTTTGGTCCCAACTGCGGGCGGAGACCCAAAGGCCCAGGCAGAGGGCGAAGAAGAGGCTGTTGAGGAGGGTGCAGGCGGTGCGGAAAAGGCTTTCACCGGAGACTCCCCCCATGAGGACGGGCACGGAAATGACGGGGAGAATGCCGAGGAGGCTGTAGAAGGCGACGAGGCCGTTGGCGGCGAGTTTGCCGACGACGATGTCAACGCCCTTGAGGTCGGTGAGGAACAGGAGGCCGAGGGTGCCGCCGCGTTTTTCGGAGCTGATGGAATCGGCGGTGACGTTGATGCTGAAGAAGCACATCATCAGCGAAATCTGGGTGATGAACGCGTAGGCTTGGGCGGAGACGGCGTTGGCGCGGCCAGTTTTGGACATGAACCAGAGGAGCCAGCCGGTGATGAGGGCGAAAACGAACGCGGTGACCAAGCGTCCGCGGTAGGTCCTGGGCGAACGGGCGAGGACGCGCAACTCTCGGTCGGCGATCGGCAGACTCATGGGCTGGCGATTGGACCGGCGGCGGGGCGGGCCGTCACGTTCATGGCTTACCGGACTTCGATGAGTTCGACATCGAAGACCAGGGTGGCGTTGGGCGGGATGACCCCGGGATAGCCCTGGGCGCCGTAGCCCATTTCGGGCGGGATGGTGAGGCGGGCTTTCTCGCCGACTTGCATTTGAGCCAGGCCGGTGTCCCAACCGAGGATGACCTGTCCGTGGCCGAGGACGAATTCGAAGGGCTCATTGCGGTCCACCGAGCTGTCGAATTTCTCGCCGGTGGTGAGGCGCCCGGTGTAATGGACAACGACCGTCTGTCCGGCGGTGGGTAGGGGGCCGGTCCCGGGTGAAAGGCGTTCGATCTTGAATTCGCTCATGGGCGGATGGTGGGGGAAGAGGGCGGGGTGGTCAACCGCAGGGGAGCGGCCGGGGGAAGGTTTTGGGTTCGGGATTTTCCGCGATTGTTTCGGGGGAGAACGGTGGGTAGGGTTTGGGCGTGACGCCAACCGAGTATCGGGTGCGCCGCGCCACGCTGGATGACCTGCCGGCGCTGCGGGAACTTTGGAGGAACGCCGCGCTGCCGCCGGGCGACCTGGAGAAACATTTCACGGAGGTGCAGCTTGCGGAAACGCCGGAGGGGCAAATCGCGGCCGCGATTGGGTTCCGGGTGGAGAGGCTGCATGGAAAGATACACAGCGAGGCAATCCTTGACCCGAATGACACCCGCCTCCACGAGGCGTTCTGGCGGCGGGTGCAAGTCCTGGCGCGCAACCACGGGCTGTTCCGGCTGTGGACGGAGTCGTTGAATCCATTTTGGGGGACGATTGGTTTCATGGTGGCGGACGAGAAGGCGCTGGAGAAGGCGCCGGCGACGTTCGTGGCGGGGACCGGGCAGGCGTTGACGCTGGCGCTGAAGGACGAGCTCAAGGAAGGCTTGAGCGTGGAGCAGCAATTCGAAATTTTTTCGCAGGCGCAAAAGGCGGAGACGGACCGGCTGATACAGCAGGCGCAGGTTTTCAAGAAAGTGGTTTACGCCGTGATTTTCCTGATCACGGGCGGGTTCATCCTTTACGCGGCGGTCAGATTCCTGAACCGGCCGCGGCGGACGCGGCGCTGAGCGGGGGGCGGAATTCATCCGCGTGGTAGGAACTGCGGACCATGGGGCCGCTGGCGACATGGATGAAACCGAGG
>CAZSXX010000072.1:0-14896 GCA_964611245.1 uncultured Verrucomicrobiota bacterium | reverse complement strand
GGCCCGGCGGCGGCCGGGGTGACGGGGGCGATGAGCGTGTCGGAGAAGTCGCGGCAGACGGTGGGGGTCATGGCCTCGAGCTCACGGAGGCGTTTGGGGAGGAGCCTGAGGACGCCGCTTCTGCGGACGAACGCCTGGAGGCCGAGGCGTTGATAAAGGCCGAGGATTTTGCCGAGGAGGTGGAGGCGGCGCTGGTCCATGAAGAGCCAGCGGAGCGTGAAGGCGCGGATGACGCCGCGCTGGGGATTGTCGAGGGCGCCGGAGGCCTCGGCCTCGGCCCGGGCGTGCTCGAAGAGCTCGGCGTAATTGACGCCGGCGGGGCAGGCGGTCATGCAGGCGAGGCAGCCGAGGCAGAAGTACATTTCGTCGCCGAAGCTTTTGGTGGGCTCGAGGCGGCCGTCGGCGATGGCGCGCATGAGGGAGATGCGGCCGCGGGGGCTGTTGCGCTCGAGTTTGGTGGCGTCATAGGTGGGGCAGGTGGGAAGGCAAAGGCCGCAGTGCATGCATTGCTGCACGACTGAGTAGTCGAGGTCCTTCAAATGAGAGCGCGCTGGATTCATCCGCCGGGCGATTCAACCAAACGGGGCGCCGGAAGGGAAAGCCTATTTGGAGAAGCCATGAGGAAGATGGCGCCTGGCGGGAGAGTTGCAAGGGAGGGCATTGCGCTTGCGCATGGGGCAGGGGCCGGGTTTAATCGTGGGGAGCGGAGTCCGTTTCTGGAATTAGAGGTTATGACAGCTGCATCTGCACCAACACCGACATCGGCACGAATCACCCCTGTCAACATTGGGAATGTCCTTTCCATCATCATGGGGGGAGGCCAGGGGACGCGGCTTTTTCCGTTGACGCGGGAGCGGTCGAAGCCGGCGGTGCCGCTGGCCGGGAAGTACCGGTTGGTGGACATCCCGATCTCGAATTGCATCAACTCGGGGATGAAGCGGATTTACCTCCTGACGCAGTTCAACTCGGCGTCGCTGCACCGGCACATCTCGCAGTCGTACAAGTTCGACCATTTCAACGGCGGGATCGTGGAGATATTGGCGGCGGAGCAGACGTTAGCGGACACGTCGAGGTACCAAGGGACGGCGGACGCGGTGCGGAAGAACCTGGTGCATTTCCTGAACCACAAATTTGATTACGCGCTGATCCTGAGCGGGGACCAGTTGTACCGAATGGATTTCTCGAAGATCGTGACGGAGCACGCGGCGAGCGGGGCGGACTTGACGGTGGCGACGATGCCGGTGGCGCGGGACGCGGCCTCGGCGCTGGGAATCCTGCAGATCGACGGGCACAAGCAGATCACGCGGTTTGAGGAGAAGCCGAAGGAGGCGGCGGTGCTGGACTCGATGCGGGTGCCGAGGGAATTGTATGGGGATTTGGAGATCCGGGGCGACGAAGATTTCTACCTGGCGTCGATGGGCATTTACGTTTTCAACCGGGACGTGATGCTGCAGTTGCTGGACAACAATTTCACCGATTTCGGGAAGCACATCATCCCGGGGGCGATCAAGACGCACAAAGTTTATTCGTCGATATTCCAGGGGTATTGGGAGGACATTGGGACGATCCGGAGCTTTTTCGAGGCGAACCTGAATTTGTGCTCGGAGTTGCCGGCGTTCAACTTTTTCGACATGAGCGCGCCGATCTTCACGCGGCCGAGGTTTTTGCCGGGGTCGAAGGTGAACGGGGCGGAGATTGACCACGCCATCATTTCGGATGGGTGCATCATCAACCATTCGAGCATCAAGAACAGCATCATTGGCATCCGCAGCCTGGTGAATGTGGGGAGTTATTTGAACCGGGTGATCCACCTGGGGTCGGATTATTTTGAGTCGGACGCGTCGATCCGGCAGAACGAGCTGGCGGGGCGTCCGCGGATTGGGATTGGGAAGAACACGCGGATTGAGAACGCGATCATCGACAAGAACGCGCGGATTGGGGACAACTGCGTGATCAACCCGACGGGGAAGCCGGAGAATGTGGACCACCCGCTGTATTATATCCGGGACGGGATCGTGATCATTCCGAAGAACGGGGTGATCCCGCACGGGACGGTTTTTTAGGCGGGGGGAGCGGGTCAGTTCTCGCCGAGAACTTCGCGGACGGCGGCGAGCATTTCGTCGCGCATGAAGGGCTTGGAGACGGTGCGGTGGGCGCCGAGTTTGCGGGCGAGCTTGAGGTAGTCTTCGTTGGCATGGCGGCCGCCGCCGGACATGGCGATGACTTTGACGGCAGGGCTTTGCTGGCGGAGTTCGATGATGGTTTGCAGGCCCTCTTTTTGGGGCATCACGATGTCGGTGATGACCAAATCCGGATGATTTTCACGAAAGACCGAGAGGCCCTCGACGCCATCCTCGGCGGAAAGGACGTCGTAACCCGCCTTGGAGAGGGTGCGGAGGATCAACTCACGGACCGTGAGGTCGTCCTCAATAACGAGAATTTGGCGGTTCATGGCGTGCGGATTCCGATTGATATCCACCAGAGCATACATCGGACCGTTCCTAAAAAGGGTTAAGGGGGCGGCGCGAGTGGGGGGGAGAGTGGAGAGAAAAAGGGGTTGGAGGGGAGGAGTGGGAATTGCTTTTTGGCGGGGGTTGGATTGTAATCGCGGGGTATGGGCGCACAATGGAAGCAGGCTGGCCGCGAAGTGAACGCGCAGAAGCGCGGGCAGATGGTCGGGAAGATCGTGAAGGAGATTCTCGTTGCCGCGAAAATGGGGGATCCGAACCCGGAGAGCAACCCGAGGCTGCGGGCGGCGGTGGAGTCGGCGAGGAAGCATTCGGTGACGCGGGAGACCATTGAGAGGGCGATCAAGAAGGGGTCGGGGCAACTGGATGAGCAGGTGAATTATGAGACGGTGGTGTATGAGGGGTTTGCGCCGGCGAAAGTGCCGGTGATCGTGGAGTGCCTGACGGACAACAAGAACCGGACGGCGTCGGACATGAGGCGGATGTTCAAGGATGGGCATTTGGGGGCGATTGGGAGCGTGGCGTGGATGTTTGAGCGGATGGGGGTGGTGGAGGCGCACCACGCGGACAAGTCATTGGACATCGAAGAGGCGGCGATCGAAGCGGGGGCGGAGAATGTGGAGGCGGTCGAAGCGGGGACCCAAGAGGGGCACATTGGGGCGAGATTTTACTCGGCGCCGACGGCGCTGGACGGCGTAGCCAAGTTTTTGACGGGAGCGAAATGGACGATCACCACGTCGGAGCTGAGCTACATCGCGAAGAATCCGGTGGAGATCACGGAGGAGGAGAGAAAGCATGTGACGCAGTTCCTCAATGAAATCGATGAGCACGACGATGTGCATCGAATTTACACGGCGCTGAAATAGGCGGGCGGGAACGAGGAACATTGTGAGCGGCGAAGGAATCCAAATGGTCCCGGCGCCCGGAGCGCGGATGCTGCGGTTTGTCGGGGACAAGGCGAAATTCACCATTGAGGGGGGGCCAGCCGGGGGGCGTGGGTACCTGCGGACGAATGTGGGACGGGCGGCGGCGCTGCGGGCGGAGATCATCGAGGCGCACAACCAGCAGGTGGCGGCGCATGGGTTGCCGGTGGCGCACCGGGCGGCGATGCCGGTGCTGCAGGGGGATTCGTGGCGGGATGTGCCGATGAGGCGGAATGGGGAGGGGTGGGAGCTGGAGTTGACGTTGGCGGAGGTGGGGTATTTTCAGGCGAAGGCGTTTTTCATTGATGAGAAGGGGCGGCAACACTGGCCGTGGGGACCGAACGCGGGGGTGACGGTGCATCCCAACGCCTACCGGACGGGGAACACCATTTACTGCGCGTTCCCGCGGATGTTCGGGCCGACGAAGGGATTGGCGGGGACGGTGGACGAGCAGAGGGAAGGGGAGCTGAAGCGGCTGGACCAGGTGGGGTACACGGTGATCCCGCCGTCGGGGAAGCTGCGGGATGTGGCGCGGGAGCTGCCGCACATTGTGGGGAAGCTGGGCTGCCGGATTTTGCATTTGCTGCCGGTGAGCCCGACGCCGACGACCTATGCGCGGTTTGGGCGGTTTGGGAGCCCATACGCGGTGCAGGATTTGACTGGGATTGACCCGGCGCTGGTGGAGTTCGACAAGCGAACGACGGGAGTGGAGCAGTTTGAGGAGCTGGTTTACAACGCGCATTTGCATGGGGCGCGGGTGTTCCTGGATTTGGTGATCAACCACACGGGCTGGGGGTCGGTGGAGCAGGAGCGGCACCCGGAATGGTTCCTGAAGGAGCATGGGCAGTTTGTGAGCCCGGGGGCGTGGGGGACGATCTGGGAGGATTTGGTGGAGATGGACCACAGGCTGCCGATCTCGTGGGAGTATTTGGCGGAGGTGTTTTTGGTGTGGTGCCGGCGCGGGGTGGATGGGTTCCGGTGCGACGCGGGGTACAAGGTGCCGCCGCTGGCGTGGAAGTACATCACGGCGCGGGTGCGGGATGAATTTCCGG
This sequence comes from uncultured Verrucomicrobiota bacterium, assembly GCA_964611245.1. GTDB lineage: Bacteria > Verrucomicrobiota > Verrucomicrobiia > Limisphaerales > SXQI01 > CAZSXX01. Next base: position 10,453 of record CAZSXX010000072.1, on the reverse strand, counting down.
ACGCGTTGTTCCTGCTGGAGGGACTGGGAGGGGCGTGGGAGGCGACGGAGACGCTGGTGACCGAGGGGGGGATGCAGTGGGCGTATTCGGAACTATTCCAGAATTACAGCGGGGCGCAGGTGGGGAGTTACCTGGACCACAGCCACGAAAAAAGCCGGAGCGTGGGGTTGCTCGTGCATTACAGCGAGACGCACGACAATGAGCGGCTGGCGAGGAAGGGCCGGGGGTGGAGCCTGCTGCGAAACCAGCTTTGCGGGCTGACGAGCCATTCGGGCGGGTTTGGGTTCACGTGTGGGGTGGAATGGCTGGCGCCGGAGCGGGTGAATGTGCATTCGAGCCGGGGGCTGGCCTGGGGGGCGAGCGAGAACATAGTCCCCGAACTAGCCCGGCTCAACACGCTGTTGCGGGAGCATCCTTGCTTTTTCGACGGGGCGAAACTGGAGCGGGTGTCGGAGGTGGACGCGGTGGTTTACGTGATGCGGCGGGAATCGGCGGAGGGGGCGGACACGGTCCTCGTGCTGGCGAACCTGGACGACCGGAATTCGCACAAGACGCGGATGGACCGGGGGCTTTACGAGAAGATGGGGCGGCCGAGGTTCAATTTGTTGAGCGCGGAGGGCCGAGAAATCCAGCCTTTGGAGGAGGGGGCGGGCGAGGTCGTCTTCAAGGTGGATCCGGCGGAGTGCCTGTGCCTGGCGGCGACGCGGGAGGCGGCGGGATTGGCGGGGCCGGAGTACCGGCGGCGGAGGGCGCAGGCGGCGTTTGGGGCGCAGCGGGTTTCGGAAATGCTGGGGCCGGAGGCGGTTGGGCCGTTCAACTGGAAACGGCTTGGGGAGTTGGTGGACCACAACCCGGAGCGGTTTTTGGCGGCGGTGACGACGCTGACGGCGGCGGCGAAGCCCGGGGATTTGGTTGAAACGCTCCTGCAGGCGCCGCAGGTGTATCCGCGAATTGTGCGTTGGTCGCCGGGGGATGACCGGCGGGTGACGCTGGCGCCGCCGGGGCATTGGCTGGTGGTGTCGGACACGGCGCCGTTCCGGGCGTCGCTGTCGAGGCCGGGGGCGCTGACGGAGCATGTAGAATCGATCGAGGCGGGAGGGCGGCACATTTGCGCGTTCGCGCCGAAACCGGTCCCGGCGAGCGAGGGAGGCGCGCCGGACGCGGTGTTGGCATTGGAGCGGTATGAGGCGGACGCGCCGAGGCTGCGAGGGGTGGTGCGTTTTCTGGCGGAGGATCCTGTTTACCTGAGGCAGCGGGCGTTCACGGCGACGGCGCTGGACCATCCGCTGCACTCGCCGCTGGCGCTGCTGACGAACGGGATCGGAGGGATGGCGCGGATGTGCGTGGACTTGGGGCGGGTGAAGTCGAAATATGACTGCGCGCTGGGGGCGAACCTGCACCACGAAGTGCCGGTGGACCGGCACATTTTTGGGAAGCGGGTGCGGGCGTGGGTGAACGCGGCGGGATTCATCACGGCGTTGGATGGGTCGAACTTGATGCGTTTTGAGGCGGGGCCGCCCGCGGCGTGGCGGTTCCGGGCGTCGGCGGGGAACGGGCAGGCGATCGAGGTGGAGATGACGGCGGACATGCTGGAGGGGAGGAACAGCACGGCGTTTGAATTTCGGTTGGCGTCGTTCGAGGCGGCGGACGGGAGCGCGCGCGAGGGGGCGGTGACGCTGACGGTGCGGGTGGACATTGAGGACCGGAATTTCCACACGGAGACGGAGCGCAATGGGGCGGCGGAGTTCCATTTCGCATCGAACACCAAGGAAATGGAGGGAAGGCCGGGGTTTGTGTTCACGCCGGCGGAGGGGAGGGAGCTGCGGGTTTACGCGACGGGAGGGAAATACTGGGCGGAGGGGGAGTGGAGCCGGTGCGCGCATGGGGTGGAGGCGACGAGGGGGCAGCGGGGGGCGGGGGACGCGTACAGCCCGGGATGGTTTGAGCTGCCGCTGGAGCGGGGGCAGGAGGTGACGTTGGTGGCGACGGCGGACGCGACGGACCCGCTGCCGGAGATGGTGGAGGATTTCATTGAGGCGCGGAGGGCGCGGGCGCAGGAGGTGGTGCTGCCGGCGGAGTTGCCGGAGGAGGACGCGTTTGGGCGGCAGTTGGCGCTGGCGGCGCAGGCGTTTGTGGCGCGGCGGCATGACCACAAAACGGTGATCGCGGGATACCCATGGTTCCTGGACTGGGGCCGGGATTCGTTGATCGCGGCGCGGGGGCTTTTGGCGGCGGGGATGCAGGAGGAAGTGCGGCAGTTGCTGATCACGTTCGGCCGGTTCGAGCGGGAGGGGACGATGCCGAACACGATCCATGGGGAGGACGCGACGAACCGGGACACGTCGGACGCGCCGCTGTGGTATGGGATTGTGGCGGAGGAGTTGGCGGAGCGGGTGGGGCCGGAGCTCTATGACGTGCATGTGGAGCCGGGCGGGCGGACGATCGCGGATGTGCTGAAGGACCTGGCGGTGGGATGCCAGCGCGGGACGCCGAATGGAATCCGGATGGACGAGAAGACCGGGCTGCTGTGGAGCCCGGCGCATTTCACTTGGATGGACACGAACTACCCGGCTGGAACGCCGCGGGAGGGGTATCCGGTGGAGATCCAGGCGTTGTGGATCCGGCTGTTGCGGCAGATTGGACGGCTGCGGGAACGTTTCAGCGAGCAGGATTGGCCGGCGCTGGCGGAGCGGGCGGCGGCGTCATTCGGCGAGCTGTTTTGGCTGGAGGAGGAGGGTTGGTTTTCGGATTGCCTGCTGGCGGGGCCGATGGTTCCGGCGGATGACGCGCGGGCGGATGACGCGCTGCGTTCGAACTGCCTGTTCGCGATCACGCTGGGGTTGGCGGAGGGGGACCGGGCGAGGCGGTGCGTGGAGGCGGCGCGGCGTCATTTGGTGGCGCCGGGGGCGCTGAGGTCGCTGGCGCCATTGCCGGTGAAGAACGCGCTGGCGGTGCATGGGGCGGATGGGCGGCTGTTGAACAACCCGCATGAGCCGTATTGGAGCCGGTACGAGGGGGACGAGGACACGCGGCGGAAGCCGGCTTACCACAACGGGACGGCGTGGACGTGGACCTTCCCGACATTTTGCGAGGCGCTGGCGGTAGCGTGGGAGTTTTCGGCGGAATCGCGGCGGGCGGCGCGGGCCTATTTGGGGAGCATGGACCGGCTGCTGATGGAGGGGTGCATCGGGCACCTGCCGGAGATCACGGATGGCGACGCGCCGCATCTGCACCGGGGCTGCGACGCGCAGGCGTGGTCGGCGACGGAGGCGCTGCGGGTGTGGAAGCTGTTGAACCGGCGCGAGCGTTGAGAGGGGTCAGACGATTTTGATTTTTGAGAGGTCCTCCTTGGGGACGGGCCATTTCATTTTCAAGGACTCGAGCGCGCGGACGACGGCCTGGCAGATGAGGTAGTCGCGGCACCAATTTCGATTGGCCGGGATGAGGTGCCAGGGGGCGTCGGGATGGCTGGTGCGGTTGAGCATGTCCTCGTAGGCCTGGGCGTAGTCATCCCAGAGTTGGCGGGTTTTCAAGTCGGCATGGGAGAACTTCCAGCTTTTCTTGGGGTTGTCGAGGCGTTCCTGGAGCCGCTCGGCCTGCTCCTCCTTGCTGATGTGGAGGAAGAATTTGAGGACAACGGTGCGGTTGGCGACGAGCATGCGCTCGAAGTCGACGATTTGCCGGTAGCGGCGTTTCCAGACGTGGCGCGGGACCAGGGCGAGGACGCGCTCGGCGAGGACGGCTTCGTAGTGGGAGCGGTTGAAGACGCCGATGTTGCCGTAGCGCGGGACAACCTTGTGGACGCGCCAGAGGAAATCGTGGGCGGCCTCCTCGCTGGAGGGGACCTTAAAATTGGCGGTTTCGATGCCGGCGGGGCTGACATATTGGAGGACGCTGCGGACGGAGCCGTCCTTGCCGCTGGCGTCCATGCCTTGAAAGATGAGGAGGATGGAGTGGGTTGAGTTGGCGTAGAGAAGCTGCTGGAGATCGCCGATGCGGCCGCCGAGGTCGGCGATTTTGGCTTTGGTCTTGTCCTTGTCGAGGCCGCCGTGGAAGGAGGGGTCGAAATTGTTTAGGCGCACCCTGCCGCGAATGATGACGGGTTGTTTTCGCATGGGGGCATGTCAACACAAGCGGGAGGGGAGGGCAGCAAAAAAAGGGAGGGCTCAGCTTTCGGAACTGGGCGCCGATATAAGGGGAGCAGGGGATTGAAAATGCGCGAAACACTCATGGAAGACAAGGCCACGGAACGACCGGCTCCGGCGCGGATGCACACGCGGCAGAGGGAGATGCACCCGCAGCGGCTGGACCTCAACGCGCTGATAGTGCAGATGGGGCGGACGTTCGAGCACATCGTGGGGAAGGACATCGCGATCGAGGTGGAGTGCGAGCAGGATTTGCCGCCGATGCTGGGGGTGTCGAACATGGTGAAGCTGGCGCTGCTGGATTTGTGCGCGACGGCGCGGGCGGCGATGCCGTCGGGCGGGCGGCTGCTGATCCGCACGTATGTGACGCAGGTGGATGAAACGCGCGCGGGGCGGCTGCTGGAGACGCGGGTGGGGGAATTTGTCTGCCTGGAAGTGCAACACCGTGGGGTTTCGCCGACGGCGTCCGACGCGTCGACGGAGAGGGACGCGGCGGCGAGCCTGGCGACGGTGTATGGGATCGCGCAGCAGCATTGCGGCTGGCTGGATTTTCACCGGGATGGGCGGGAGGGGGTTTCGTTCACGATCTATTTTCCGGTGGCGGCGAAGGGGGGCTGCAACGAGGCTGGGGATGACGCGGCGGTGGAGATCCCGGGAGGGCATGAGACGATTTTGCTGGTGGAGGACGAGCGGGATTTGCTGGAGCTGACGCGGGAGTTCCTGGAGCGGTATGGGTACCGGATCATCACGGCGCCGAACGGGGTGGCGGCGTTGAAAGTCTGGTCGGAGAACCAGCGCGAGATTGATTTGCTTTTGACCGACATGCGGATGCCGGACGGGATCAATGGATATGAGCTGGCGCAGCGGCTGGTGTCCGACAAGCCGGCGTTGAAGGTGATTTATGTGAGCGGGTACAGCATTGAGCACACGCCCGCGATGCGGCTGAAGGAGGGGTCGAACTTCCTGACGAAGCCGTACACGCCGCCAGGGTTGGCGCAGGCGGTGCGGCGGATGCTGGACTGCGAGCCGATCGCGCAGGCGGCCTAGTGGGCGACCCGGGTGTTGAGCCCGCGCAGAGGGGCTTCCTGGGTTTTGCCGCCGGGCCAAATGACGCGGACGGCGGTGGCGCCGGGGAGGGACATCACTTCGGCGCAGCCGCGAGACAACCGGATTGGCCCGGACTTGTCACCCGCGAGCAATTGGAGAGAGGCGCCGATCCCGGACGGGTTGGTGGGCGGGCCCTGGAGAACGATTCGGAAGCCGGGGGCGGCAAGCTTGTTGTGGAAGAGCCTGGTGGGGGAGGCAAGCTGCGAGACGGCGAGGTCCACGCGGCCATCGCCATCAAAATCGGCGGCGGCGCACCCGTGCTGCGCGCCGTGGACGCGGATGCCGGACTGCGCGGCCGGAACGGGAGTGAACTTTCCATCGCCATGGCCCCGGAGCAGGAGGCCAAATCCGGCGTCAAAACGGCCGGCGTCGGGGCGCGTGCTGAAATAATTCTGGGCGAGGAACAAATCCTCCTGTGAATCGCCGTCGAAATCGGCGGTGAGAAGGGCGCAGACGGGGGTGAATTGGGCGGGGGTGGGAAGGGGATGGGCGGTGAAATGGGAGCCGCGATTGAGGAAGAGGGTGGATTCGAGCCACGCGGCTTCGAGGAAGCGGAGGGGTTTGGGGGCGTCGGCGAGGATGTCATCCAGGGAGGACTCGGAGTATTGGAGGTGCGTGGCGAAGCGTTGCTTCACGAAAGGGAGGGCTGCGCCAACCCGGGCAAGGGAACGCTCGGGAGCCCACGCATCGAGGGAGGGGTTGAAGCGCGCCTCGATCATGTCAACCGCGCCGCGACCGAGCCAATCGCCGAAATAGAGGCGAAGGGGACGGGCGCGAAACTCTTCCTGGGCGGTGTTGCGGCCCCAATTTCCGGCGGCCAGATCGAGGCGACCGTCGCCATCGAAATCACCGGCGGAAATGCTCAGCCAAAGGCCGGTCATTTTGGAGAAGCCAAGGCTTTCTGTGGCGTCCTTGAAGGCGCCGTTTTCGTTGAGGAACACGCGGATGGGCCCCCATTCGGTGGCGAGGGCGAGGTCGATCCAGCCGTCGCCATTGAGGTCGGCGGCGACGGCGGCGTTGACGCAGCCGACGTAAGCGAAGGGGGCGCTGGCTGGCGGGTTCAGGGTGTATTGGCCCTGATCGTTGGAGAAAAGGAGGGCTGAGGCTGGTTGAGGGAATTGGCCGAGGGCGGAGGTTCCGGAGAGGAAGAGGTCGAGGTCACCGTCGGAATCGAAATCGAGGAGGATGATCGGGCCGGGGGTGAGCGCGGGAGGGAATTTGACGGTTTGAAGGGAGCCGCCGGAGGCATCGGAAATTCGGACTTCGGATTCGTCGGCGGTGAACGGAGCCTTGAATAGGACCGGAGAAAATGGGCCGACGCCGGTGTTGGAGAACGCGGCGTTGGGCCCGATGATGAGGTCGTCGTGGCCGTCATTGTTCAGGTCGACCCAGGTGAGGGAGGGGCTTTTTTGGCTGAGGCTTCGGGGGAGAAGGGGTTGGCGGTCGAAATCGTTGTTGGATTCGGAGGCGTGAGTGTGGGCGAGGCGGGCGGAGACATCCTGGAAGGCGGATTCGATGTGGCGGGCCGGGGCGCGCGGGATGGGGGAAGAACCGGGTTCATCAATTTCGTAGATGCTGTTGGCGGCGACGTTGGTGAGGGCGCTGACGCGGCCGGAGCGCCAGTTCACATGGAGTTCGAACGGGCCGGGGCCGAGGCAGGCAAAGGTGCGGGTGGGGTCGTCGCCGGACATGTAGCGGCCACCGGAGATGATTTCCTGGGATTGGGAGAAGCCGTTGGGGGCGCGGAAGGTGACCATCGCGCCGACGCCCTGGGTGTTGCCGCCGCGACCGTTGAGCCGGACGAGAACGCGAGGGTTGGAGGCATTGTTGCGATAAAGGAGGGGCGGGGCGTTCCAGCAATTGACGACGACGTCTTGGTCGCCATCGCCATCGAGATCGGCGAGGGCCATGCCATGGGAGATTTGGGTGGAGTCAAAATTCCATGGGCTGGAAGCCAATTCGAATGTCAGGTCTCGACGATTGCGAAAGGCGACGTTGGGGGTGAGGAGGGGCTTGAGGGGGCGGGAGCGCACGGCCTTTTTGCCGCCGGCCGCGGCGTGGGCGATGGCGTCGCGGTCGTTGGTGTCGTCGGCGTTGCCGTTGGTGACGAGGAGGTCTTCGAAGCCGTCGAGGTCGACGTCCAGGAAGATGGGGCACCAGGACCAATCGGAGGCCGCGACGCGGGCGAGGCGGGCGATTTCGGAATACGACCCATCGCCGTTGTTGAGGTAAAGGGTGTTGCGGAAAGCGTCCTCGGGAGCGTCGAAACCGGCGGAAGCTTGGCCGGGGGACGGGTGGGTTTCCTGGCGAAGGCGGCGGGATTGGTCACGGGCGAGCATTTCCACGACGATGAAATCCATGTCGCCGTCGCGGTCGATGTCGGCGAAGTCGACGCCCATGGCGGCGTAGCTCATGGTGCGGAGCGCAAACGGATCCGGGGCGCGGAATTTTCCCTTGCCGTCGTTGAGCCACATCCGGTCGGGGGTTTGAAAATCGTTGCAGACGTAGAGGTCTGGGAAGCCATCACCATTGATGTCGCGCATTTGGACGGCGAGGCCGAAATCCGGGGGTGGGGCCATGGGATGGCCCGTGGCGTCGCGGAACGTTTCGGGCCATGGAAGGGGGGAGAAGCGGGCGTGGCCGTTGTTGGAGAAGAGGAAGTCGGGTTCGCCCAACTCGATCATTTCGCCGTTGATGATTTTGACGCGATTGGCAAAACGGCCGATGGGGGTGACGACGCCGTTGATGACGCGGGTGGCGAGGCTGGCTCCGTCGCGCAGGACGGAGACCAGGCCAAAATTGTTGAGGTAAAGATCGAGGTCGGCGTCGCCGTCGATGTCGCCAAGGGCGAGGGAGGTCATGTTCTCGCGGAATTGCAGGCCGGCGGCGGCGGTGATGTTGGTGAAGGAGCCGTTGGTGAGGTTGAGAAAGCAGGCGTTGGGGCCGCCGAAGGAGGTGACAATCAAGTCGAGCCAGCCGTCGCCATTGAGGTCGGCGAAGGTGGCTCCGCTGGAGGATTGGCCGACGCAGGCAACTCCGGCGGGGAGGGTCACGTCCTCAAAACGCCAATCGCCGAGATTTCGATAGAGCGCGCTGGGGCCTTCCTTGTTGCAGAGGAAAATGTCGGGGCGGCCGTCGCGGTCGAAGTCGCCGAGGGCGACGCCGGCGCCGTTCATGATGTTCTGGCGCTCGCGCACGCGGACTTCGCTGATGGTGTTGGTGAAGGCGATGGCGGTGGTGGCCTGAGTCAACAGAGTGAAGCCGTTGGGCAGGGCATCGGCTGGGGCCACGGGCTTGCGCCGGAATCCGGGGCCGGATTCCCACGGGCTATCCGCGGCCAGGACTGGTGGCAAGAGGAGAAAAAGCAAGACCAGCCGTGTCATGGTTTTGGCGCGAGGTTGCGGAAGATGCGCACGGTCCCATGGCGGACGCCGACGGCGAGGTCGATTCGGCCGTCGCCGTCGAAATCAGCCGCCGCGCAGCCCCGTTGGTCGCCGGGGATGGAAATGCCGGATTCGCGGGGAGCGAGGGCGCGGAAGCCGCCGCGGCCGTCACCGAGCAAGAGTTGGCCGCGGCCGTTGTTCATGGGAGGGATTTCAGAGGAGACGGCGGAGAAGTTTTGGGCGAGGAAGAGATCGGGTGAACCATCGGAATTGAAGTCGGCGACGGCGAGGCCAAAGCCGGGGGCGAATTGGGCTTCGACGGGGAGGGGCCGGGCTTCGAAATGACCACCGCGATTGAGGAAAAGGGTGGAGGCGAACCAATTGGCCTCGAGGTATTGCGCGGCTGGGGCAAGGGGACCGAGGACGTCGTCGATGGAGGCGTCGGCGTACTTCGCGAAGGTTGGGAAGGGCTGGGAGAGGTTCGGCAGGGCCGAGCGGAGGCGGGCGAGGTGGACGGCGGGAGCGTAGCGGCTCGTTTCGGGGTCAAAGACCGCTTCAAGGGCTTCGACGGACTGGTTGGCGGCGAAATCGCCGTAGTAAATGCGGGCGGGCTGGGCAAGCCAGTTTTGCCAGCGATGGTTGCGGCCCAGGTTGGAGGCCACGAAGTCGATTTTGCCGTCGCGGTCAAAATCGCCGGTGGCGACGCCGCCCCAGCAGCCCCGAAATTTATCGAGCCCGAGGGACGCGGTGGCGTCGCGGAATTGGCCGCGGTCGTTGAGGAGGACGCGGGGGGAATCCCAGCCGCATGCGGCGAGCAGGTCGGGCTGGCCGTCGCCATTGAGGTCGGCGAAGGCGGCCGCAGTGACGCGGGCGAGTTTGGCGATGGCGGGGGAAGGAGCCAGGGCATAGGAGCCGCCGTGGTTGAGCCAGATTTCGGAGGGCTTCGATTCGGGGAAGCGGCCGGGGATGGCCTGGCCAGCGAGGAACACGTCGAGGTCGCCGTCGCCATCGATGTCGGCTTTGGCGGAATAGGGCCGGTCGATTTTTGGAGATGGGCCGACGGCGAAGGTGGGGTTGAGCAAGACTGTGGAAGAGTCGACGATGAGGTCGGGCTTTCCGTCGCCGTTGGTATCGAGCCAGGCGACCGTGGGTTTGCGATCCTGGGGGCGCTCCTGAAGCAGGTGTTGGGCGTTGTCGTGGGGCTCGGAGGAGGGAATAAAAGTTGTCCTAATCTCCTCGAACATTGGCTTGGGAGGGGGCGGGGGAGGAGTGGCGACCGTTGGGCCCGACGGCTCGGAGATTTCGTAGAGGACGTTGGGCTGGATGGCGTCGATGTGGCTGCGGCGGCCGCTGGGCCAGAAGACGTCGAGCGCCATGGCATTGTCGAGGGCGGCGAAGACGCGCATGGGGTCGTCGGATGAGAGATAGCGGCCGCCAGCGATCATCTCCTGGGATTGATTGAGGCGGGGGCTTTTGAGTTCGATCCGGGCGCCGACGCCGCGGGTGTTGCCCCCGCGGCCAACGAGGCGGACAGCCACGCGGGGGGCGGGCGAGTTGTTGCGATAAAGGAGGGGGACGGAGCTCCAGGCGTTCACGACGACGTCGAGGTCGCCGTCGTTGTCGAGGTCGGCGAGGCAGATGCCGTGGGACACCTTTTTTGAATCGAAGCCCCAGGCGGAGCCGACCTCGGTGAAGGTGAGGTTTCCGTTGTTGCGGAAGATGGCGTTGGGCGGCTGGAGGAGGGGGTAGTTGAGCAGGTTCGTCTTTGTTTGGACGCGAGACTGCTTGAGGGCGGCGAGGCGGGTCATGGTGTCCTGG
>CAZSXX010000071.1:0-15026 GCA_964611245.1 uncultured Verrucomicrobiota bacterium | reverse complement strand
AACATTCTCTATGGCAATCTCGCGGCGACGGAGCCTGAGTTGATCGCGGCGGCGCAGGCGGCCAACTGCCATGAGTTCATCATGCGGCTGCCGGACGGCTACGACGCGAAGGTGGGCGAGCGGGGCGTCAAATTGAGCGTTGGCGAAAAACAGCGCGTTAGCATCGCCCGGGCCCTCCTGAAGGACGCCCCCATCCTGATCCTCGACGAGGCGACCGCCAGCGTGGACACGGCCACCGAAAAGCTCATCCAGGAGGCGCTCGAGCGCCTGATGCGGAACCGCACCAGCTTCGTGATCGCCCATCGCCTCAGCACCATCCGCAGGGCTGACCAGATTCTCGTCGTCAAACAGGGCGAGATCATTGAGCGTGGATCACACGAGGAGCTGCTGGCCGCCGAAGGGCTGTATGCACGGCTAGCCCAAATCCAGAACACGACCTTTATCGAGGAATCATTTGCCCGGCTGGACACCATCGGCGGGAAATGACCCGGGCTCCGCGCCTCAAGGCACAGGCAGTTCGTCGAAAATCTTTTGGATGATCGTTTCGCTCGTTTTGTCCTCGGCCTCGGCTTCGTATGTGATCGTGACGCGGTGGCGGAGGACATCCATTCCGATGCTCTTGACGTCTTGTGGGGTGACGTAGCCGCGGCCTTTCAGGAACGCGTGGGCGCGGGAGGCGAGCGTCAGCGCGATGGTCGCGCGCGGGCTGGCCCCCATCTCGATGAATTCTTTGACGTTGATCTTGTATTGGTCGGGCTGGCGCGTGGCGCAGACGACGTCCACGATGTAATCCTTCACCTTGTCATCGATGTAGATTTCATTGATCACCCTGCGTCCCTCGAGAATCTCCCGCGCGTCGATCACTGGCTTGATCGATGGAAGGTTGTTGGTCCGGCCCATCAGGTCGAGAATCTGCCGCTCCTCCGCCCGCGACGGGTAATCGATCTTCAACTTGAGCATGAAGCGGTCGACCTGGGCTTCGGGCAGCGGGTAGGTGCCCTCTTGTTCAATCGGATTCTGCGTGGCCAGCACCAGAAACGGCTCCTCCAGCCGGAAGGTCTGGTCCCCGATGGTCACCTGCTTCTCCTGCATCGCCTCGAGCAGCGCGCTCTGGACTTTTGCGGGCGCGCGGTTGATCTCGTCCGCCAGCACCAAGTTGCCGAAAATCGGGCCCTTGCGCGTGGTGAACCCCCCGGTCGGATTGTAAATCTGCGTCCCCACCACGTCGGCCGGAAGCATGTCCGGGGTGAACTGGAGCCGCGAGAACTTGACGTTGATCGCCGCCGCCAATGATTTGACGGCCAGCGTTTTGGCCAGCCCCGGCACGCCCTCCAAGAGCACATGCCCATTGGCCAGCAGTCCGACGCACAGGCGCTCCAGGAGATACCTTTGGCCTATGATGACCTTGTTGAGCTCGGAGAAAAGGGGCTGGACGAACGCGCTGGCGCGCTGGACTTCTTCGGTGACGGCTGTGATGGCGGCGCTCATTGTTGGGGCAAGGTTAGTGCAAGAGGCGCCCGCCTCGCAAGATTCCGTGGTGGGGACCTCCGGTTGGCCAATCTGTCGGGCGCCGCTGCGGGAAGGCCGCCCGGCCCGCGGCAGGAAAAAAGTTCCGCCGTTCGAAGGGTTTCCGGAGCCGGGCTCGGCCAAAACATTCATCTTCCTCAAGGAGGCGGCAGCAAATGCCGATACTCAAGGGACCGGGAGCCGCGTGAACTGGGATTCGCGCCTCGCTTCCTCGTTGAATGACCATTCCTTTGGATGAAAAGGCAGGGAGCAAGCCCCGCCGCGCCGGCCTGGTGGGCGCGCTGCTGTGCGCCTGCATTGCGGCCCTCTTTGCCATCTGCGCTGTCGGCGGCTTCAGTTCGGGTGATTCGTCCGGCGTGGTGAAATGGGCCGCGGTCGGCGGCTTGGCCGGAACCATCGCGGTTTTCTGTTTCAACCTGATCCAGATTCGCAGCCGTGACGCGGCCGAGTCTCTGGCGGGGAAACTTCAGATGGAGGTCGACTTCCTGACGGACGCGCAGGAAAGTTTCCGTTCCCGCGCCGGCATGTACGACCAAGGCCGGCAGGCGATCACAGAGGCGAACGCGCTGCGGGAAAGGCTGGAGGCAGTCGAGCAATTGCACAATTCCCTCGTGGAGACGCTGCCATTCTTCATCTTCCGAAAGGACATCGAAGGACGGTTTGTCTTTGCCAACGACCGCTTTTGCAAGCTCCTGGGGTTGCCGCGGGATAAAATAATTGGGCGCACGGACATGGAAATCTTCCCTGCCGAAATGGCCGCCAAATACCGCCGGGACGATCTCCTCGTCCGCCAATCCGAATCCAACTTGGACTTGATCGAAACTCACCAGACACCGGATGGATCGGTCCAATACGTCCACGTGGTGAAATCGCCCGCCTACGACCTTAATGCGAAGGTGGCGGGTGTCCAAGGTGTGTTCTGGGACGTCACCGAACGCCGCCGCGCCGAGGAAAAGCTGGCCGCGGAAAAGGAACGGCTCACGGTGACCCTGCGGTCCATTGGGGAGGGAGTGATTTCCACGGACATGGAGGGGCGTGTCACATTGATCAACCAAGTGGCGGAGGAACTGACGGGCTGGACACAGCCGGAAGTGAAGGGAAAACCGTTGGCGGATATTTTCAAGTGCGTGGATCCGAAAACGCGCGAGCCCTTGCCCTGCCGGATCGCCAACGTGCTGGACACGGGTCGGCGCAATGACCCTGGCCACCGGTCCATCCTGATTTCGCGGACCGGCCAGGAATACCTGATTGAGGACCACGCGGCGTCGATGCGGGACCGCCAACGCCAGGTGATTGGCGCTGTGCTTGTTTTTCAGGACATCACGGCGCGCCTCCAATTGGAATCCGAGGCCGCGAAATCCAGCCGGATCGAGTCCATCGGCCTGCTGGCGGGCGGCATCGCCCATGATTTCAACAACATCCTGACCGCGATCCTGGGCAACCTTTCGCTCGCGAAATACACCTGCAAATTGCCCCCGGAAATCTGCGCGCGTTTTGACCTCGTCGAGAACGCCTCCCTCCGCGCCCGCGATCTCACCCAGCAATTGTTGACCTTCGCCAAGGGCGGGGCCCCCGTGCGGCAAACCGCCTCCCTGGTTGAACTGGTCCGTGAATCGACGGATTTTGCGCTGCGCGGATCCAAAGTGCGCGCGGAGTTTGACCTGGCCCAGGACCTCGCGCCCGCGGAGATTGATGCGGGCCAAATTCACCAAGTGATCCACAACCTCGTCCTCAACGCCGTGCAGGCCATGCCCGACGGCGGCGAAGTCCGCATCGAGGCCAAAAACTTCAATCTGCTCTCCCGCGCGGAAGTTCCACTTCCTCCTGGGAATTACGTCCGCATCTCGGTCCGCGACGAGGGCCCGGGCATTCCCGCCGAATTGCTTCCGAAAATCTTCGATCCGTACTTCACCACTAAACGGGGCGGCAACGGGCTCGGGCTGGCGACGGCGTTCTCCATCATCCGTCGCCACGACGGCTACCTGATGGCGGAATCCACCCCAGGCCTCGGCGCCGTTTTCCACTTGTATTTGCCGGCCTCCTCCAACGCCGTTCCCGAGCCCCTGAACCTTGTCCCGGGTGATTTTCGCGGGGAAGGGCGCATTCTTGTGATGGACGACGAGGAGCCCGTCCGCCTCCTTGCCTGCTCCATGTTGCGCCACTTCGGTTATGAAACCTTGGCGGTCAAAGACGGCGGCGAGGCGGTGCTCGCTTACCGCCAGGCTCGCAACGCGGGCCACCCTTTCGCGGCGGTCATCATGGACCTGACCATTCCCGGAGGCATGGGCGGCCGAGAGGCGTTGCAGCAAATCCTGGCTTTTGATCCCGGCGTGCGCGCCATTGTCTCGAGCGGCTATTCGAACGACCCCGTCATGGCGAAGTACAAGGAGCACGGCTTCGTGGGCGTGGTCGAAAAGCCCTACACGATCGAGGAACTCGGCCGCGCCCTGCATGAGGTGGTGCATTTGGGCCGCCCCGAGCCGGACCCCGCCGGGGCGATTTAGTTGGATTCGGGTTTGCGGTGCGCGTCGTATTTTTCTATAAAGGCGCCACGCTCCTCCATGAAATTGCTCCTTCCGGGATTCGACCAGTTGCGCACACGCCTGCTCTATTTGGTGCTGGTGGCGCTCCTTCCTGCCTGCGGGTTGGTCCTTTTCGGCAATTTTGAGCAGCAAAATCTCGAGAAGGAGGCGCTGCGCCAGCAAGCCATTGCCTCCGCCAAGTTGGCCGCCGCGACGCAGGAGCGCTACATTCTGAACGCCCGTCATCTCCTCCTCACCTTGTGCCAGTTTCCCTTCCTGACGCTCAGCTCTGACAGGGGATTTTCCGAGACCCATTTCCGCAATCTTCGCTTGATCTCCCCCGATTATGCGGATTTCGGATTGATCGAGTCGGATGGCCGGCTTTTTTGCGCGGCCTCGGTCACCAATCAAAATCCCTACCTCACCAACATGGCCTTGTTCAGGAAGGTTGTGGCATCAAAGACCTTTGGGGTCGCGGAGTTGGAGGAGAGTTGGCTCGATGGTTCGCCCGCCCTGCGCTGCGGTTTTCCGGTCCTGACCAATGGCCAGGTCCACCGCGTCGTCTTCGCCGCAGTTCACCTGCGCCTTCTTTCCGACGCCCTGACCAACATCGCCCTCCCGCAAGGCTCCCGGATCACCGTCATGGACCACAAAACGAACGTGATCGCCCGTTTTCCGGACCCAGAAAACTGGGTGGGCCGCAACCTCCACAATTGGCCCCACATCCAGCGCCTTTTTGCCGTCCCTGAAACCAGCCTCGAGGCGGTGGGCATGGACCAAGTCCAACGATTGTTCGCCTCCACCACGCTCACGGACGAATCGGGTGGAAGGTTTGTGGTGGTGGTCGGGATTCCCACCGCGCTCCTTTACGCGCACGCCAACCAAAAATGGATGCGGAACTCCATCGCGCTGCTCGTCGTCGCCATCTTTGTCCTGGCCGCCGCGGCGGTGTTTGCCCGGCTCTTCTTCATCAAGCCGGTCAACCGCATTGTCGCCGCCGCCCAGCGCCTCGCCGGGGGGGATTACACCGCCCGGGCGGACCTCGGCGCCGGGGAGACGGAATTGCACCAGCTTGGCCGGGCCTTTGACCGGATGGCCGCGAACTTGGCCCGGGACGAAGCGAAGCTCCGCGCCGCCAACGCCGAGATCAGCACATTCAACGCGGAACTCGAGCGGCGGGTCTTGGAGCGCACCGCCCAACTCGAGGCCACCAACCGCGAGTTGGAGGCTTTCAGCTACTCGGTGTCGCATGACCTGCGCGCCCCACTCCGTCATTTGGACGGTTTTGCGCAGATTCTTTCGACGGAGCCCGCCTTGCAAGGCGACGAGCGGATCCGGCGTTACTTGGCCCTGATCACCAAATCCGCCAAGAAGATGGGGCGGCTCATAGACGACTTGTTGAGTTTTTCGAGAATGGGCCGCAAAACCATGGTCACCCGCAATGTCAACATGGGCGACTTGGTCCGCACGGCCGTGGCTGACTTGAAACAGGAACAGGAGGGCAGGAGCATCGAATGGGACATTGCCACCCTTCCGCCGGTCATGGGCGATGCCGCCATGCTCCAGCAAGTTTGGCTGAACCTGGTTTCCAACGCGCTGAAATATACGCGCGGCCGCCAACCAGCCCGCATCGAAATCGGCTGCCGCCAAGAGCCGGGCGAGACCATTTTCTTCATCCAGGACAACGGCGCCGGGTTTGAAATGAAGTATGCCGACAAGCTGTTTGGAGTTTTCCAGCGCCTGCACAAGGAGGACGAATTCGAGGGCACCGGCATCGGCCTGGCCAACGTCCGGCGCATCATTGCGCGGCACCATGGGCGGACTTGGGCGGAAGCGGAGCTCGATCGGGGCGCCACCATCTTCTTTTCACTTCCCGTGGCCCCGGCCAATCCTCCGTGACCGCCATTTTCAAACCGACTCCGATTCGGGCAAAAAAAGGCCCGCTGAAATAACAGCGGGCTGCAAATTAATGCTCCCATTTAAGGGATGGGAGAGCGCTTAGTAGCGTTCCCGGCGTCCACCGCCTTCGCGGCCGCCGCCGCCGCCGCCACGGTCCCCACCGCGGCCGCCGCCACCGCCATAACCCCCGCCACCACCACCACCACCGCCGCCGGCGCCCCGGCCGCCGCCGCCGCCGCCGCCCGGGGGACGGTCTTCCCGCGGACGCGCCTCATTGACGGTCAGGTCGCGCCCATCGAGGTTCTTGCCGTTCAAGGCTTCGACGGCCTTGTCGGCGTCGTCCTTGTTTTCCATGGTGACGAAGCCGAATCCGCGCGGGCGTCCCGTCATGCGATCCATGATCATGTCCACCTGTTGGACGGGTCCATACGCGGCAAACAGATCTTGCAGATCATTTTCGGTCGTGTTGAAGGAAAGATTTCCTACAAACAATTTAGTGCTCATCTTGCTGATTGGATTGAATGAAGAATGGCGTTTCGCGAAGCTGTTCCCGACCACCGGGTTTCAAATACTCACTGAAGCGGGTTCACCTGAGGATTCACCAGGACTTGGGCAACGACAATTCATGCTGACTGGACCTAACAGTTGAAAGGACGCCCGCTAAAAGCAAGAAAAAACTTGCGATAAAACTTGCGGATTTTTCGTTCCGTGCCTGCCCGAACGGCGGGGTCCGCCTCCCCCCCGGCGGCCTCATTCCAACAGAATCGCTTGGTCGATTAGGAGGACGGGAATTCCACGTCGAATCGGAAAGAAATACTTCCCGTCCGAACGCTCCAGCCCTCCCTCCACGGGCTCGTCAATCCGCTCCCCGACCCGGTTTTTCAACTCTCCGCGGGCGATTTTTTGGTTGATCGCGGCGACGGTTCCGGGCGCGGCCAATTCCAGCGGTTGGTGCGTTTCCGGGCAGCACAGGATCGCGAGCAATTCAGGTGTCACCATACAGCGCGCGGGCGGCCGCGTGGGCCTCCCGATAAATGGCGAGCACCGGTTGGTCGGTCGCGTCCGCCAGCGCGCGGCAGCTTTCATACTCGGGGCTCGCCTGGACCACCGCGCCGTTGAGGCGCCCCACCTTGACCGCCACCCTGCCGAACCGGGTTTCCACCTCGGCGGAGGCTCGCCTCAGCTTGCGCCGCTCCAGCAATGCCCGCCGAATCCCGAACGCCGTCGTCTCCCGCAGCATCAACTCTGCGAACTCGTCCGCCCTCCCTTCATCGCACAGTACCGTCAGGATCAACCCCGGCCGGTTCTTTTTCATCTGGATCGGAGTGTGGAACACATCGAGGGCCCCACGGGCCAAGGCCCGCTCCATGAAGCGGCCCAGCGCTTCGGGCAGGCAATCGTCCAAGTTCGTCTCCAGTGACGCCACCGTGTCGATCTCCCAATCATTGCCGCCGCTTGTCTCGCCCCTGCCGAGCGCCGCCCGCAGCACGTTGGGGCGCGTCTTGTTGTCCCTCGTCCCGAGGCCAAAACCGACCTTCTCCGCGACCAATCCGCGCATCGGCCCAAAGCTCCCAGCGAATTCAGCCAGCAACGCCGCCCCCGTGGGGGTGACCAATTCATGCGGTTCCTCGCATTGCGAGATCCCGATCCCAGCCTCGCCCAGAATGCTCAGTGTCGCCGGCGCAGGAATCGGAAACCTCCCGTGCGCGCACTGGATGAACCCGGTCCCTTCCACCACCGGGCTGGCGATGACGCGCGGTTTGCCCAGCATTTCCAAACCGATGCAGCCGCCGACGATGTCCACAATCGAATCCACCGCCCCAACTTCGTGGAAATGGACCTCCTCGGGCGGGACTCCATGGATTTTCCCCTCCGCCCGGGCGATGCGCGTGAAAACCGCCACCGCTTTTTCCTTCACCCACGGAGAAAGCGGGCTGGCGAGGATCAGGCCGCGAATCTCCGCGAAACTCCGGCCATGCTCATGCTCATGTCCATGCTCATGGGAATCACCGTGTCCCTCGTGGTGGTGATCCTCCTCATGCTCATGGCTATGGGCATGCCCCGCCCCTTCGTCGCCGTGCGAATGCGAGTGATGGCCATGCGCGTCATGGGAGTGTCCGTGGTCGTGGCTGTGGGAATGCTCGTCATCGTGGACGTGCGCGTGCCCATGGTCGTGGTCATGATCGTGATCGTGCGCCAGGTGCACGTCAAATTTGACCCCCGCGATCGCGCATTTGGAGTCGCGCCGCGAGTGGAGGTGATAACCCCCGAGCCCCAGCTTCTCCAGTTCGTGTTCCAGCGCGTGAAAATCGACGCCCAAATCCAGCAGCGCTCCGATGAACATGTCGCCGCTGATGCCAGAGAATATATCCAGATAAAGAGTCTTCATTTGCCGTGGGCCAGCCTGTTGATTTGGCTGGCCGCAAAACCCGCTCCAAAACCGTTGTCGATGTTAACCACGGTCACCCCACTGCCGCAACTGTTGAGCATGGCGAGCAGCGCGGCCAACCCGCCGAAACTCGCTCCATACCCAACGCTCGTTGGAACCGCGATGACCGGCCGCTCCACCAGGCCCGCGACCACACTCGGCAGCGCCCCTTCCATCCCCGCCACCGCGATCACCACGTCCGCCCGCCTTAATTCCTCGATGCGCCGCAGCAATCGGTGCAGCCCCGCCACACCCACATCCGTGATCCGCAGGACCTTGTTCCCCATGATCTCCGCCGTCACCGCCGCCTCCTCGGCCACCGCCAAGTCACTCGTTCCCGCGCTGGCCACTGCGATCAAACCCGGCCGCGGCGCCAAAGGAGCCGCGCTGACGGTGATGCAGCGGGCGTCTTGGTGGTGCACGGCTCCGGGGGCGATCCTCTTGGTCTCCTCAAAATGCGCCGGGGTGATCCGTGTGATCAAGAGGTGGGCGTCGCGCTTGAGGATTTCCGCGGCGATCCTCGCCACGTGTTCAGGAGTCTTGCCGGATCCAAAAATCACCTCCGGAAACCCGGTGCGCGCGGCGCGCTGCAGGTCAACCTGCGCGAAGCCCAGATCGGCGACCGCCGGCGCCGCGAGCGCCGTCAGCGCCGTTGCCTCATCCACCTCGCCTGCGCGGAACCTGCGCAGCAATTCAACCGCCTCGTCTGGAGTCACGCGGTCAGCCTAGGCGCAGCGGCCCAGTGCGAAAAGGCAAAACCGGATTCGGGCCCCCTCACAAACGGGCCGCCAGCGCCGCCTGGCTTTGGTCGAAGATTTCCTTGTGCAGCGAGTTCCCGTGCGCGTCGATCGTCACCACCGCCGGGAACCCCTCCACCAAGAACTCCCAGATCGCCTCCGGGGAGCCGAACTCCTTGAGGAAATGCACACTCTGGACCTTTTTGACGCATTCGGCCAGGACCTGCGCGGCCCCGCCCACTGCGTGCAAATACACACATCCATGCTCCTTGCACGCCGCCACCGTTTTCTCGCCCATGCCGCCCTTGCCGATCACGCCGCGCAATCCATAATCCCGGATCACCTGCCATTGGTACGGCTCCTCCCGGATGGAGGTGGTCGGCCCCGCCGCCGTGACCTTCCAGGCGCCCTGTTCATCCTTCATCACCACGGGCCCGCAATGATACAGGATCATCCCGCGCAGGTTCACCTCCGGCGGCAGCTTTCCCCCTTCGTGCAGGTATTTGTGCACCACGTCGCGCCCGGTGAAAATCGTCCCGCTGATTTGGACTTCATCGCCGACTTTGAGGGACCGGATTGTTTCCTCCGCCACCGGAGTCTTGAGTTCGATCATATCAGTAAAGCCAGGATTCAATGGACCCGTTCCCATTGAGGACAGCCCCTTGGCGCCGGTAGGCCCAGCACATGTAGCTGATGCTCACGAAAAACGAGGCGGGCAAACGGTTGACCGCGCAGATTTTGACGCCCAGCAATGTTGTTTTTCCCCCGAATCCCATCGGGCCGATCCCCAAATCGTTGGCCGTCTTCAAAATGTCCTGCTCCAGCGCGTCCAGTTCCGCCACCGGATTCCGGTCCTCCAGCCGCCGCAGGAATTGCTGCTTGGAATACTCATAGCCGATGGCGCGGTCGCCCCCAATGCACACGCCCAAAATTCCCGGGCCACATCCTTTGCCCTGCGCCTGCAACACCGCGTCCAGGATGACCTTGCGGCAGCCGTCCAAATCCCGGTTCGCCTTCAGTTTCTCCGCCGGCAGCGAGTACTGCGCGCCGACATTCTCGCAGCCCCCGCCTTTGAGGATCAGCTTCACGTTCGTTTCTTTTCCGCGGTGCTGATGAAAATGCACCACGGGCGAGCCCGGGCCGACATTGGTCCCGTCGTTCACCCCAGTCAGCGAATCCACCGAGTTCTGGCGTAGGTATCCCTTCTTCGTGGCGGCCTTCACCGCTTCCCGCGCCGCCTCCTCGAACGCCATCTGGTCCAGATCCAGCGGCGCGTCGATGTAAAAAATGATCGTCCCGGTGTCCTGGCAGATCGGCTGCGACTTTGCCTTGGCCAAGGCGATGTTGCGGTCGATGATCTTCATGGCCGACTCCGCGATCGTCCCTTTCTTCTCCTGCTCAAGCGAGCGCAGGATCGCGGCGTGCACGTCGTCCGGAATCTCCGCCGACGTGCGCCGGATGACCTCCACCAAAGACTCTTTAAGTTGTTCCATGTTGTTCCGAGTTGGACTTGTTGCCGGTCAATCCCCCGGCGGCTCCGCAATGGCCACGCCCGCCCGTTTCGCCCGGGCCCGCACCTCCACCTGCGAGGATTCCATCTTGATGAAATGCAACACCACCGGGGCGAGGATGATTCCGGGCACCCCCATCAGCCGCTCGCCCAGGATCAGGCCCAGCAATGTGAGCCAAACCGGGTTCTTGATGCGGTTGCCGATGATCTTGCTGTTCAGGAAATACTCCAGCTTGTGCAGGATGATCAGGAAGGCCAGCGCCGTGATCGCAAGGTTGGGCGAGATTGTGAACGCGATTCCCGTGATCACCGTGTTGCTGATGATGTTCCCGATGATCGGCAGAAGGCCGCACAGGAACGTGACACCAATGATGATCGGCGCATAAGGCAGGTCCACCGCCAAGGTGAAAACCGCGGTGAACGCCGTGTTGATCATGGCGATGATCACCTGCGCCCCCATCACCGTCTCGAAGCTGAAATAAAACGTGTGGAACCGGCGCACAATCTGGTCGCACGTCAACGAGTACAGGTTGTTGCTCACTCGGTGGCGCCCCTTCTCCAAATCCAGCGTCGGGTTGAAAAACAGGCTGCACGCCACCACGATCCCGATCAGCAGGAACACAAACTCTTTGGTCGCAAGCTTGGCGAAATTCCCCAGGTAGCGCATCTGGTGCCGCACGGTGTCGATCGTCAGCGCCTTCAGGCTTTCCACGTCCTCAAACGGCAGCTCAATCGCGTTGTGTTGGGCGAAGGCCAGCATCTTGGGGATCGATTTCTCGGCGATCTCCGGCAGCCCATCGATCGCGTTTTTGATGAACATGACGAAGCCATAAAAACCCAGGCCCATCACCACAAAGAACAGGAGCAGCGCCACCACCTTGCTCTGCGTGAAGTGCAGTTTCTTGAGCGCGAAATAGCAGAACAGCACCGTCAGCAGCGGCGTCGCCAGGTGCCCCCAGCCCACCAAAACGAGCATCGCCACGAAGAACACATAGGAAATGTAAATCGGCTTGCTTTCGTGCGTCTTGCGGGTCGTCTCAAATTCGCTCGTCATCCGCAGCTAGCAGTGCCACAGAACCGCCCCCGCAACAAGTTCGAACCGTTTTCATCAGCCGCCCCACCTTCGATTTTCGGCTCCGCTTGCCCATCGCCCCGACCCATCCGATACTCCGCCCATGGAAAAATCCCTGCCCATCTGGCAGATTCACGCGGAGATTGTCGGCCGCCTGACCGAGGGCAACCGGCTGGTCCTGGTCGCGCCCACCGGGTCCGGCAAGACCACCCAAACGCCGCAAATGATTTGGGACGCCGGCTTGGCGGGCGACAAAATGATTCTGGTCCTCCAGCCGCGCCGCGTGGCCGCCCGCTCGGTCGCCGCGCGGGTCGCTTGGGAGCGCAACGTCAAATTGGGCGCGGAGGTGGGCTATCAAATCCGCTTTGAGGACCGCACCAGCGTGGGGACCCGGATTTGTTTCGTGACCGAGGGCATCCTCCTGCGCTGGCTTCAGGATGATCCCCTAATTGCCGACGTGGGCGTCATCCTCTTTGACGAGTTTCACGAGAGGAATCTTCTCAGCGACGTCGCCCTCGGCCTAGTCAAGGACCTCCAGAAGGCCCGCCGCTCCGACCTCAAAATCATGGTGATGTCCGCCACCCTGGAGGCCGAGCCGGTCGCCAAATATCTCGACCACTGCCCCATCCTCATCTCCGAGGGCCGCAGTTACGGCGTCGAAGTCCGCTACCTGGAACTGGACGACCGCCAGCCATTTCCCGAGCAGGCCGCCCAGGCGGTCGAACGCATCGTCAACTCCGGCGAACGCGGCGACATCCTTGTGTTCATGCCCGGCATGGGGGAGATCACCCAGACCATCAACGCCGCGCGCGCCATCAGCGTCCCGGAGCGCCTCAACTTCATCCCGCTCCACGGCGACCTTGCGCCGGAGGATCAGGATCGCGCCTTCGCGCCGAGCGACCTTCGCAAGGTTATTGTCTCCACCAACGTCGCCGAAACATCCGTCACCATTGACGGCGTCCGCCATGTGGTGGACAGCGGCCTGGCCCGAGTCGCCCGCTATGACGCCGAACGCGGGGTCGGCACGCTGCTCATCGAGGAGATCAGCCGCGCCAGCGCCGAGCAGCGCAAAGGCCGCGCCGGCCGCACCGCCCCCGGGACCTGCCACCGCCTTTGGTCGGAGAGCAACCAGCTTAACCGCCCGGAACGCAACACCCCGGAAATCCAGCGCGCCGACCTCGCGGAGGTCGTCCTCCTCCTCCATTCCCTCGGCGTCCGCCACGCCGCCCAATTTGACTGGCTCGACAAGCCCGATCCCGCCGCGGTCGAACGCGCCGAAAAATTGCTCGCCACCCTCGGTGCCATCGCCCCCCGATCCGACGCCGCGCACAGCGACCTGACTGAGGTTGGGCGAAAAATGCTCCGGCTGCCCATGCATCCGCGCTACTCCCGCATGCTGGTCGAAGCCTCCGTGCGCGGCTGCGTGCAGGAGGCCGCCCTCTGCGCCGCCTTGGTCAGCGGCCGCGACCTCCTGATGCGGTTGGGCCGCGACGATCATCACCTCAAGGAATCCCGCGAACTGTTTGAGGCCAGCCAGGTCTCGGATTTCTACACCCTGATGCGCGCGTTCCAGTTCGCCCGGAAGAACAATTTCAGCCCCGAAAGCTGCCGCCGTCACGGCATCCACGGCCAGACGGCCCGCCAAGTTGCGCAGACCTTTGAGCAGCTCCTGGCCATCGTCGAACAGCAAAAGCTGGATCGGGCGGTCCGCAACGAAAAAATCGACGCTCTTCCCATCTGCCTGACCGCTGGCTTTGTCGACCAGCTTTGCGTCCGAAGGGACCAAGGGACTTTGGAGTGCGACCTGACCGAGGGCCGTTCTGGCACCCTTGCCCGCGAAAGTGTCGTTTCGGCGCGCCTTTTCGTCTCCGCGTCGATCCGCGAGATCGCTGGCCGAACCGGCAACATGACCCTCCTGGGCCTTGCCACAGAGTCGCGCCTCGAATGGATTCGCGAGCTCTTCCCCCAACATTTGTCATCCACGGTCGAGCACCTTTACGACCGCGGCCACAAGCGCGTGGCCGCCATCAAGCTCCTCCGTTTCCTCGACCTGCTGATCGAGCATGAGCACCAGGGCGAAGTCGATCCGGAGGCCTCCGGCCGCTGCCTGGCCCAGGCGCATCTCAAGGGATACTTTGAGTGCCCAAACTTTGACCACTCAGTCAAACAACTCATCCACCGGGCCAATTTTGTCGCCCGCACCCTGCCGGAATTGGATTTCCCCGCTTTCGACCAGTCCCGCATCGCCAAATGCCTCTCTGACGCCTTTCGCGGTCAGACGTTGGCCAAGGAAGCGCAGGCGGCCTCGATCGAACCCGCCTTCAAAGCCGAACTCGGCAAGGAACGGATGGCGTGGCTGGATGAATTGGCCCCGGTCTCCATCCTGTCCTTCGACGGCAAACGCCTCAAGCTCCAATACGCGCCCGACGACCCTCCCGAGCTTCAGGTCAAACTCCACGAAATCTTTGGCTGGACCGAGCATCCCCGCGTCTGTGAGGGCCGCGCGCCGGTCAAACTTTGGCTCGCCTTCCCCGATGGAAAGCGCTTGGAAGCCACCGGGGATTGGCCCGCCTACCGCAAGTCTGTCTACCCCAAGCACAAACCCATCCTGCAAAAGAGATTTCCGGGCCACACTTGGCTTTGACCGGCGGCGATCGGGGAAGTGGGCCATTTTTCCCTGCCGAAATGCCGCACTCGACTCGGAACGGACGCGAAAGTGTTGCAAATTTCACTTTTGTCTTGGCATCAAGGGCTTGCGCCCGTTGAATGGGCTTGTGTCTAGGCACAGTTCATGTTAGCGCAACTTAAGGGTCTGTTTTCCAACGACATTGGGATCGACCTGGGGACGGCCAACTCGCTCGTTTATGTGCGGGATCAGGGCATCGTCCTGCGTGAGCCTTCGGTGGTCGCCATTCAAGCGGGCACCACCAATGTCCTTGCGGTCGGCGAAGAGGCCAAACGGATGCTGGGACGCACCCCCGGCAACATCGTCGCCATCCGTCCCATGAAGGACGGCGTGATCGCGGATTTCGAGATCACCGAGGCGATGTTGCGCCATTTCATCCAGAAGGTGCACCACCGGCAGCTCATTGCGCCGAGAGTGGTCGTGGCGGTTCCCTCGGGCATCACCGAGGTGGAAAGACGGGCGGTAAAAGACTCGGCGACGCACGCCGGGGCCCGCGAAGTGTATCTCATCGAGCAGCCCATGGCTTCCGCCATCGGGGTCGGTCTGCCGGTACACGAGCCCGCGGGCAACATGATCGTCGATATCGGCGGGGGCACTTGTGAAATTGCCATCATCTCCCTGGCCGGGATCGTCTTCAGCCGCAGC
>CAZSXX010000070.1:8780-15084 GCA_964611245.1 uncultured Verrucomicrobiota bacterium | reverse complement strand
GACAGTTCCGGCCGGGCGCCAATATTGAGGGCGCCTTTGATGTGCCCGCCGCCGAAGCCCAGCAGCGTCCGGGTGTCCACGAGCACGTTGCCCCGGGTTTGCAGGGCCTCCTTGAACGATTTGGGGGGCAGGGGAGGGACGGCGGGCATTCCCCCGAAAACTGGTGGCCCTTTCTGGTTCAGCTTTTTCATGGGCTGATAATAGGTGGGGACCGGGGTGGCCGTGGATTTGACGTGTTGAATGAACTCCTCTTTTTCGTGGAACTGGAAAAAAGGGTTGTGCTTCTTTTCGAAGCCAATGGTCGTGCTGCGACGGTCGCCGATGTCGGGCCCGCAGGAGGACCCGGCGCCATGGCCGGGGTAGATCGTCACGCCATCATCCAGTTTGGCGTAGAAGTTGGTCAGCATGTCGAACATCTTTTCCGAAAGCTCCCGGGCTTCCTTGTCGCCGCCGACGATGTCCGGCCGTCCGGCGGAGTCCGCGAACAGACTGTCGCCGCTGAAAACGCCCCAGGGGCTGTCCTTCCTTTTTTTCTCCGCGATGACGAAGGAGATGTGCTCCGGGGTGTGGCCCGGGGTGTGCCTGACGGTCAACAGGTTGTCGCCAAAGGTGAAGGTGTCGCCGTCCTTCACCTTTTCGCAATCGAAGCCATAGTGATGCCAACCACCCGCGCCACTGGTGAAAATCTTGGGCGTTCCCAAGCGGCGCCGCAATTCCAACGATCCACTCAGGAAATCGGCGTGGATGTGGGTTTCGAAAATGTGAGTGATGCCCACGCGGTATTCGCGGGCTTTTTCGAGGTAGCATTCGATGTCCGGACGGGGGTCGATGACGGCGGCGACCCCTTTGGAGTCGTCGCCGATCAAATAGGACAATTGGGCGATGCCGGGGGTGTGGAACTGTTCAAAGATTAGCATAATGGTTTCGTTTCTGTTCAGCCTCCGCTTTTGATGTAGCTCCAGCCCTTTCCTTGCCTCCGGACCACCTCCGCGACCCCTGAGTCAACGGTGGCGACGAAGGGCAGGAGATCCTCCTTGCGCACGCTCTTCCTCCTCATCGTGTTTTCGCAGGCAAGGAATTGAACGTGGGGTTGGGAAATTTTGCCGAGCCGCTGCGCGAGCGGATTTGTGCCCGCTTTGAGCAGGGCGAGGCCCTCGCCGTGGACCACGACCGCGACTTCGAGGCCCGGCCCAAGGGCTTTCTGGACGTTTTCGACATTGTTGAGGAGGGACTCGCCCAGCTTGGGATCTGCCGAGACGAACTCAAAAACAACGCGGTGGACAGGTCCTTTGTCCTCCGCAGCGCCGACGACACAACTGCATCCGACAAAGCAGAGCAGGGTGACAACAATGAGCATTCCATCTTTCATTCAGGGACTCCCAATCTGGGTTCACGCCGGTTCCGCTCCAGCAGGGCGAACAGGACCGCCACACCCAGGGCCAAGCCGGCGAGCCAGGGCCAAGGCGATATCTTTGAGATTTCAGGCAAGGTCACCTTGCCCCAATCACCGAGGCCGTTGATGACCGTTTGAAGGGGCTGAAAAAGGGCCACGTACGCGCCGGCGCCCGCAAGCATGCCCAGGACGCCGACCATCGCGTCACGCTGGCCTTCCCCACAGGCGGCGACGCTGGTGCCCGGACAGAGGCCAAACACGGCCAGGCCAAGGCCGAACAGCGTCCCGCCGAGGAGCAAGCCGCCCGGGGCGGCGGGCTTCACCTCCAAATGGACCCAGCCCAGCTCCTTCATCCCGTAAACGCCGATGGACCCCACCGCCACGGCGGTGCCCATGATTTTCACCACGGTCCAATCCTTGAAAAGGAACTGGGCCATGATGACTTGGTATTTGGCGACCTGGCCCTTTTGGAGCAGGAAGCCAAAAATGATCCCCGTCAACAACCCGAGGATCAGCTTGTCTGCGGACTCAAACATGATTGCGGCCCTCCTTGCCAAAAATCAGGAAAGTTGTGGCGACGCTGGAGAGGAATAGGATTGGGAGGAAGATCCAACTGGAAAGGGCGAGTTGGAGCGCGCCGCTGATGCCATGGCCACTGGTGCAGCCTTGGGCGATCCGGGCGCCCAGCATCATGATGGCGGCGCCAAAGAACGCGCCGGCGAAACGCGCGCCGACGCTGGGCCCAAATTTCCAGGCCCAAAGCCGGGGAACGCTCGATTTTGTGCGGTCGCCCGACAGCCTGGAGCTGAGATAGGAGCCGACAAACACGCCCACCACCAGCATCCATTCCCAATCAATCCGCGGCGGCTCCCCTTTCTCGGCCTTGGACGAATAATAGGAGCTTTTGCCTTCAATTTGCGGAGCGGCGCCCTTGGCAGCCAAGGCCGCGGTGTTTTCGAACGAGGAGGTGATGCCAATCGGTTTGTTGACGGTCGCGAATGCCAGCCAGCTTAGAACACCGATCAGGATCCCTGCCACATAAGGCGACCATCTTTTCTTCCTCATCCAACCCTCTCCTGTGTGACCCGCCATAAGCCTATCGCTACTTCCTTGTTTTCTTCCATGCGGGCAAAGCTCTCACGGGTGGGACTCCTGTCCAATCGGGAAACTGCCGGTTCTTTGATCCGGTCTCGCCTCAGGGGCCGGGGGAAATTACGGACCTTCAGGAGCCTGCTTGGCATGCCGCTTCACCGGATGAGTTCCTCGGCCAAGTAATTATCTGATCCAAATCAACGAGATATTCGAAGGCGCGGTCATCGAGAGCTTTGCCTAGTCGCCGGCGGGGCAGGGAATTAATCCGCCGCCCCCCCGGGACCGCGAGGCTCCGGGGGGAGGCGGGCCAGATGGCCGGCCGGAGCGGAGCAAAAACGGGGCTTTGCCGGAGGGAACCCAAGCGCTATGAAACGGCGGACAAACCGCCATGAATGGAATTTTGACACGGGGAATCCTCGCGTTGCTGGCGCTCGTCGCCGCCTTTGGTGCGCGGCACTCCTCCGCCATCACGCTGGAGCTTCAGCGGCGGAATCCCGCCGACGGAAGCCTTCTCATCCAGAAAGAGGAAGTGGACCCGAAACGGGTCGGCGTCATCGCGGTGGATGTGTGGAATTTCCATTGGTGCAAAACCGCGACGATGCGGGTCGACGCCATGGTCCCGCGGATCAACAAGGCCCTGGAGGGCGCGCGCGGGCTTGGGATGACCGTGATGCTTTGCCCGAGCGACGTGGTGGAGAATTACGCCGGGCATCCCCAACGGGAGGCGGTCTTTGCGTTGCCGGAGGCGCGGCCGCCTTTGGTGGTGGATGTGACATGCCCGCCGGCGCCGGACGCGGGCGGCT
The DNA here is from genome assembly GCA_964611245.1 of uncultured Verrucomicrobiota bacterium. Lineage (GTDB taxonomy): Bacteria > Verrucomicrobiota > Verrucomicrobiia > Limisphaerales > SXQI01 > CAZSXX01. Next base: position 11,796 of record CAZSXX010000070.1, on the reverse strand, counting down.
GCGCGTGTGGCCCGGAGCGGTGCGCGGTGAATTACGGGTGGGATGGAATGCACCCGGGGCTGCGCATTGGCGCGGCCGACCTGATGCCGGACACGCAGGCGGAGGTGTACGCGATCTGCCAAAAATACGGGCTGACGCACCTGATCTATGTTGGATTCCACACGCAGGTTTGCCTGCTGGGCAAGCCGATGGGATTGAAGGCGATGATGTCGGCGGGGCTGCAGTGCCTCCTGGCGCGGGACATGACGGATGCGCATCCCGGATATGACCCCGCGCGAAATTTCACGCCCGACCTCAACACCGAGCAGGTGGTCGAGCATTTTGAGAAACACCTGGCGCCCACCATCCATTTTCAATCCGAGCTGGCCCGGCTCGGAAAATGGGAGGCAACTGCCGTCCTCGACCCCGTCCGCATCGCCCCGTGGGGCATCACCGCCCGTCCGCACCTGTTTGAGGAGCCGGTCACCGTCACGCTTTCCGCGCCGATGCAACCCGGGGCGGAAATTCGGTACACGCTGGACGGATCGACGCCGTCGGCCACGTCCACCCGTTACGCGAAGCCCCTCGTGGTGACGAACACGACGCGACTGAGGGCCTCGGCTTTTCAGAATGGGCGGGCGGTGTGCCTCGAATCGGAAGGCTATTTTGCGCGGCTGGGCCCCTTGCCGCCGACGCCGGACATCGCGATCGGAGATTTGAAGCCGGTCCGCAACGCCGGTTTTGGCCACACGTATGGCGGAGCCGTCCGATATTCGGGGCAGACCCGGGCGCCGCAGAGAAATCAGTCCAACCTTGGCCAACCCTTGAAGGTCAACCGGCAGGTTTACGCGCATGGCATGGGGGTGCACGCGCCATGCGTCCTGATGTACGAGCTGAAGCCTGAGTACCGGCGCTTTGTGGCCCTCGCGGGCGCGGATGAAAACGTGGTGGACGTGAACCACGGCTCCAACCTCGCGAAACATCCCAGCGTGGTGTTCAAGGTGTTCATCGACGGGATCGAGGCGGCGGCCAGCCCCGTGATGCGGGCGCTGTCCGCGGCGTGGCGGTTCGATGTGCCGATCCCCGCGGGCTCCCGCCGGATCAGCCTGGTGGCCATGGACGCGGGCGATGGTTCGCGCGAGGATTTTGCGGACTGGGCCAACGCGGGTTTCATCACGCAACATTGACCATGACCCAAGCTTCACTTTAACCCGGAATCAACAATGAAAAAAGCACCCTCAAAGCCGCGGGCCGGATGGATCACCCGCCGGCGTTTCCTTGAGTCCACCGCGCGGGCGGCCGCCGCCTTCACGATTTTGCGGGCGGGGTCGGCCCGGACCTACGCGGCCAATGAAAAATTGAACATCGCCGCCATCGGAATCGCCGGGCAGGGCGCGGGCGACATCGACCAGCTCAAAAGCCAGAACATCGTGGCTCTGTGCGACGTGGACTGGCGCCACGCGGCCGGGACGTTCAAGCGGTTCCCGGGCGCGAAGGCGTTCAAGGACTACCGCAAGATGTTCGACACGATATCCGGGGAGATTGACGCCGTCATTGTGGCGACACCGGACCATCACCACGCGCCCGCCTCGATGGCGGCGCTGCGGCGGGGCAAGCATGTGTATTGCGAGAAGCCGCTGACACACTCCGTGTGGGAGGCCCGGGAGATGACGCGGGCGGCCCGGGCGGCCAAGGTGGCCACGCAGATGGGCAACCAAGCACAAGCCACCGAGGAGACGCGCCGCGTGCAGGAATTCGTGCTCGATGGCGCGGTGGGGCCGATCCGCGAGGCGCACATCTGGACGGACCGCCCGTCGCGGGGGCTGTTCGAGGAGTATTGGCCGCAGGGCATCGGCCGGCCGACGGACAGGCCCGCCACGCCGGAGACCCTGGAGTGGGACCTCTGGCTCGGGCCGGCGCCCGCGCGGCCGTACCACCCGGCTTATCTCCCGGCCAAATGGCGCGGCTGGTGGGATTTTGGCACGGGCGCGTTGGGCGCCATTGGCTGCCACTATTTCGACCCGGTGTTTCGGGCGCTCAAGCTGGGTTCGCCCTCGAGCGTGGAGGCTTCGTCCACGCGGGTCAACACGGAGACCTACCCAGTGGGATCCATGGTGACGTTCCAATTTCCGGCGGTGGGCGGGGCGCCCGCGGTGAAATTGGTGTGGTGGGACGGCGGCTTGCGCCCGCCGCGCCCCGAGCAGATCCGCGACAACGATGTGATGGGGGACAATGGCCTGCTGCTGATGGGCGAGAAGGGGGTCATCCTCAGCGATTGGCGGAAATGGCGGCTGTTTCCAGAGAAGTTGGCAACCGAATATGGAGAGCCGCCCCGCAAGCTGGCCCGCTCGCCGGGCCATTACCAAGAATGGATCGACGCCTGCAAGGGCGGGGCGCCCGCCGGGTCCAATTTTGATTGGGCCGGCCCGTTGACGGAGACCATCCTGCTCGGGAACGTCGCCCTCCGCACGCAACTGCGCGAAAAGCTGACCACGGTCAAACTCGCGTGGGACGCCAAAAAGTTCGAGTTCACGAACCTGCCAGAGGCCAACCAATTCCTCCGCCGGGCCTACCGCGACGGCTGGTCGGTTTAACCCTGCGGAGCTTCGGAGAATCCGGTTGGAGCTGAAGGCGGGCCGCACCTGTGGGCTCCACGACGAGCCGGGCGGCGGCGTGGGGCGATGGCATCAGGGACGGGCTTCACGCCCACAGCCGCGGAATTGTTGAGACTTAAAATGGCGCACTTATCAAGGCCTGTTCCGTCGCCGACGACATCCATCTTTTTATCGCCCACTCATGCGCCCGCGCGCGAGCCGAGTTGGTTCAGAAGGTCACGACCGGCTCTTTGAAAAGGGTGAAGGCCGAGGCGGCGAGGAATCCGGATTTCATTGGCTGAACAAATGCGAGTTTTTTGTCAGCCCCACCCACCGCCCGGCTCTGCAGCAGTAATTTGGAGCAATCCGTCGCAAATCAGGCGGCGAAGAACCGCGATCTCCCGTTTCAGGATGAATGACGTTGTCTGCTTGGCGGAATATCG